>CBFGWV010000077.1:0-16914 GCA_965652545.1 uncultured Candidatus Competibacteraceae bacterium | reverse complement strand
CCAGGTGTTGCCGGAGCTGGAGAAGGAACTGGGCTAAACGCCCAATGGAATTCGCGGTGAGGGCACCGCTCCTACAATGAGCTGGAGATGGCGCCGTCATGGGGCGATCCGTCTTCATCGATTTTGGCTTCTTGAATACAGGAAACCGTCATGACGCACTACACCGCTCCTGTCCGTGATATGCGCTTTGCCATCGAGGCACTGGCGGACCTGGACACGATTGCCGCCATGCCGGCGTTTGCCGAGGCCGAGGTCAACGGCGATCTGGTCGAAGCTGTCCTGGAGGAGGCCGGAAAGCTCGCCCGCGATGTGCTCTCGCCGCTCAATGTCAGCGGCGACCGGCAAGGCGCTCGGCTCGACGACGGGCAGGTGAGCACACCAGAGGGTTTTCCCGCCGCCTATCGTCAGTACGTGGATGGGGGCTGGAACGGCCTGGGTGCCCCGGCAGCATTCGGTGGGCAGGGGTTGCCCGAGCTGCTCAACACCGCCGTGCACGAGATGCTCAACGCATCCAACATGTCGTTCGCCTTGTGCCCCATGCTCACCGCCGGGGCCATCGAAGCCCTGAAGCACCACGGGTCGGACGCGCAGCAGTCGCTGTACCTGCCGAAGCTGGTGTCCGGCCAATGGACCGGCACCATGAACCTCACCGAACCCCAGGCCGGGTCAGACCTGAGCGCCGTGCGGACCCGCGCGGTGCCCGAGGACGATCATTACCGCCTTAAGGGTCAGAAGATCTTCATCACCTGGGGCGAGCACGACTGCGCCGAGAACATCATCCACCTGGTGCTGGCCCGTACCCCGGATGCCCCTGAGGGCGTCAAGGGCATCTCCTTGTTCATCGTGCCCAAGTACATCCCCGATGCCGAGGGCAATCCGGGTGCGCGCAACGATGTGCGGTGCGTGTCGATCGAACACAAGCTGGGTATTCATGGCAGCCCCACGTGTGTCATGTCGTTCGGCGACGACGATGGGGCCATCGGCTATCTGGTGGGCGAGGAGAACAAAGGCCTTTCCTATATGTTCACCATGATGAACGAGGCCCGGCTCAAGGTCGGGCTGCAGGGCGTGGCCATCGCTGACATGGCCTACCAGCGCGCCCGTCAATACGCCCATGACCGTGTCCAGGGCCGGCCGCTGGGGGTCAAGCATGGCGATCGGGTGGCCATCGTCGAACATGCCGACGTGCGGCGCATGCTGCTGACCATGCGTTGCCAGATCGAGGCCATGCGCGCCGTGGCGATGGTGACCGCGGGTTATATGGACCTCGCCAAGCACCACCCTGATGAGGCCGAGCGCGGGCTTAACCAAGCCCGTCTCGATTTGCTCATTCCGGTGGTCAAGGGCTGGTGCACCGAGTTGGGCGTGGAGCTGGCTTCGCTGGGTGTCCAGGTGCATGGGGGCATGGGCTTCATCGAGGAAACCGGCGCTGCCCAGCATCTGCGCGATGCCCGTATCGCACCGATTTACGAGGGCACCAACGGTATCCAGGCCGCAGACCTGGTCGGCCGCAAGCTCGCCCAGGACAGCGGGCGCACGATGACTGACCTGATCGAGGCGATGCACGCCACGTTGGGCAAACTGGAGCACCACCCCAACACGGCGCTGCGCTCCATCGGCGGCCGTCTGTCCGAGGCCGTAGACGCCCAGACCCGGGCGACCCAGAGTGTTGTCGGAATGCTGGGCGAGGATCCCAACGCCGCCATGGCGGCATCGTTCAACTATATGATGCTCACCGGCTATGTCTTCGGCGGCTGGCACCTGGCACGCGCCGCACTGATCGCCTGCCAACGCCTGGACGACGAGGGCGAGGACGATTTCCACCGCGCCAAGATCGCCACCGCCCGGTTCTATGCCGAGCAGATCCTACCGCGCGCCACGGGACTTGCAACCACCATTGCGCATGGGGATTCCGGACTGATGGCCTGGCCGGCCGACGCCATCTAGCACACCGTGCCCGGGCCGAGGTGGTGGGGAGTCAGCACCACCGCCGAAGCCCGGGCAGGCCGCACAAGCACTATCCCTGCGGGCCGGCACCCGAAAACCCAACACGGTCCCCCTTTAGGAATACTCCCGCCCCCCCAGCTCGCGCAAAGCCTCCATCACCCCCCCGACCAACGGGTTGTCGCCACCCCCAGGCCGCAACATGTACCCCCAACCGTCCCGCCGCACCGACGCCCCTACCACCAACAACCGCCCATCCGCCACCATCGGGTCGATCAAGTACCGCCAACCCAGTGCCACCCCCTGGCCCGCCATCGCCGCATTCAACAACAGCGGATAATTCTTGTAATGCATCCGCACCGGCCGCGGCGCCTGCTCCACACCACAGCGCTGTAACCAGCCCGTCCAATCCAGCCAGCGCGGATCGTGCTCATCCATATGCAACAACGGCAACCGCGCCAACGCACTCGCCGGTGTCTCCCCACTCAGCCCATGGGCCTGCGCAAAACCCGGGCTGCATACCGGATACACCGTCTCGCAGAACAACCGCACCTCATCCACCCGCCGCCGATCGAAGCGCCCGAACACCACCTCGATATCCGCATCCCGGTCCTCGCCATCGGCATCCTCCGGCTCCACCTGAACCTGGACTCCCGGCACCGTCGCCTCCAGGGCATCCAGCCGCGGCAGCAACCACAAATGGGCAAAACCAAAATGGGCACGGATCACCACCCGCCCGCCCGCCGCCCGCGCCTGCTCGCGCAGGCGGTCGGCCCCGTCCGCCATGCGGTTCAAGGCAGGGGCCACGACGCGATACAGCTCGCGTGCCTCTGGCGTCGGCTTAAGGCCACGCCCGGCCTTGCCGAACAACGCCTGCTGGAGATCCTGCTCCAGGACGCGCAGATGTTGCGACACCGACGGCTGCGTGCTGCCCAGCTCGCGTGCCGCGGCGGTCACCGAACCCAGGCGGACGACCGCTTCGAACGCCACCAGGGCACGTAGAGAGGGAAGGCGGCTGACCAATCGTTTCATAAGCTGATCTTATCCATTTCCTAAGAATCCGCCAGCTTGTCGAAGAGACTATGCGGATGATTCCATGACGGCATCCATACGCCCTCCAGGACACAAGGCCGCCATGCCCGAGATCGTCACCCGACGTATCGACGACCGCTTCGACGTGATGGTTCGCAGCCACGGTCAGGATCAGGTTCTGCCCGCCCTGTGGCTGCGCGAACGCAGCCGCGAGCCGGCCGATCTCGACCTGATCACGCAACAGCGGCTGATGAACCCCCACCTGTTGCCCGACGAGCTGCACATCGTCGATGCACAGCTCGCCGGGCGGCAGCTGACAGTCGCGTTCAGCGACGGTGCCCGTTGCCGCTTTGACGTCGATGACGTGCTCATGGGGCTTGCGCTGGATGACGGCTGCCCACCACCGACCCGTTGGCGTTCGGACCTGTCGCCGGTGCCCTACCACGATTGGGCGGGCCTGGCTGAGGAGGGGGCGCTGCTCGCCGCCGTCGAGGACTTCATCCGCCTGGGGTTCATCATCCTGCGCGATACCCCCATAGACCGCGAGGCGATACTCACCATCGCCCGCCGCTTCGGCTTCGTGCGCGAGACCAACTTCGGCCGCTACTTCGAGGTGTATTCGCGGCCCGACTCCAACGACCTGGCCTATCGCCCGGTTGCCCTCGGGCCGCACACTGATAACCCTTACCGTACCCCGGTACCGGGTATCCAACTGCTGCACTGCCTGATCAACGAGACCCGTGGCGGCTTGTCTACCCTGGTGGACAGCCTGGCGGTGGCGGAGGTCTTGCGTGCCGAGGACCCGCAAGGCTTAGAGTTGCTGGCGCGGATACCGGTGCGCTACCGCTTTCGCGACGCCGATACGGAGCTGACCAGCATCAAGCCGATGATCGAGGTCAACGGCCGCGGCGAGATGACTGGCGTGCATTACAGTCCACGCCTGGACGACCTGCCGTTGATGAGCGAGGACGATACCCGCGCCTACCACCGGGCACGCAAGCGCCTGGGGACATTGTTCGCCCACCCGGATTTCGAGCTGCGCTTCCGCCTGCAGGCGGGCGAGCTGATGATGTTCGACAATAACCGCGTGCTGCACGGGCGCACCGCGTTCGACCCCAGCGAGGGTCATCGCCACCTGCAAGGCTGCTATATCGACCGCGACGGTCCACGCAGCCTGTATCGGGTGCTGCGCCGGCGGCTTGCCATGACCGATCCACAAACGGAGGCCGCCGCATGACTGCCGTGGTGCGTTTTACCCAGATGCGCGATGGAACCCGCGACGAGTACCAAGCCTTGCACCCTCTGGAGCAAGCCTATATCCGCGCACTGCCCGATCGGCTGCTCAACGCGCTTGCGCGGCTGGACGACTCCCTGGCCGGCTATCGGGTCACGCGTCTGGAGCACAGCCTGCAATCGGCCACCCGCGCCGAGGCCGATGGCGCCGATATCGAGCTCATCGTCGGGGCGTTGATCCACGACCTGGGCGACGAACTGGCCCCGGAAAACCACTCCCAACTGGCCGCGGCGATCATCCGGCCGTACGTGCGCGCCGAGGTGACGTGGATACTCGAGATGCACGGCCTGTTCCAGATGGCCTATTACGCCCAGCACCTGGACATGGACCCCGATGGCCGCGAGGCCTATCGCGATCACCGCTGGTACGCGTCCTGCGTGCGCTTCTGCGAGCGCTGGGACCAGGCCAGCTTCGACCCCGACTACCCGACCAAACCGCTGGCCTACTTCGCGCCCATGCTGCGCGAGGTGTTCAGCCGGCGGCCGTTCGATGCGGCAGTCATCGACCCGCCACCGGCCGGCTGAGGCACCGCTTACATCGCAGGCGGCAGGAACACCGCGGCATCGGCCTCGAACATCTCCTGCGCCTGCTGGTATTGCTCCGGTCGGCCGATGTCGATCCAGGTGCAGTCGGCCGTGTGCGCCTGGACCGGCCGACCGTCCGCCAGCAATGACACAAGGACGCCGGGCATGTCGGTGACGTGCCCGGCACTGATCCTGTCGGCGACCGCGCTACGCGTCAGCGCGTACAAGCCGATGCTGATCTCGTGCAGGTTGGCGGGCTTCTCCAAATAGTCGCTGACCCGCCCCTGGGCGTCGCGGACGATGACGCCGAAGTCCACCCCCACCGACTTGCGCGCCGTCGCCACCGTGGCATCGGCCTCGCTGCTGATGTGGGCGTCCATCATCCGGGCGATCGGGTAGTCGGTGAGCAAGTCGCCGTTGACCACGAGAAAGCGCTCAGGCAGGCGGTCCATCATCAACGCCAGCGCACCGCAGGTACCCAGCGGCCGATCTTCGGTCTGGTAGGTGACCGTCAGCCCCAGGGCCTGGCCATCGCCGATCACGGCTTGAATCAGATGGGCGAGGTGGTTCACCGACAGGATCACCGTGCGGATGCCGGCGGCCTTCAACTGGCGCAGCAGCAGCTCCAGAATCGGCATGTTGCCGATGGGCATCAGGGGTTTGGGCAGCACCGTGGTGTACGGGCGCAGGCGCATGCCCAGGCCACCGGCCATGATGACGGCCGTGTCGATCACCGGCGCGCTCATCGGACGTAGGCCTGCGGGTCGTCCGGACGGCCCTGGGCGCGGAACCAGTCGATCGTCCGCTGCAGGCCGGTCTCCAGATCGACCGCCGGCGCCCAGCCGGTTGCGGCACGGAACGCCTGGTTCGAGGACACCAGGCGATCGACCTCGCTGGCATCGGGACGCAGGCGTTGCGGATCGGTTTCCACGGCGTCCTCGCGCCCGGTCAGGCGCAGTATGGTGGCGACGATATCGCCCACGGCAAAGCCTTCGCCGGTGCCCAGGTTGTACGTGCCCCCGGCCAGCCCGGGTGTGGCCGCCGCGGCCAGGAAGCCGGCGACCGTGTCGCTGACGAAGGTCATGTCGCGGATGGGCGAGGTCGCGCCCAGGCGCACCGACGGGCTCCACAGGGCCTGGAGAATGGTGGCCGGTATGACCGCGCGCGCGGACTGCCGCGGGCCGTAGGTGTTGAACGGCCGCACCGTGACCACCGGCACGCCGAAGCTGCGATGGTAGGCCTCGGCCAGTTTGTCCGCGGCGATCTTCGAGGCCGAATACGGCGACTGGCCTTGCAGGGGATGGGCCTCGTCCATGGGCACGTAGCGGGCGCTGCCGTAGACCTCCGAAGTGCTGGTGTGGATCATCGCCGGCACCTCGCACTGGCGCACCGCCTCCAGCACGTTGAGCGTGCCCTCGGCGTTGGTGCGCAGGTAGCTGCGCGGCGCAGTGTAGGAGTAGGGGATGGCGATGAGCGCCGCCAAGTGGAACACCACCTCGTGGCCCTCGACGACCGAGCGGACGAACTCCGCATCGCCGATATCGCCGAAGCACGGCTCGATGGCCCCGCGCACCGCAGCGGGCAGCGTCGCCAGGTGGCCGATGCTGCCGGCCGAGCCATAGCGCAGCAGGGCAGTGACGCGGGCGCCGGCCTGTACCAGCGCTTCGGTCAGATGGCTGCCGATGAAGCCGCCGGCCCCGGTGACCAGCACGCGTTTTCCGGACAAATGCTCGTCGCTCATGTAATGGGCACTCCTTGTGCATACGAAATGGGCGTATCCCTTCTCAGTACACCGTCGGCTTGGGCCTCGATGTGCTCGATCAGCGCGTAGTCCTGGTCGTGCTCCCGCTCGATGCGCGCGCGGGTGGGGCGGTCGACCAGCGTCTCGATGCTCTGGCGCTGTGTCCAGCCGGTGGCGTCGCTACCGTCATGGTAGGCCGCGTTGATGCGCTCATCGTCGATGTGCAGCCCGGCTATCTGCGGGCTGAGCAGCGTCTGCAGACCATCCAGCAGCTGCTTATAGCGGCTGTAGGTGCCGACCAGGTCGTAATGATGCTGCACGGTGGCCAGCGTCTGCCGCCAGTCCGGCGAGCCCGACAAATGCACGCACTGCGCGTTTGCCCGCAGCATGCCGGCGTTCACCGCGGCGGCGTAGAAATCGGCGAAGCCTTTTGTCTGCGCGATCGGCGCCAGCATGGGCAGCCATGTGGGGCTGCGAAGCGCCAGGTAAAACAGGGACACCGCACGCTCCAGCGGATCCCGCGTGGTCGAGAACAGCACATCGCCCGGCTGTCGGGTCTCGATGAACGGCCCCAGTTGCGAAAAGCGCACATGGCCGCCGAGGAACCAGCGGCGATCGGCGGCGCACGTCGTCCTGGCCAGCGCCTCGGGGACATCCACCAAGCCGGTGAAGATCACCGACCGCTCGGGAAAATACGGCAGCAGCGCCTGATTGATTTTGGCGCCGCCGGAGCGCTCGATATGTACGAATACGATCATGCGGGGTGTGTCTCCTGTGACGAGGCGGGGTGGCGTCGCATCCAGTCCAGGGTGTGCGCCAAGCCGTCATCCAGCGATGTAGTCGGCGTCCAGCCCAGGAGATCCTGTGCCCGCCTGACATCCGCGCGGACGCAATCGGGATTGGTAGCGGTGGATGCGCGTTCGCGTTGGCGGACCACCAGTGCCTCGTTCGGCCGACCGGCAAGGTGCAGAATGCGCTGGGCAACCTCGCCGACGCTGACCGAGGTGCCGGAGGCGATGTTCACCGCCCGCCCATCGGCGATGGGACAGTGCATCGCCGCCAGCAACGCGTCGACCACATCGCCGACGTAGACGAAATCACGCTCCGGGTGTGCGCTGTGGATGCTGACCGGTCCGCCCGCCAGTGCCTGGCCGGCAACGGTGGCGATGACGTTGCTCGCCGGCTGGCGCGGGCCGTAGACATTGAACAGACGCAGGCTGAGGCCTTCCAGCCCATGACCGGCGGCATGGGCGCGGACCAGGGTTTCCGCGCCCAGCTTGCTGGCGGCGTAGGCGGTGGCACCGTTGAGTGCCTGCGATTCGTGGATCGGCAAGCGGTCCGGGCGGCCATAGACCTGTGCGCTACTGGCCAGGACGAAGCGCTGGACTTCGGCGCGTTCGCAGGCCACCAGCATTACCGCGGTGGCCACCGTATTGGCGTGCACATAGGCGATGGCATCGGCGGGCGCACCGAACAATGGATAGCGCCCAGCCAAATGGATCACCGCGGAATGACCGCGCAGCAGCGCGGTCATCGCATCGACATCGCACGCATCCGCACGGACCCAGGTCAGCGGAGGACGCTGGAGCCCGGCGGGCGGCGGTCGCGTAGCCGATAGCGACCCCAGCGCCGTGGTGGGGATGTCCTGTTCCACAAGGCGTTGCAGCAGATGGCCGCCGATGAATCCGGCCGCACCGGTGACCAGAACCCTCATGCGTCCACCCGCAGGGTGTCGATCATCGCCGGCCAAGCGGGAGCCGACCAGCCGGTCTGGGCCTGGAAGCGCCGGCCATC
Organism: uncultured Candidatus Competibacteraceae bacterium; assembly: GCA_965652545.1. Classification (GTDB taxonomy): domain Bacteria; phylum Pseudomonadota; class Gammaproteobacteria; order Competibacterales; family Competibacteraceae; genus CBFGWV01. The sequence continues at coordinate 8,585 of CBFGWV010000077.1, read as the reverse complement.
GAGGCGACGATCGCAGACCACCGAGTCGTCGGGCTCGATCTGCACCTGCGGGCGCCAGCGCGCGCCGAACATCCGCAGCAGCTCGTGTTTGCTGATCGGCTCCGCCGCGACGTGGTATAGCCCGCTCAATGCGGCGTGCTCGTCGATCAGGTGAGCGACGAGCTCGGCGGCCACGGTGGTGGTGATGCCGGTGAACAGCGCCTGGGTGAAGCCGCGCACGGTCGGCTGATCCTGCCCCAGGAACCACGCCAGCAAGCCGTGGCGGCCGCGCAGCTCCGGGCCGATGATCGACGTGCGCAGGCTCAGGCAGCCGGGGCCGACCGGCTCCCCCAGCCGCTTGGACAGCCCATACAAGTCTTGTGCATCGGTGGGGTCGCTCTCGCGATAACCCAGCGGTCCGCGGACGGAGGCGGGCGATCCGGAGAACACGCAGTCGGTGCTGAAATGAATCAGGCGTATGCCGCGCTCGCGGCACGCTGCCGCCAGCCGGTGGGGCAGCAGGGCATTGGCGGCGATGGTGCGCACCGGGTCGGTCGCCTCGTCGCGTTGTTTGATCATGCCCACAGCGTTGACCAGCACATCCCAGGGCTGGACGTCGAGCACCCGCTGAAGACTGTCCTCGCGGGTGAGGTCGACCGCCGTGAGCACGGTGATGTCGTCCAGGGGATAAGGCGCTGTGGGCGCCGCATCGCGCACGGTGGTGCCGACGGTGTAGCGACGGCGCAGCGTATCCACCAGAACGTGGCCGAGCATGCCCATGCCGCCGGTGACGAGCACCCGGGTCATCGGACGCCGCCCTGGGACAGGCCGTGGTGGAAGCCGGTCACCAGGCGCAACACGGTGTCGCTGACATTGGTGAGCAGGTACTCCGGCGGTGCCTGCCATTGACCGGCGCGCTCGCGCGCGATACGCACGGCACGCAGTATGGCTTCGGGGTCGGCACCGGCCAGGATGTTGGCGCCGCACTCCAGGGTCTCGGGCCGTTCGGTGACATCGCGCAAGGTGACGCTGGGTACACCGAGGATGGCGCATTCCTCCTGCACGGTGCCGCTGTCGCTGAGCACACAGAAGGCCTCGCGCTCCAGACGCAGGAAGTCGAAGAAGCCGAAGGGCGGCAGCAGGCGGATGCGCGCATCCGGCGTTAGGCCGCGCTCGTCCAGGCGTGCGCGCAGGCGTGGATGGGCGCTGACGATGACCGGATGGCCGTAGGCCTCTGCCAGGCGCGTGAGCCCCTGCAACAGGCCATCGACCCGCGCGGGGACATCGACGTTCTCCGCTCGGTGCAAGGTGACCAGCAGGTACCCCCCCGCGGCCAGACCAAGCTCCGCTTGTATGGCCGAGGCGTCCACGGCCTCACGGTGAGTGGCCATGACCTCGGCGATGGGGTTGCCGGTGACGAAAATGCGGCGGCTGGGAATGCCCTCGCGCAGCAGATTGTCGCGACTGCGTTCGGTATACGGCATGAGGATGTCGCTGGAATGGTCGACGATGCGGCGGTTGACCTCTTCCGGCACCCTGTCGTCCCAGCAGCGGTTGCCCGCCTCCATATGAAAGACCGGAATGCCCATGCGCTTGGCTACCACCGCGGCCAACGCGGAGTTCGTGTCGCCGAGGATCAATACCCGGTCGGGTCGCTCGCGCATCAGCACCTGCTCGGTACGATCGAGGATCATCCCGGCCTGTTCGCCGAAGCGGGTGGCAGTCGCACCCAGGTGATGGTCCGGGCGGCGCACCCCCAGCTCGCGGAAGAAAATCTCCGACAATCGGTCGTCGAAGTTTTGCCCGGTGTGTACGAGACAGTGGTCGCAGAAGCGGTCCAGGGCGGCGATGATCAGCGACAGGCGGATGATCTCGGGCCGGGTGCCGAGGATGGTGGCGATTTTCATCGAAGCAGTTCGTCCTCGTCGTCGGGAGCGGTATCGGGCATCAGGCCGTGACGGGCGAGGAGAGCGCGAATGCCGTCCACCGGCAGCAGTGCATCGGCCGACGAGTACTCGCCACTGAGGCCGGCGGGTGCAAGATCGCCGTCCTGACGAAGCTCGGGCAGCATCGGGCGAATCGCGTAGTAGTCGCCGACACGGCTGGTTCGCTGGAGCTCCTCTTCGGAAACGAGCACCTCGTGCAGCTTCTCGCCCGGACGGATGCCGGTCACGGTCAGCGGCAGCTCGCGCTCGCCCATCAATGCCCGCGCAAGGTCGGTCATGCGCGCGGCCGGCGCGCGCGGGATGAACGTGTCCCCGCGCCGTCCCGAGGCGACGGCGGCGGCGATGGTGTCGACCGCATCGTCCAGCGCCATGAGAAAACGGGTCATCTCCGGGTGGGTGATGGTCAGCGGGCCGCCAAGGCGGATCTGGTCGAGAAACAAAGGCACCACCGAGCCGCGCGAGGCGAGCACATTGCCGTAGCGTACGATGACGAAGCGGGTTTGCGGGCAGTCCAGATTGGCGCGGATCAGCACACGCTCCTGCACCGCCTTGGTCATGCCCATTACATTCACCGGTTTGACGGCTTTATCGGTGGAAACCCCGACCACCGTCTCAACCGGGTGACGCAGATCGCGCAGCACCGTGAGCAGATTGACCGCGCCGCCGATATTGGTGCTCTGGGCTTCTTCCGGGAAGTACTCGCAGGTCGGCACCTGTTTCATCGCCGCGGCGTTGACGATGATGTCCATGCCATCGACCGCCGCGCGCAGCCCGTGCGGATCGCGGACATCGCCGATGCGAAACTGCAGGCATTGGGCAAAATTGCGGTAGATGACCTCGTCGGTGGAGGCCCGCAAGCGGCCGAAACGCAGGCGCATGGCGTGTTGCTTGGCCTCGTCGCGGGAATACACCACGACCGCCGCCGGTGTGCCGAACTCGCCCGAGAGCAGCCGCCGTACCAGCACCTGGCCCAGCGACCCAGTGCCGCCGGTCACCAGAATCCGCTTTCCATCCACATCCATGAGCGCTACTCCAGGGCTACGAAGCGCAGCAGGGTACCAGAGCGTATGGTGTTGCCGAAGCCGGTCAAACGTGGCAGCTTGCGGCACGGTATAACGCGTGGCGGTGTCCTCACCTTTCCAGGGAATGTCATGAACGGAGCACTGGTTGTCAATGGCCGGGAAGACGAGCAAGGACGGGTGTTATTCGTCATTTCCGCGATGTATCACTGCGTTGACGATTTGCGTGGTCGGGTTATCCGATTCGTGGCAGTGAGCTCCGTCGTGGTGGAGATCGCCATCGAACTGTTTGCCTTCGACACCGGCCTTGCCGTCGAGATGTGTGCGGATGACCCCTACACCGACGCGGACGGCGCCCTCAGGGACGCCGCCTTGTACGTCGGGGTGGCCCTGGATGACGACAGCGTACTCGCCCCAGGGCAGGCCGCCGCACGCGGTGTGCCCGAACTGGTGGCGCTGATGTTTCCCCCCGTGCAACGGCTGAGTGCCCGTATGGCCCGCCACTTGGCCTGTACGCAGGATCCGGTGGTGCTCGCCCGCGCCGTTCGTGCGGCGCTCGCCTGAATTGCGCAAGAGTCTTCAAGAATCGCATGCCGATCGATAGCCCGCTCGTCCTGGTCACCTGTTTTCCCGTGAGCATCCACGCCTCGCGCTGGGTGGATCTGCTGCGCGGCAGCCGCTACCGCGTGGTGGTGTTCCCTTCGGTGCTGCAGGACTATTGCCCGGAGTTCAGCTTCGAGGCCACCGTGCGCTCGCGCGCCGATGCCGATGCGCTGCGCCCCGGCGAGGTCGGCGTCTTCGACCATGCCCTCATCGAGTCCATTGCCGACAGCGCACAGGAGCGTCAGCGTGGTTACATGCCGCTGCGTTCGGCCGTGGATGTCACGGCGCAGGTGCTGCCCAGCCCCACCTCGCTGTTGGCGGCCATCGATGCGCTGCAACCGGATCTCATCCACACGCTCGAGCTGCAGCACGCCGGCTACCTGTGCCTGGAGGCGCGATTGCGCCGTGGGCCGGTGTTTCCGCGCTGGCTGGCCTCCAGTTGGGGCAGCGATGTGTACTTGTACCGTCGCATGCCGCGGCATCGCGCCCGCCTGGAGGAGCTGGCCCGCCACGTCGATGTGCTGCACTCCGACTGTGTGCGCGATCATGGCTTGTTTACCGAGTTGGGCTTCCAGGGGCGGTTTTTCCCACCTGTGGCGGCCTCCGGCGGGGTGGACCTCTCCACCTACCCGGACCCGGCGGGCCTGCCGCCACCGTCGCAGCGCAAGTCCATTCTCATCAAGGGGTATCACGGCTGGGCCGGGCGGGGGATGGACATCCTCCTGGCGGTGCATCGCATCGCGCCGCGGCTGAAGGGTTTCCAGATCCGGATCATGCACACCAGCGTGCCGATGAAACGCGCGGCCGAGGCGCTGGCGCGCGAGAACGACCTCGATGTGGTCGTGGACCCGTACTTCCCCGACCATGCCCCGGCGGTCAGCCGCCTGGCGCAGGCGCGGGTGGTGGTCGGCTACGGTATCTCCGACGGTATCAGCACGACCTTGCTGGAGGCCATGGCGGTGGGCACCTTCTGCATACAAGCCGATACGGCCTGCGGCTGCGAGTGGATCACCCCGGGGGTCGATGGCCTGGAGGTGCCGCCACATGACGTGGCCGCCCTGGCCGAGGCGATCCTGCGCGCGGCCACTGACGATGAACTGGTCGATGCGCCGGTTGCGCGCAACCGCGAGACCGTGCAGCGTCGCTGGGATCTCAAATCCGTGAAGCCGGTGGTGATCGGCGGCTACGACGAGGTGTTGGCGATGCATGGAGTGGCCCATGCCTGACAGTTCGCGTCTGCCGCTGGTGTCGATCGTCATCCCCGTCTACAACGGTGCCGACTATCTCGATCAGGCCATCGACAGCGCCCTGGCGCAGACCTGGCCCAACGTCGAAGTCATCGTCATTGACGACGGCTCCGACGACGGTGGGCGTACGGCTGCCGTCGCGGCGCGTTATGGCGATCGCATCCACTACGAAGCCAAGCCCAACGGCGGTGTGGCCACGGCGGTCAATCACGGCATACGCCGCATGCAGGGCACGTATTTCAGCTGGCTGAGCCACGACGATGTGTATGTCGAGGACAAGATCGAGCGCCAGATGGCCGAGGTCACCACGCGCTGGAACGAACCGGTCATGGTCTTTGGCGATTTCGCCCTCATGGACGCCGACGGGCGCGAGATCCGCCAGATGCGGACAGGCGAGGGCTTTGATCCGCGGCAGCCGTTGTGGGCTGTGTTCGAGGGGCGGATCAACGGCTGCTCCACGCTCGTCCACCGCAGCTGTTTCGAGCGCTGCGGCCTGTTCCACCCCGAGCTGCCCACCACGCAGGACTATGACCTGTGGTTTCGCATCGGGCTGCACTTTCCCATCGTGCATGTCCCGGGTGTCGTGGTGCGTCACCGTGTGCATGCCGGCCAGGGCTCGCAGGCCGGTCGCCACCGTGAGGAAGCTACGCTGCTGTGGTTGTCTATGCTCGATCGGATGCCCCGCGAGGCGGTGCTGGCGCATGCACCCTCCGAAGGTGCCTTCCTGGCGCGCCTGGAGCGCTCGCCCATCGCCGGCACGCCGGCCATGCGGGCTGCCGTCGAGCGGATGTCGCGCGCGTTCATCGAGGATCGCAACCTCTGCGCGGTGTTCCACCGGCCGCTGTCCCTGGATGCGGTGCTGGCGGCTGCGCGGTCATTGCGAGCTCAGCGGTTGGATCTTCGCGGTATCGCGATGGCCCAGGTCGATGGTTGCGAATGGCGGTCGGTACACCTGAATGGTGATGGTGGTTCGACACTCACGGTCGAGCTGGTACCGACCGACCCAGCGGACACGATCATGGGCATGCTCGCCCGCGGCGTCGAGGTGGCGGAGGCCGAGTTCCTGTGGCTTAGCGCCGATGCCGATCCGGTGGCCGGCGAGGTCGTCGGCAGGATCCGCACCCTGACGGGCGACCCGGACGCCGTGGTCTGCCTGATCGAGTATCCGGACGATCACATCCCCGCCGGCGCGGCCGCGGTGTTGGAGGGTGCCGTCTTCCGCTGCCGCGCCTTGCGCCAGGCACTGGCCGAGAGCACCGGCACCTTGACCTCGCTGATGCACGCTTTGTCGCGACTGGGCGCTATCGTCAGCACCCAGCGGCTGCCCCACCTGCCGCCGCCGCGAAAGGTTGAGGACAGGGCGCCACCGGTAGCGCAACCGCCGGCTACGCTGAATGCCACGGTCAAGTTGTCGATGATGCTGGGGCGCCGGCCACTGCTCGCCGGATTGGCATGGCGTATCGTGCGGCCACTGGCCGGGGCCGATGCCGGCAGACGCTTGGCCGTATGGGCGGGTGTCGATGGGCGCATCGACCCCGACTGGTATCGCTTGGCGTATCCGGATGTAGCCGCCGCCGGTATCGACCCGGTGTTCCACTACCTCGTTCGCGGGCATCGCGAAGGGCGCGACCCCTCACCGCACTTCAATACCTTCGCCTACGGGCAAACCCATGCCGATGTGGTCGCCAGCGGCACCAACCCGCTACAGCACTACGCTGTCTGGGGCCTGCGCGAGGGCCGCCGTACCGTACCGTCCGATATGGGCGTGCAACCCCTGCCGCCCGCGGACGGTCGCCCGACCGTGTTGGTCATGCTGCACCACCTCGGTGGTGGTGTCGCCCGCTTCGCCAGTGACCTGGCCGAGCAGGTCGCCGCCCGCCTGCGGGTCGTCTTCCTGTGTGGACGAGGCGGTGGCGAGGTGGTTCTGGGCATGGACGAGCGCGGGGACGACGGGCGCCGTTTGCATGTCCCGGCACAGTTGCCCAGCTTGGTTTCCTTGGCCGATGCGCTGGACGTCCGCCGGGTGCTTGTCCTGCACCTGATGGGGTTCGACGAGCATCTGCCGGCGATGATCGAGGGTCTTGGCCGCCCATTCGATGTCATCAACCTCGATTACGCGCTGGTGGCGGCCCAGCCGCACCTGGCCGGGCCGGACGGCCGCTTCGTCGGCGACCAGCGGCTGCCCGCCGCCCCGAAGGATCCCCAGCGACGCTGGCTGATCGAGCACGCGCAGACGCTTTTTGCATGCAGCGACGACCTAGCCAGGCGGTTGGCCCGGTTAGGCCTTGAGCGGCCGATCACCGTCGCTCCGCCACCTGACCCCGAGCGTCTGCGCCGCTTCCGCCCCTGGGCTCGGCCGGTGGTGGCGGACGAGCCGTTGCGCATCGCCTTGTTCTCCGTCCTGCTGGCGCACAAGGGCCGGGCCGTGGTGGTGGACGTATTGGAGCGGGTTCACGCTGGCAATCTGCCACTGCGTTTCGTGCTGTTCGGCACCGTCCGGCCCCCGTTTCCGCCACATCTGGCCACCCTGGTCCATCACGTACCGGTGGACAACGCCGCCTCGCTCACCCGCGGCATCGCCGCGGAGCACCCGCATCTGGCCTGGTTTCCGTTTCAGGTGCCGGAAACCCACAGCTACGCGGTCACTGACGCCATCGCCAACGGCCTGCCGATTGCCGCCTCCGCCATCGGTGCGGTGACCGAGCGCCTGCGGGCTCGCCCCTTGTCCTGGCTGCTACCCTGGGATGCGCCCGCCGACGACTGGCTGGCCTTGTTCCTGCGTATTCATCGCGAGGGGATGCACGCCGAGGACAGGCCGGCGGCGCCCGAGTCGAACGGCACCGATGTTCACGATGCCTACCGCAAGTACCTCTACGCTACCGTGCTGGGCGAGGTCCAGTGGACCGCCAGCCAGACGCAGGGCGCCGTCGCTGAGGTTTGCACCACCCGGTGACGGCGGTGTGCGGCAATGAACACCCAATCGCCGGCGTGCAGGGGGAGGTCGGCATCGGCATCCTCGAAGCGCAGGACCGCCTCGCCTTGCAGCAGGATCACCCACTCGTCCTGCGCCTGGTCGTACCAAAACCCCGGTGGGCTGGCCTGGCCGAGCGAGACGATGCGCTCGAAACGCACCCCGCCGTGCTCCAGTACCGTATCGAAGCGTTCCTCATCAGCAGACGGCACCAGGCCGTCGAAGAAATTGGGCATTGGTACTCCAAGGTTTTGGGGACACGGCATCTTGCCCTGCATCAATACGGACAAGGCATTCGCCCTCCATGATGGCGACGAAGAGGTGCCATCATGAGCAAAACCATCGTCATCATCCAGGGGCATCCCGATCCGCAGGGCGGCCATCTGGACCACGCCCTGGCTGCCGCCTACCGGGACGCCGCGCAGGCGGCCGGCCACCGGGTCAGCGTGATCGACGTCGCCACGCTGGATTTCCCGCTACTGCGCAGCCAGGCCGACTGGAACACCGGCGAGACGCCGCCGGCGATCCTCGATGCACAGGCCCAGATCAAGGCCGCCGACCACCTGGTTATCGTCTACCCCCTGTGGCTGGGTTCGTTGCCCGCATTGCTCAAAGGGTTTTTGGAGCAACTGTTTCGTCCGGGCTTTGCCATCGACCCGTCTGCAGGCGCCGGGATGTGGAAGCAACGCCTGCAAGGCAAGTCCGCCCGCATCATCGTCACCATGGGCATGCCCGCGCTGGTCTACCGCTGGTACTTCCGCGCGCACAGCTTGAAAAGCCTGCAGCGCAACGTCCTGCGCTTCTGCGGCATTGCCCCGGT
>CBFGWV010000076.1:0-17096 GCA_965652545.1 uncultured Candidatus Competibacteraceae bacterium | reverse complement strand
CCACGCCGTGCTGGCCGGCACCGGTCTCGGCGATGATGCGCTTCTTGCCCATGCGCTTGGCCAGCAGGATCTGGCCGATGCAGTTGTTGGCCTTGTGGCTGCCGGTGTGATTTAGCTCATCGCGCTTGAACCAGATTTGCGCGCCGCCCAGGTGCTCGGTCAGGCGCTCGGCGAAGTACAACGGGCTGGGGCGGCCGACATAGTCGCGCTGAAAGTACGCCAGCTCGCGCTGGAATTCGGCATCGGTCTTGGCAGCCTCGTACTCGCGCTCCAAGTCGAGGATCAGCGGCATCAGCGTCTCGGCGACGAAGCGTCCGCCGAAAATACCGAAGTGCCCACTGGCGTCCGGACCGCTACGGTAAGTATCCAAAGGTTCGTTCATGATCGTCCTCGCGTCGGATGGCGATGGCAGTGGGCACACGGTACGCCGGCGGCAAGCACTTGCAAAGCGACGATCCAGCCGTCACCCTGTGAGAAATACTCACAACCTGCAGTGCCCAGCCATGGCCCGTCGCATCCCGCCGCTGAACGCCGTTCGCGCATTCGAATCCGCCGCAAGACTGCGCAGCATGTCGCGCGCTGCACAGGAGTTGCATGTCACCCACGGTGCCGTCAGCCGCCAGGTGCGGCAGTTGGAGGACTGGCTGGGCACACCGGTGTTTCAGCGCGGCAGCCAGCACCTGCAACTGACTGCCGCCGGTCAAACCCTGCTCTCGGGCGCCAGCCAGGCCCTGGATGCGCTGGCCGGCGCCTGCGAACAGATCACCCGCTCGGCCCAACTGACCCTGGCCTGCCCGGGCAGTTTCCTCATGCGCTGGTTGATTCCCCGCCTGGATGGTGCGCGTGCGGCGCTTCCGGGGCTCGATCTTCGTCTGGCGGCCACCGACCACCTGCCCGATTTCAGCCAGGGCGTGGACGCGGCCATCGTGTTCGGCACGCCGCCCTGGCCAGCGGGTCTGGATGCCCTGCCGCTGGGTGGCGGGCGCTTCGGCCCGGTATGCCACCCGAGGCTTGCCGAGCGACTGGCAACGCCGGCCGACGCTCTTGCGGTACCGCGCCTGCACACGGCCTCGCGACGCGAAGCCTGGGCCGAATGGGCCGGGCGGGTGGGGCTCGGCGTCGAGGGGCTCTACGAGGGGCAGGTCTTCGACCATCTCCCCTACATGCTGGAAGCCGCCGCCGCGGGGCTGGGTGTGGCCGTGGCGCCGGAGTTGCTTGTGCGACGCGACCTGGCCGTCGGGCGCCTGGTGGCCCCGTTGGGGTTTATCGAATCGGCAGGGCTTTACACTTGGCTGACCCCGGCGGCCAACAGCCGGCGAGGCCCAATTGTGGCGCTGCGCGACTGGCTGGCCGGCAGCATGGCGGAAGACACCCACTGACCGGAACTTTACCCCGTCCGCCGGCCTCAATGATCGTAATAGCTCAATGAACCGCGTCGGGGGATTCGATCATGATTTCTGCGCCCTCCACCGCCATTGTCGGTGCCGGCATTGCCGGTCTGACTGCCGCCCGGGCCCTCGCCGATAGGGGATATGCAGTCACGGTGTTCGACAAGGCGCGCGGCATGGGCGGGCGAACCTCCACACGGCGTACCGAGCAAAGCGGCTTCGATCACGGCGCGCAATACTTCACCGTCCGGCATCCGGCCTTCGCTCGGCAAGTGAAGATCTGGGAGGATGCCCATGTTGTTGCCGAATGGGCACCACGGCAGGCGCGACTCGATCACGGCCGGTTTCAACTGGCCCCCTGGGACCACGAACGCTACGTGGGCATTCCCGGCATGAACGCCATGACCAAAGCTCTGGCGCGTGGTCTCATGGTGCAGTTGTCGACATGCATAGCCGCATTGGAGCGCATGCCCGACGGCTGGCAATTGATCGATCAGCACGGTCATCGGGTCGGCCGCTTCGAACACGTCATCCTGGCCATACCCGCACCGCAGGCGATGGCCTTGCTGCCGGAGAGCACCGGCTGGCACGCCCGCCTTTCGACGGTGCAGATGGCGCCGTGCTGGACCGTAATGCTGACCCTTGATGCCCAACTCCCTGTGCGCTGGGATGCCGGCCGCCCACGCGACAACCCCCTGGCCTGGGTGGCACGCAACAGCGCCAAACCGCGACGCCAGGGCCGAGAGAGCTGGGTACTTCAAGCCACGCCGGAATGGTCCGCCGAGCACTTGGATGACGACGCCATCGCCGTCATCAGTGCACTGACCACGGCGTTTCGCAACGCCTGCGGCGGTCTTGCCGCGCCACCCACCATGGCCATGGCCCACCGCTGGCGCTACGCGATGACCACCAAGCCGCTGGGCGTGGACTGCCTGTGGTCCCCGGACGATGGCATCGGTGCCTGCGGCGACTGGTGTCGCGGCAGAAAGATCGAAGACGCCTGGCTCAGTGGCCAGGCAATGGCCCGGGCGCTGATACCGATGGCGGAAACCGCCTGAGCGCAGGCCCTATAAGCGCCCACCGGCCCACACCACCCGGCCGATCACCGCCAGTTGCCGCACCCGCTCGGCTGGAATCACCTCTGGCGCGTAAGCGGTGTTATCGCTGTTGATACGCACCCCGCCATCGAACAGGCGTTGCAGACGCTTGACGTACAACAGGCTCTCCTGACGAATCACGTACACCGCATCGTTCACCAAGGTGCGCTGGGCGGTGTCGACCAGGAGAAGATCGCCATCGTCCAGCGTGGGCTCCATGGAATCGCCCTTGGCGGTCACCGCCACCACATGGGTGGCCCGCAACCCCATTTGGGACAGCCAATCGTGCCGGAAGGCCAGACGGGAGACCGGGTCCTCCTGGTCGATCTCGGCGCCGAAACCGGCAGAGACCTCGACGCTGTACAACGGCACCAGGGCGAACTCGTCATTGAGCGCTCCGACGCCGGTCTCGCCATTGAGCAGCCAGCCGGCGTCGGCACCGGTGGCCGCGCACACGCGTGCCAATACAGCTGCATCGGGCAGGCGCTCGCCTTGTTCGTAGCGCGCCAGGGTGTTGCGTGAAATACCCAGCCGAGCGGCCATCTCGTCACGGGTTGCGTTACCGCGCAGTTGCTTCAGCCGCTCGCCGATGCCCATCGCGTCCTGTGCCATGCGTACTCCCGATTGGATGCAAACGATACCGTGAACTTTAGCACAAACCCCAAACGGGTATTGACTTAATCCCATTTGGGGTTAAATCTATAAGCACAGGCTCACATCGGAGTCATTCGCAAACCCACGGGGGTCGACATGACCAGCATCGCGTTCGAGGACAACCTGTTACACGCCGGCCGGGTGGCCGCCACACTGAGGGCCCGCGGCCTGACGGTCGAGGGCATCCGCCTCAACCACCGCCGCCGGCCATCCATTCAGGTCGTCCCGCGGGCGGGTAACTGCCCGTTGAGCGGCAGCCGCTACGCCTGGGGCCGGGACACCCGCGGCCGGTTCGAACGCTATGCCGCCGTCGTCGACGGCGTCCAAGTCGAGTGGGAGTTCCGACGCGAGCCCTGCCGCGCCTGAGCCAACACTCAACGATGAGGCCGCAGCCGACCAACCACCAAAGCAAGCGCTGCGAGCCGGGGGGGTATCGTTCAGACCGTCGGCAGCATGGATGCTGCCGTCGAGCTCACACGGATGTGTTCACAGCGCGTCTGAACGATACCCCCCCGGCTCGCAGCGTGGGAGTCAGGCTCGGATCGCTCAGCCCTCCCGACGCAGGTCCAGCGTAAATGGGTAATCAGGGTTGCGCTCCTCGGGCAGCGGCCGCATACGGCCCGGGGTGTGGCCGTATGCCCAGAAGCGAGCCAGACGCCGCGCTTCCGCCTCGTAGGCGTTCACCGGGAAGGTCTCGTAATTGCGCCCCCCGGGATGGGCGACATGATAGGTGCACCCCCCCACCGAGCGACCGCTCCAGCGATCGAAGAGGTCGAACACCAGCGGTGTATGCACGCCAATGGTCGGGTGTAGCGCCGTCGGCGGCTGCCAGGCACGGTAGCGAACGCCGGCGACGGCCTCGCCGGGCGTGCCGGTCGGCCGCAAAGGCACGGGGCGGCCGTTACACGTGAGCTGGTAGCGAGCCTCGGTCAAGCCGGTGACCTTCACCTGGACACGCTCGACGGACGAGTCCACATAACGCGCCGTACCGCCCGCGGCGGCCTCCTCGCCCAGCACATGCCAGGGCTCCGCCGCCTGGCGCACCTCCACCTCCACACCCTGAACCAGCGTGCGGCCGAAGACCGGATAGCGAAACTCCAGAAACGGTGCAAACCACTCCGGCCGGAATGCGAAGCCGGCGCGCTCCAGGTCCCCCAACACATCGATCAAGTCCTGCCACAGGTAATGCGGCAGCAGCCAGCGATCGTGCAAGGCCGTACCCCAGCGCTGCAACGGCGCATGGTAGGGCTGCTCCCAGCAACGGGCCAGGATGCCGCGGATGAGCAGCATCTGCATGAGGCTCATCCGCGGGTGCGGCGGCATCTCGAAAGCACGCAGTTCGACCAGCCCCAGACGCCCAGCCTCGTGGTCGGGCGAATACAGCTTGTCGATGCAAATCTCGGCCCGATGGGTGTTACCGGTGAGATCGACCAACAGGTTGCGCAGCAGGCGGTCCACCAGCCAGGGCTGCGGCACCTCGCCTTGCGGCATCTGCTCGAAGGCGATCTGCAGCTCGTACAGGCTCTCCAGCCGCGCCTCGTCAACCCGCGGTGCCTGGCTGGTGGGGCCGATGAACAAACCGGAGAACAGATAGGACAGGCAGGGATGGTGCTGCCAAAAGGTCAGCAATGAGCGCAGCAAGTCCGGCCGGCGAAGAAACGGCGAATCCGCCGGTGTCGCCCCGCCCAGGGTCACGTGATTGCCGCCTTGAGTGCCGGTGTGGCGGCCATCGAGCATGAACTTTTCGGTGCCCAGCCGGGCCAGGCGTGCTTCCTCGTACAGGATCTCCGTATTGCCGACCAACTCGTCCCAACTGGCGGCCGGGTGAATGTTCACCTCGATCACACCTGGGTCCGGGGTCACCAAGAGCTTGCGCAGCCGTGGGTCCGACGGCGGCGGGTAGCCTTCCACGATGACCGGCATAGCCAGCGCCTTGGCCGTCAGTTCGACGGCCGCCACCAAGTCGAGGTAGTGCTCGAGCCTGGCCACCGGCGGCATGAACACATGGACTTGGCCGTTGCGCGCTTCCACGCACAAGGCGGTGTGAATGACAGCCGGATCGTCCTCACTCAGTGGCTGCGGTTGAACCCCCGGGTGCGCCTCCGGCGCAGGCGTCAAGGCACTGTAGCGGCGCATGACCTCGCCATGGGCGTCGCCGAGCGCATCACGCGGCTCGAACAGCGACTGGGCATGCGGAATATCCGCTTTGCCGGTCCACGGCAGGGCGGCCAGCGGCAGGCGCAAACCCATGGGGGACTCGCCCGGCAGCAGGTAGAGGCGTTCGCGACGCAACGGCCAAACGCCGCTGCGCCAGCGCTTGTGCCCATCGTCCCAGGCCAGCGGCAGCACCAGACCGGTGAGCGTCCCCAGGCCTTTCTCCAGCAATGTCGCCAAGCGTCGCCGCTCGAACCCGTCCGTCAGATCGTACGCCAGCGGGTCGACATCCACCGGCAGCGTGCGCTCGTACCACAGGTAGTAGTACGCATCCTCAAAACCTTCGATCAGGTGCTCCGCCGAGATGCCCAGGCGCGTCACCAGTTCGCCGGCAAACCGCCGCGCGTCGTCCGGGCTGTGGCCCGGCGCCTGCGCGGGGTCGCCGATCAGCGCCGGGTCGTGCCACACCGGCTCACCGTCCACCCGCCAGAAGCACCCAAGGGCCCAGCGCGGCAGCGGCTCCCCCGGGTACCACTTGCCCTGGCCGAAGTGCAGCAACGCACCGGGGGCGAACCGGTCGCTCAGGCGGCGGATCAGGACGTCCGCCCGCTCGCGTTTGTGTTTGCCCAGTGCTGCGGTGTTCCATTCGGCGCCGTCCATATCGTCGATGGAGACGAAGGTGGGCTCTCCGCCCAACGTCAAGCGCACATCCCCGGCGGCCAGCCGCTGGTCGACTGCCTGGCCCAGCGCCTGGATGTCCGCCCACTGCTCGTCCGAGTACGGTTTGGTGACCCGCGGATCTTCGTGGATACGCGTCACGGACATGGCGAAGCCGAACTCCACCTCGGCTTCGTCGCTGTAGCCGGTGACCGGCGCTGCGGATGCCGGGTCCGCGGTACAGGCCAGCGGAATGTGCCCTTCGCCGGCAAACAACCCGGATGTCGGATCCAGGCCCAACCAGCCGGCACCGGGGACGTAGACCTCGGCCCAGGCATGCAGGTCGGTGAAATCCACTTCGGTACCCGAGGGGCCATCGAGAGACTTCACATCCGCTGCCAGTTGGATCAGGTAACCGGACACGAAACGCGCCGCCAACCCCAGATGACGCAGCACCTGGACCAGCAACCAGGCCGAGTCGCGGCACGAGCCCTTGGCCAGAGTCAGCGTCTGCTCGCAGCTCTGAATACCCGGCTCCATGCGGATGACATAACCCACATGCTGTTGCAGGACCTGGTTGATCTGGACCAGGAAGTCGACGATGTGCCGCGGCGTCCGATCCAACTCGCTCATCCATGCGGTCAGTGCCTCGCCCCGCTCACGGATGGCCAGATACGGCCGCAATTCCTCCTTGAGCGTATCCGGGTAGGCGAACGGAAACTGCTCGGCGAACGACTCGACGAAGAAATCGAACGGGTTGATTACCGTCATCTCGGCGACCAGATCCACCTCGATGGACAGATGGCGGATCTTCTCGGGAAAGACGACCCGCGCCACGAGATTGCCGAACGGGTCCTGCTGCCAATTGATGAAGTGCGGTTCGGGACCGACGTTCAGGCTGTACGAGGTCACCGGTGTGCGGCTGTGCACCGCCGGCCGCAAACGGATCAGGTGCGGCGAGAGGCGCACGGGGCGGTCGAACTCGTAGCGGGTGCTGTGATTCAACGCAACTCGGATGGCCATCGAATCTCCTGAACGTTAGGCCGGCTAAAGCGTGACGGTACCCGTAGCAACTGGCATTCCAGGCTCGCCAGGCGTCTACACTGAACATTGACGGCAGGCGTGCGCCAAACTGGTGCGACACCCACCCCCGGACAGCAATCAGCGCACCAGCACAGCGCACGAGTGCTTGAGATTTCCAGACATCACGCCAAACGTTGACCCTGGTATGCCGTTTGCAGCCCACTGTACAGACGACGACGCCCAAGGATCGCACAGGTATGAGCCCCAGCATCGACTGGAACACCTACCCCCTCGATGGTCTCTACGACGAACTGCTGCAGGCACCCGGACAACCGAGGATCGCAGCCCGGGCATTGTGCAACTATCTGGCGGCGTTGAGCCCGCAGGAACTGATGGAGCGCAAGACTGCGGCCGAGCTGGCCATCCAGGTCATGGGCATCACCTTTACCGTGTACACCGAAGGCGGCTCGATCGACCGTGCCTGGCCGTTCGACATCGTGCCGCGGGTGATTCCGCTGCCGGAGTGGCGACGCACCGAGGCGGGGCTCAAACAACGCGTCCAGGCCCTGAACCTGTTCATCGATGACCTGTACCACGAGCAGAAAATCATCCGCGACAAGGTCTTCCCGCGTGAGGTGCTGGCGCAGTCGGTGAACTTCCGCCCGCAATGCGTCGGCGTGACCCCGCCGCTGGGTGTGTGGGCGCACATTTGCGGCAGCGATCTGGTGCGCGACAGAGATGGCACCGTCTATGTGCTGGAGGACAACCTGCGCGTGCCCTCAGGCGTCTCCTACATGCTGGAGAATCGGGTGGTGATGAAGCGCATCCTCCCCGAGCTGTTCGAGAACCAGCGCATTCTGCCGGTGGACGACTACTGCGCCCAGCTCTACGACATGCTCGCAGCCTTGTCGCCCCGCCCGGGAGAGGAGCCCCAGATCGTCGTGCTCACGCCGGGCATCTACAACTCCGCCTACTTCGAGCACGCCTACCTCGCCCAGCAGATGGGCGTGGAATTGGTCCAGGGGTCGGACCTCATGGTCGATGACAACGATGTCGTCCACATGCGCACCATCGAGGGGCCGCAGCGTGTCGATGTCATCTACCGGCGGGTCGATGACTTGTTCCTGGACCCGGAGGTATTCCGCGAGGAGTCGACCCTCGGCGTCGCCGGCCTGATGCGCGCCTGGAAGTCCGGCAAGGTCGCCCTCGCCAACGCCCCCGGTGCCGGTGTCGCCGACGACAAGGTGGTCTATGCGTTCGTTCCGGAGATCATCCGCTATTACCTCGACCAGGACCCCATCCTGCCCAATGTGCCGAGCTATCTGTGCATGCGGGAGGCCGATCGCGACTATGTGCTGGCCAATCTGGACGCCCTGGTGGTCAAGCCGGCCAACGAGTCGGGCGGCTACGGCATGCTCGTCGGCCCCCATTCGCGTCCCGATGAGCGCGCCCGCTTCGCCGAGCTGATCAAAGCCAACCCACGCAACTACATGGCCCAACCCACCCTCACGTTGTCCGCCAGCCCCACCCTGGTGGAAGGCACCGCCGAGCCCCGCCACGTAGACCTGCGGCCGTTCATCCTCTCCGGCCAGCAGACCACCGTCACCACCGGCGGCCTGACCCGCGTCGCACTGGTCAAGGGCTCGCTGGTGGTAAACAGTTCCCAAGGCGGGGGCAGTAAAGACACCTGGATCGTGGCCACGGAGGACGACTGATCATGCTGTCCCGCGTCGCCTGCAACCTATATTGGACCGCCCGCTACCTCGAGCGCGCCGAAGACACCGCGCGCATGATCGGCGTCAATGCCAATCTTCTGATGGACCTGCCGCGCAACACGCCGTTCGGCTGGGAGCCCCTGGTCTTCATCAGCGGCGGCGAGGCCACGTTCGCCGAGCACTACGAGGAAGCCAGCGAGCAGAATGTCGTGCGCTTTCTCATCAGTGACCGCATCAACCCCAGTTCGGTGCTCTCCTCCCTCGCTGCCGCACGCGAGAACCTGCGCACCACCCGAGACATCGTCCAGCGCGAGGCCTGGGAGCAGGTCAACGACCTCTATCTGTACGTCAAGGACCACTTGGCCGCCGGCATGTCGCGGCGCTCGCGTCAGGAGTTCCTCCGCCGGGTCATCCAGAGCTCGCAGCAGCTCACCGGCATGATGGCCGACACGATGAGCCACACCCACGCGTACGACTTCATCAAATTGGGGCGCAGCGTGGAGCGGGCCGATATGACCACGCGCATTCTCGATGTGCGCTCGGCCAACCTGCTGCCCGGCAGCGGGGGCGGCGAGCTGTCGCCCTTCGACAACATCCAGTGGATGAGCGTCCTGCGCTCACTGAGTGCCTACCAGATGTACCGCCAACACGTGCGCCTGCGGGTGCGCGGGCCGGATGTCGTTCGCTTCCTGCTGCAGGACCGTTACTTTCCGCGCAGCGTTCACCACTGCCTGGGCGAGATGAGCTGGCACCTGGGGCACCTGCCCTCGGCGGACATCCCGCAGGGCGAGGTGGCCAAACTCACCGATGCGGTCACCACCGCCGATGTCGCCGCCCTGAGCCTGGACGGGCTGCACCTGTTCATCGATGACATCCAGGTCGGACTGGGGGACATCCACGGCGCCCTGGACAAGACCTACTTCGCACCACAGGAATGAGACGTCAACGCATCTCCACCAAGTCGCGGTAGGCATGCCAACTGGCATGCCCGACCAGCGGCAGGGTGACAGCAAGGCCGATGAACGCCGGCAACATGCCGGCGCCGGTGATGACCACGATGATCACCGCCCACAGCACCAACGGTGCCTGGTTGTGGCGCACCGCGGCGATGCTGGTGGCCACGGCGGTGAAGATATCGCAGCGCTGATCCAGCAACATCGGGATGGACACCACGCTCAGGCAGAAGACAACCACCGCCAGCACGGCGCCTACGGCCAGGAACACGCCCAGGAACAGCAGGCCGTCACCGGAGAAGAACAAGGCACTCAGGTCCGTCTCCAACTGGATGCTCGGGCCCAGGAAGATCAGCGCATACAACAACGCGGACAGGCGCGCCCAGACGATCATGATCAAGGCCACAAGAACGCCGAACAGCATGATGTTGCGGCTGTTGGTCCGCCAGGCGCTGATGGCGTGCAGCAGCGTCGCCGGCTTGCCCTGCTCCTGCCGCAGGCTCAGGTCGTACAACCCGATGGCCAGGAACGGCCCCACCAGCAGGAAGCCTGAAATCAAGGCCAAGGTCAGCTCGAATCGCTCCCGCGCCAGCCACACCAGGGCGTACCCCATGACCACGAACACCAAGCCGTAGGCAGTACTGGCGAACGGCGTGTGCGTGAGATCCCGCCACCCGGCCTGCAACCACTGCCAGGGCCGATCGGCCGGTAGGCGGCGGATGTGCGGCCCCGCCAGGGTTCCACCGCCGACAGGAACGGTTTGTGACATGAACTGGCTCCTTGGTTTCGCGCCGTTGAGATGTCCGATTGATGCAAGTATGGCCCCTGCGCGGCGGGATTGCCCGGCTTACAAGGCCGCGGACATGAGCTCACGATCACGGTACTGGTCGAACACGGCGGCCACCGAGCGAACCAGTAACCAACCCGTCGGCGTCAGGCTCACCCGCGGGCCGTCACACACGACCAAGCCCTCGCGCGATTGATTCGACAAGGCATCCAGTTCGGCCGCGAAACGCGTCTGCCAATCCGCACCGGCGAGGGACAAATCGGTGTGTCCGTAGCACATGAGCTCGCTGATCAGGCGGCGCCGCAGCCGGTCCTCGGGGCACAGTTCCAGGCCCGACATCAGCGGCAACCGCCCCTGCGCCAACAGCGTGCGGTAGCTTTCGACATCGCGCACGTTCTGGCAGTAGGCGCCGGAAAACTGGCTGATCGCCGTCACCCCGATGCCCAGCCAGTCGGCCTCCGGGCCGGTTTCATAGCCCTGGAAGTTACGCACCAGGCTGCCCTCGAGCAGCGCCCGGGCCAGACCGTCCTCGGGCAAGGCGAAATGGTCCATGCCCACCATGATATAACCGGCTGCCAGTAGCCGTTCGCGGGCTTCGGTAAACAGCCCCAGTCGTGCCTCGGGCCCCGGAATGACGTGCTTTTCCAAGGCCTTCTGCATCGGGAAGCGCTCCGGCAGATGCGCGTACTGGAACAAGGCGATCCGATGCGGTCGCCAAGCCACCACGGCATCCAGAGTAGCCCTGAAGCGCGCCTCGGTCTGTGCCGGCAGGCCGTAGATCAAATCGATGCTCACCGGCCGGAACTCCAACGCCTTGGCCGCCTGGATGGTGTGCTCGGTCAACGCCTTGGGCTGCAGGCGGTGGATGATCGACTGCACCTCCGGATCGAGGTCCTGCACACCGATACTGAGCCGGTTGAACCCTACCGCCCGCAGCCGGACCAGATCGCCCGGGGACAGCTGGCGCGGGTCGACCTCGATACCCGTCTCGGCGTCCGGGTCGACATCGAACAAGCGGTGGGCCGCACCGAGCACCCTGGCCAAGCCATCCACACCGAGAAATGTCGGCGTCCCGCCGCCGAACTGTATACGGCACAGGCGCCGGCCTTTGCCGGTCTTGGCGGCAAGCAAGGCCATCTCCTGCAACAACAGGGTGAGATAGTCTTCACCGCGCTTGCGATTGGCGGTGATGATGCGGTTACAACCGCAGTAGAAACACACCTGAGCGCAGAACGGCACATGGACATACAGGGCCAGCGGTCGACCGGCCACGGCGCCTTCGTTCAACGCACGCTCCAACGCCGGTTCGTCGAAACCGGGCTTGAAGCTCAGCACGGTGGGGTATGAGGTGTAGCGCGGCGCACCACCAGCTCGCGTGGCCAGCTGCGCCAGATCCGGCAGATTCACGGACACGAGTCGGTCTCCATTGGCAGTCTGGCGACCTTACCGCCATGCCACGGTCCGAACCCTGATGCAGATCAGCCAGACGGATGGCCTCAGCCGATTTCCGTCGACCCGGCGGCCGCCACCGCGGGCCGCAACCAACGAAACGGCGTCAGTGCCGGATCGAACAAGTGCCCGGCGCGCGAGGCCTTGGTCTTGAGGTAATGCTCGTTATGCGGGTTGACCGAACCGAGCAGCGGAACCCGCCCGGCCACTGTCAGGCCTATGGCCTCCAGGGCTGCCAGCTTGCGCGGGTTGTTGGTCAGCACCCGCACGGCGCTGACACCCAGCGCGGCCAGCATGGCGCCGGCAACCTCGAAGCGCCGTTCGTCGACCTCGAAGCCCAGGCGGGCATCGGCATCCAACGTGTCGTAGCCCTGGGCCTGCAAACCATAGGCACGCAGCTTGTTGGCCAGTCCGATCCCCCGCCCCTCCTGGTTCAGGTACAGCAGAATACCGCCGCCGCTGCGGGACATCTTGTGCACGGCCGTGCGCAGTTGCTCGCCGCAGTCGCACTTGAGGCTGGCGAACAGATCGCCGGTGAAGCAGGCCGAATGCAGCCGCACCAGTGTCGGCTCGCCGGGCTGCGGTGTCCCGACCACGATGGCCGCATGCTCGGTATGCCCATCCGCGGCACGGAACAGGACAAAACGGCAAGCCTCGTCCACGGCCAGGGGCACGGGGGCCGAGGCCACCGGTTGCAAGCTGGCAGCCAAATCCAGCGGATAGTCGTCCACCCAATCCGCCGGCACCCGCGGCCACTGCCCCGTCGGCCGCGACAGACGGACGATCAGCAGTGCAGGCGCCAGCTGGGCAAACTTGGCCAATTGCACTACGGCCGCCCCGGGCAGCGCGTCATCGGAGACCGCAAGCGTCCACCCCGGCGGCAAGGCATCGGTCGCCAGCAGACCGGCTGCGCGATAATCCTCGACGCTCGCCCAAGTCTCGGGTTTCAGCACCGAAAAGGCGGCACCCGACGCGTTGGCACCCAGGGAAGCGAGACGGCGTGACGCCAATACCAGATCGGGTTGTCGACCGGACGCTGTGTACAATATTTGCACAACATCTGGTCGAGCGGATTCGGCAGACGCCACCAACCAGGCGTCGCCGGCCACATCGACCACAACAGGAAGCCCACGGCGCAATTCGCTCATGCCACGGTCCAGGACAATGACCCGGTGAGCGCTGTCGGCCATTGATGTGCCTTGTTTTTGCATGGTCATTCTCTCAACATGCAGTGATTCGCCATGGGGCGTCGGTGCCCGACTCTTGTACAGACCTTACACAAGACCATGACTGTATCCCAATCGTTCCCGACATTCACCGATGATGAGGCTTGGCACCATCTGCTTGCGTTTCGTCATGAGGCCATGATCCCACCCTGGGACATCGACGCCCCCCTGCCGGATGAGGCCAACGCCATACTGCTGCACTACGCCGACCTTGCCGCACCGGACGCGGTGTGGGTGATCGGCCACCTGGGCCAGACCCTCGATGGCTTCATCGCCGACGACTCGGCAAAACCGATGACCATCAACCACCCGCTGAACCTCGATCACCTGCACCGTCTGCGCGCACTGGCCGATGCCATCGTCGTCGGCGCCAACACGGTCGCCATCGACGATCCCCAACTGACTACGCGACGGGTGCCTGGGCCCAACCCGGTGCGGGTGGTGCTCGACCGCCGACTCAGCCTTGCCCACCATCACCGCCTGTTCACAGACGGTATCGTATCGACCGTTATCGTGCACGAGCCCAGCCCACGCCCTTTACCTCCGGGCGTCACCGGTATCGCCCTGCCCGCAGGTGCCATGAACGAGCCGCGGCGCATCGTTGCCGCCCTGGCCGAGCGCGGCTGGCGACGAGTATTCGTCGAGGGCGGCGGGGTCACCGTCAGCCGCTGGCTCGCGGCGGCCGCGCTCACCCGGCTGCAACTGACCGTCGCACCGCGGCTCATCGGCCGTGGCGTTCGTGCGCTCAGCCTCAGCGATCCCGCGCTGCCAAGGCTGACACGGGTTCGCCACTGGACTCTGGGAACAGACTGCCTGATCCAGGTGAATGTGGCAGCGGCCTGAAACCGCACCGCCCCAGCACGACCAACCCCGGCGTGCTGGCCAGCAGGCAGCTCACCCCGTAGAGCATTGCGATCGCCACCCCCTGCCCTGCGTCCAGGCCGGCTCCGAGCCACAACGCCCCGGCCGCCGCCTCGCGCACACCCAGGCCGCCCAGGGCCGACGGCAGCAGCATGGCCAGCAACACCCAGGGCACCAGGAGCAACACCATCGGCAGCGGTGGTGGCGCACCGATGGCCTGCGCGGCGCAGGCATACACCGCCAGATATGTGGCCACGATCAGCAACGACAAGCCTAGATGCACAAACGCCCGCGGCGAAACCAGCAACGGCAATGCCGGGCCAATCCAGTCCGGTAGCCGGCGGCGCCCCAGAACCCACCCCCCTGCCGCCAGCAGCGCAACCACGCCCAGCAACGGCAGGGCCACACCCAGCAAGCTGCGACCGAGCGCGGGCTGGACGCGCAGCAGGACGCCCAAAGCCAGCGCGGCGATCGCGAACAGCGCAAGCTGCCCCGATAAGCGTTCGATGACCACCGATTGCACCGCCGCCGCCCAGCGGCCCCGTCCGCCGCTGCGCCAGACCCGCGCGCCATCGCCAAGGATGCCGCCGGGCAGCACATTGTTCAGGAACACCGCCAGGTAGTACTCGCGCAGCGCCGTACGGTACGGCAGGTGCACTCCCAGCGCGGTGCTCACCACCCGCCAGCGCAGCGCCGAGAGCAGGAACTGCGGCACGCTGATCAACAGCCCCAGTGCCAGCCACCCGGGGGACGCCGCCGCAAGCCGGTCAAGCACAGCCGTGGTGCCGACTTGGTGCAGAACCGCCGCCAGCATCAACAGGCTGACCAGCAACGGCAACAGTCGGCGCCAAAGCGGTGTCATGATGCCCCCGGCAGCCCGAGCACATCGAAGTGCGCCACCCGGATCACGCTGCGACGGCGGCCCAGCAAAGCCTTGCGTCGCGCCAGCCAGTCGGCGCTGTCCACGCCCAGCGCCTGCGCCGCGCCGGCGATGCCCTCGAGAAGCTGCCCGGCGAAGACGGCCTCGTCACGGCCGATGACCCAGTCGCTACGCGCCATCATCACCGCGTAACCCAATGCCAGCAGACGGGCGTGCAGATCGTGCGCCGCCTGCGGACCCAGAGCCGGGCCAAACCCCTTGTTGCCCCGCTGGTGGTCGTTGAAGGCGGCGATGATGCGTTCATCATCCGCATCTTCCGGGTCGATGGCCACGCTGCCGGCGTAGTTGAGGCTGCAATACACCGCGGCACCAGCCTCCCGGACCCGCTCGGCAAACGCGGCCAGCCAGGGACGCGAGACGAGGTCGAGCAAAGCCGAACAGGTGACGAGGTCCGCATCGAAACGCGGAATCGACGAGGGCAGCGAAAAATCGCACACCGCGGTACGCACGTGCGTCGCCACACCCGCCTCATCCGACGGCAAACCCTCGCTGGCGGCGGCCAGCAAGCCGCCATCGTGGTCCAGCAGCAACCAGTCCTGTTGACCGCCCAAGCGTGGCGCCAGGAAGCGTAGTTGCGAGCCACTGCCGGCACCCAGGTCGCAAACCCGCAACCGGCCGCGCGAGACACGCCAATGACGCAGCGCATCCACCACTTGCGGCGATCGTGCCCGCGCATCGGGTGCGGCACGCAAGGCTAGCCAGTCCAGGGCGAAGGTTTCGCTCATCGGCCGTCCCCATCATCCACGGCACGAGCGAAAGCCTGCACCGCCTGTGGCCACCCGACCAAGCGATCGCGCGCGCGCAGCGCACCGGCCCGGTACCGCTGGCGCAGCGACGCATCGGTGAGCAGACCTTCGAGCGCGGTACGCAGGGCCTGTACATCGCCTGGGGGGACAAGCAGGCCGGCGTCGGCCGGCACCGTGTCGGCAATGGCACCGCCGGTGGTCGTCACCACGGGCAAGCCACGCGCCAATGCCTCGTTGAACACCATGCCGTAGCCCTCGTAATGGCTGGCCAACACGAATAGATCGGCCTGATGGTAGTGCCCCGCCAGCGTATCGCTGTCGCAGGCACCAAGGAAACGGACCCGATCATCCAACCGCAATGACCGGCACTGCGCCACGAGCGCATCGGCAGTGGCCGGGTCGGCCTCGCGGCTGCCGACGATGTCCAACCGCCAGTCCAACCCGGCCAGCGGCGCCAGGGCATCGAGCAGCACAGCGTGTCCTTTGCGCGGAATCAAACTGCCCACGCTCAGCAGGCGCACCGGCGAGCCGCAACCGGCAGCGACCGGGGCGGCGTCCGTGCCCGGCTCGACCACGTGGACCGCCGTTGGCGCCACCCCGAAACCCTCGACCAGCCGCCTCGCCGTGAATCGACTGGTGACGATAAGCCGCGCACAGGCGGGATACACCCGCCGCTCCTGCGCCAGAAAACGCTCGCGCCAGGCATCGCTCAGGCCGGTTTCGTCCGCCAGCGGATGGTGAACCAGGCCGATGAGTTCGTAGCGCCCGGCGGCCGCGTCGGCCAGCGCCGGCAACGCCCCCAGGGCCAGACCGTCGACCACCACACGGGCACCGGTGGGCAGGCGCGCCAGGCGGTCGATCGCCGCCGCGCTGCCGGCCTGGTCCACCTGCGGGTAGTCCCCATCGAGACTGACCAGCGTCACCGCCCGCCCCATGGCACGCAAGCCGCGGACCATGGCGCGATCGTAGCGATAACCGCCGCTGGGCGTATCGAGATCGCCGGGGAAAACGACGACCAGCGGTGTCACCCCTCACCCTCGTCCAACGGCCCTTCAAACGCGGCCCAGGCGATATGGGACTCATGCAGCGTGACCTTCAAGGCGGCCAGCTCCATGGCCGATGCACCAAGATCGCCCGCGCGGATACGGGCGCTGATCTGGCGATGCAGGTACCCCGCCAGCCATTCGCTGGTGGTGTTGATGCCCTCGAACTGCGGCATCTCGTCCAGGTTGCGGTAGTTCAGCAGCGACAGCACCTCACCGAGCAGGCGGCTCAACGCGCCGATATCCACCACCAGCCCGTCGGCATCCAGGGCGCGGCGCTTGACCTGCACATCGACGACGAAGGTGGCCCCGTGCAAGGCCTGCGCCGGCCCGAACACCGAGCCACGGAAGCCATGGGCGATCATCATGTGGTCTCTGACGGTTACGCTGTACACGTGGTGAC
>CBFGWV010000075.1:0-17283 GCA_965652545.1 uncultured Candidatus Competibacteraceae bacterium | reverse complement strand
CCTGCGGGCTTTTGGCGCCACCCGCGGCAATCGCCCTGTGGGCAGGGCTCCTACGGGTGCCAGTAGTGGGCTCTGATCTTGAGCCTGGGCACCTGTAGGAGCGCACCCCTGTGCGCGATTCGGCTTGGGTTGGCGCCAGACCTGCGGGCTTTTGGCGCCACCCGCGGCAATCGCCCTGAGGGCAGAGTTCCTACGGATGCCAGTAGCCGGTTCCGATGTTGAACCTGGGCACCTGTAGGAGCGCACCCCTGTGCGCGATTCGGCTTGGGTTGGCGCCAGACCTGCGGGCTTTTGGCGCCACCCGCGGCAATCGCCCTGAGGGCAGAGTTCCTACGGGTGCCGGAGTTCTTGAGTTTGCGACTGTCGTCTCCCGCGCTTAGCCCGGCTCATCGCTGTGCAATGACGTAACGATGCGGATTTCGCTCTCCAGGGTCCGGTGCACCGGACAGCGGTCGGCGATCTCCAGCAGGCGTTGACGCTGTGCCTCTGTGAGCCCCTGTGGCAGGCGGATACGCCGGGTGAACTGGTCCACCCGGCCCTCGCGGGTTTCGCAATCGGCGCAATCGGCGGCGTGGATCTTGCCGTGGGCGACGCTGACTTCCACTGTTTGCAGTGCGATCCCCTTACGCGCGGCGTACATGCGTATTGTCATGCTGGTACACGTCGCCAGGGCGGCGGACAGCAAGTCGTACGGTGTCGGTCCGGTGTCGCTGCCGCCGACCGACACCGGTTCGTCGGCGCGCAGCACGTGTGGGCCGACGACGACGTGGTGCGGGAAGGTTTCGGCGCTGGTGTTGGCCACGACGACTGCGCCGGTCTGGGGCGCCGGCGGCGGGAGCAGGCCGGCCGGCGCGTCGAGGTAACGCGAGGCCCAGGCGGCGATGACGGTGGCGACGTACTCGGCATCGCTGTGACGGGTCAGCAGGTGGTCGGCCCCATCCAGCGCGACGAAGCTCTTGGGGTGCAGGGCAGCCTCGTAGATGCGGCGTGCGTTGTCCAAGCCGACGATCTCATCCAGCGGCGCGTGCAGGATCAGCAGCGGGCGGCGCAAGGCGGCGATACGGGCCTGCTGGTTCTGGTCCGACAGGTCGTCCAACAGCGTCTTGCGCACGGTAAAGCGCCGCCCGGCCAGACGGACCACGGCCTCACCGGTGGCTTCGATGATCTCGCGCGAGCTCTCGAACAGGTGTGCCACATGCGCAGGGTCGGCCGGCGCGCCAATAGTGGCCACCGCACGGCATTCGTCGATGCGCCCGGCCGCGGCCAGCACGGCTGCGCCGCCCAGGCTGTGCCCGATCAGGATCTGCGGCGCGCGATGGTGCGCCCGCAGATAATCGGCCGCATCGAGCAAGTCTTCGATATTGGACGAGAATGTCGAGTCCGCGAATTCGCCGCCACTCTCGCCCAGCCCGGTAAAGTCGATGCGCAGCACGGCGATGCCCCGCTCGTTCAATGCCGCGGCGATTCGCACGGCGGCGAATAAGTCCTTCGAGCAGGTGAAGCAATGGGCGAACAAAGCGTACGCGTGAACCGGTCCGTGCGGCCGGTCGAGGCGTGCGGCCAGTTCATGACCGGTGCGGCTGGTGAATCTCAACGTCTGGCTGGGCATGGTGCCTCCGCTGGAACAGGATCTGGTTATGCCACTATGCGCACGTTACGACATCGAGCGAGGTTTGGATGAGCGCCGATCCGCTGTTCTGGTTGGTGGCTGTGACGGCGGTGGTGATCGTCGGGGTGTCGAAGGGCGGCTTCGGTGGTGGGCTCGGCGTCGCCGGCGTACCGGTCATGGCTTTATATATGGATCCGGTGCTCGCGGCGGCTATCCTGCTGCCGGTGCTGTGCGCCATGGATCTCATGAACCTGTGGGCCTTCTGGGGGCGCTGGGATGTCCGCTCGCTGCTTCGCCTGCTGCCGGCGTCGGTACTGGGTATCGCCGCCGGCTGGCTGCTGTTCGGCTACCTGGACCGCGATGTGCTGCGCCTGCTGGTCGGTGCCATCGCCGTGGGTTTCACCTTGAACGTCTGGCTGCGCCGCAGCAACGCCGAGCGGGCGCGCCCCGGCGTCATCGCGGCCGGTGGTTGGGGAGCGGCGGCGGGTCTTACGAGCTTCGTCGCCCATGCCGGCGGGCCGCCGCTGAACATGTATCTGCTTCCCCAGCGGCTGCCGAGGCAGGTGTATCAGGCAACCACGGTGGCGTTCTTCGCGGTGGTCAACTACGTCAAGCTCGTGCCCTACGCGATGCTCGGGCAGCTCAATATCGGCAACCTCAAGCTGGCGGTCATGCTGTTGCCCGTGGCCGCCGCGGGTATCGGGCTGGGCGTCTGGTTGCATCGCCGGGTCTCGGAGGCGCAGTTCTATCGGATCGCCTACGTGTTGCTCTTTCTCACCGGCCTGAAGCTCATCATGGACGGGTTGGGCGTGGAGTTTTGACATCGTGTTCAGGGTGCCGTACCGTTTGCGGTCTGCGCCGATTTGACCTTCAGCTTGCGGGCGCATTACTAAATCACGCTAAAGCGAGGGGAGGGTCGTTCACGACAGGTGAAGGTCCCGGGCCTCGCCGGTTATGGGAGACCCTATGAATCCGTCCGATTTTCCAGGCCTGTTGCACCCCGATACTCTTGCGGTGCGCGCCGGCCAGCGGCGTACCCCCGAGGGGGAGCACTCCGACCCCATCTTCGCCACCTCCAGCTTCGTCTTCGATACTGCCGCCGAGGCCGCCGCGCGTTTCTCCGGTGCTGTCGAGGGCAATATCTACTCGCGCTTCACCAACCCGACGGTGCATGCCTTCGAGCGCCGGCTGGCGGCGATGGAGGGTGCGGAGGCCTGTGTCGCCACGGCCTCGGGCATGGCGGCCATCACCGCCTTGGGCTTGTCGCTGCTGCGCTCGGGCGATCACATCGTCTGCGCTCACGAGGTGTTCGGCAGCACCGTGTCGCTGTTCACCAACTACTTCAGCCGCTTCGGTATCGGGACGACCTTCGTCCGCCTCACCGATATCGACGCTTGGGCGGCCGCGGTGACCCCGCAGACCAAGCTGTTCTTCGTCGAGTCTCCATCCAATCCGCTGATGCAGATCGCTGACCTGCCGGCCCTGGCCGATCTCGCCCACGCCCATGGTGCGCTGCTGGCGGTGGACAACTGCTTTTGTACGCCGGTGTTGCAGCAACCGTTGGCCCTGGGTGCGGACCTTGTGGTGCACACTGGTACCAAGTACATCGACGGGCAGGGGCGCTGCATGGGCGGCGCGGTGCTCGGCGATGCCCAGCGTGTGGGCAAGGACGTGTTCGGCTTCCTGCGCACCACGGGTTCGACGCTCAGTCCGTTCAACGCCTGGGTCCTGCACAAGGGCCTGGAGACCTTGCCCATTCGCATGCGCGCCCACTGTGAGAACGCTTTGAATCTGGCCCGCTGGCTGGAGGCGCATCCGGCGGTGGGCAAGGTCAATCATCCGGGACTGGAGTCGCACCCGCAGCACGCGCTGGCGGCACGCCAGCAATCGGGCTTCGGCGGGGTGGTGTCTTTCGAGTTGGCCGGTGGGCGCGATGCGGCCTGGTCGGTCATCGACTCGGTACGGCTGTTGTCGATTAC
Source organism: uncultured Candidatus Competibacteraceae bacterium (assembly GCA_965652545.1). Taxonomy (GTDB): domain Bacteria; phylum Pseudomonadota; class Gammaproteobacteria; order Competibacterales; family Competibacteraceae; genus CBFGWV01. The sequence continues at coordinate 13,695 of CBFGWV010000075.1, read as the reverse complement.
CGCCAACCTCGGCGATGTCAAAACCACTATCACCCACCCGGCGACCACCACCCATGGGCGTCTAAGCCAGGCCGAGCGTGACTCCGCAGGTATCACCGATGGCCTGATTCGCCTGTCGGTCGGTCTGGAACACGTCGGTGACATCCAGGCCGATCTGGAGCGCGGCCTGGGAAGGTTATGAGCGTATGGCGCAGATCGATACACAGGCACCCACGGTCATCAGTTTCGACCTCGATGACACCTTGTGGGATATCTGGCCCATCATCGACCGGGCTGAAGACGTCTTGCATGCCTGGCTGGAGGCGCGCTATCCACGCCTGACCCAGCGCTACACAGCCGGCGAACTGCGTGCGCTGGGTGCGGTGGTGGCGGGTGAGGCGCCGGACATGGCGCACGACCGCACCTGGATCCGCAAGCGCGCCCTGGCGCGGGCGGCGCAGTCGGTCGACTATGCGGACTTCGACATCGAGGCCGCCTTCGAGGTGTTCTATGTCGAGCGCAACCGGGTGGACTGTTTCGCCGATGCCATACCCGCCCTGGAGCATCTGGCCACCCGCTATCGCTTGGTGGCGCTGACCAACGGCAATGCCGATCTGCATCGGATCGGCCTCGGGCATTTGTTCGAGTTCATGCTCTGCGCCTGTGATACCGGCGTGGCCAAGCCGGATGCCGCAATGTTCCACATGGCGCTGGCGCGCTTAGGCGTACCGGCGCGGCAGATGATTCATGTGGGCGATCACCCGGAGCACGACGTCGCCGCCGCCGCGCAGGTGGGCTGCCGTACCGTGTGGGTCAATCGCGGTGGTCAGCCCTGGCCGGAGCACCTGCCGGCACCGGATCTCGAGGTTCGTACGCTCGAGGGCTTGCACGGGCTCATCGCGACACTGGCATAGCGTTCAGCGCCAGCGTTACCAGTCGAGCCGCTGGCCGTCCCTGAAAAACCCGCCGCTCGGTCCGTCGTCCGGTAGCGTTGCCGCCCAGACGATGCCTTCGGCGGCCTCCTCCGGCGAGCGCTCGGCCTGCGGGCCGCCCATGTCCGTGCGCACCCAGCCGGGGCAGACCGCGTTGACCAGGATGCCGTCGTCGGCCGTCTCGGCCGCCAGGATGCGAGTAAGCGCGTTCAAGGCGGTCTTCGATAAGCGATAGGCCGGAAAGCGCCCACCCATGTCGGACAGCTGCGCCATGCCCGTGGACACGTTGACGATGCGCCCGCGACCTCGCTGGCGCATCAGGGGGACGAGTTCCTGAGCCAGTAGCAGCGGGCCGTAGACATTCACGTCCATGGCGAGCTTCACGGTATCCAGGCTGGCATTGAACACGCTGGCGCGGCTGGCATCCTCGATACCGTGCCCATCGGGCAGAATGCCAGCGTTGTTTATCAGCACATCCAGGCGGCCGCAGCGGCTGCGCACGAACTCGCCCAAGGCGGCGATGCTCTGCTCGCTGGTCACATCCAGGGCATGTGGGCGCACATCCAGCCCGCGATCGGCCAGACGCTCGGCCGCCACGTCGCCGCGCTGGGCATGACGCGCGGTCAGGATGACTTGAAACCCGCGTTTTGCCAGGGCCTCGACCACCGCCAGCCCGATACCGCGATTGGCACCGGTGACCAGTGCAACGGGTTTTCCCGTCGGTTTTTCTGCCATGGAAGATGTCCCCTGAGCCGTTTGTTGTGTCCGTACAACGGGTTCGTATCGAACAGGAGAAATCGTATCACAGGGACCTGGCATGAAGGTGACGATGTACGGCACGTCAGTGAGGTCGCGACGGGGACTCCCCTCCCCCCTGGCGGGGGAGGGGCCGGGGGAGAGGGGGGCGGCCGATCGTGGCGAAGATAATGAGTCTGGCGGTGTGATCCGACATCCCCCTCTCCCCAACCCCTCTCCCGCGAGGGGAGAGGGGCTTTAAAAAAGAAAAGCCCGCATCGCGGGCTTTCGTGGGTGTGGCGGGGCTTACTTATTCACTTTGTGAATCGCGCGGTTGTCCACCGCCAGTGCCGCCTCGTGCACCGCCTCGTACAAGGTCGGATGCCCGTGAATGGTCCGGGCGAGGTCCTCGGCGGAGGCTTTGAACTCCATCGCCAGCACGGCTTCCTGGATCAGCTCCGAGGCCATCGGGCCGACGATGTGGCAACCCAGTATGGTGTCGGTCTCGGCATGGGCGATGAGTTTGACCTGGCCGTAGGCGCGGTCCATGGCCTTGGCGCGGCCGATGGCTGCAAAGGGGAAGCTGCCGGTCTTGTACGGCACCCCCGCGGCCTTCAGAGCCTGCTCGGTCTTACCCACCCAGGCGATTTCCGGGTCGGTGTAGATGACCCACGGCACGGTGTCGTAGTTCATGTGGCCGGGTTTGCCGGCGATCAGGTCGGCCACCATGATGCCTTCCTCCGAGCCCTTGTGCGCCAGCATCGGGCCGCGAACCACATCGCCCACGGCATAGACCCCGGGCAGGTTGGTGCGGCAGTGCTCGTCCACGTGCACGCAGCCTTTTTCGTCCAGCAGCAGTCCGGCCTCTTCCGAGGCAATGCCTTCGCTGCGTGGGCGCCGGCCGACACAGACCAGCAGTTTGTCGACCTTGACCTCCTGGTCGCCGTCCTTGTCCTTGAACTGCACGGTGACCTGCTTCTTGCCGACCTTGGTGCCGGTGACGCGGGCGCCGAGGCGGATGTCCAGCCCCATTTTCTTGAAATGACGCAGCGCTTCGCGTGCCACCTGCTGATCGACGGCGGCGAGGAAGTCCTCGACGGCCTCGAGCATGATCACCTCGGAACCCAACCGTCGCCACACGCTGCCCATTTCCAGGCCGATGACGCCCGCACCGATGACGCCGAGCTTCTTCGGCACCTCGGTGAGGCTCAGTGCGCCGGTGGAGTCGATGATCAACTCGCCGTCCGCCTTGGCAGCGCCGATGTCGATGGCCTCCGAGCCGGTAGCGATGATGACGTTGTCGGCATCGACCACCTCGACGCCGCCGTCCTGGGCGGTGACTTCCACCTGGCGCTCGGCCAGCAGGCGGCCGCGGCCCTGAAGCCAGTCGATCTTGTTTGCCTTGAACAACTGCGCGATGCCGCCGGTGAGCTGGCCGACCACGTCATCCTTTCGCTTCATCATGGCTGCCAGATCCAGCTTTACGCTGCCGATCTGAACGCCATGGGCCGCCATGCCTTCGAGGGCATGGAGGTAATGTTCAGAGGATTCGAGCAACGCCTTGGACGGTATGCAGCCGACGTTGAGGCAGGTGCCGCCCAGCGCGGGCTTGCCCTCGGCATTGATCCATTGTTCTACGCAGGCTGTGGCCAGTCCGTGCTGGGCACAGCGGATGGCCGCCACATAACCGGCGGGTCCGCCGCCGATCACGACCACGTCGTAGGTCTTCGCCATAAATATTTCCCCAAAAGACAATAGAAGCCTACAGATTCAGCAGCATGCGCGCGGGGTCTTCCAGCGCGTCCTTGATCGCGACCAGGAAGCTCACCGCCTCCTTGCCGTCGATGATGCGGTGATCGTATGAATGGGCCACATACATCATGGGCCGGATCACGACCTGGCCGTTCTCGGCCATCGGCCGATCCATGGTCTTGTGCATGCCCAGGATGCCGCTTTGGGGCGGGTTGAGGATGGGGGTGGACATCAGCGAGCCGAACACCCCGCCATTGGTGATGGTGAAGGTCCCGCCGGTCATCTCCTCGACGGTCAGGCCGCCTTCGCGAGCGCGCTTGCCGAAGTCGCCGATGGCCTTTTCGATATCGGCCAGGTTCATCTGGTCGGCATCGCGCAGGATGGGTACTACCAGCCCACGCGGGGAGCTCACGGCGATGCCGATGTCGTAGTAGCCGTGATAGATGATGTCGGTGCCGTCGATGGACGCGTTGACCGAGGGGAACTTCTTCAACGCCTCCACGCTGGCCTTGACGAAGAACGACATGAAACCGAGCTTCACGCCATGAGTCTTTTCGAACTGCTCCTTGTAGCGGGCGCGCAAGTCCATCACCGGCTTCATGTTGATCTCGTTGAACGTGGTCAACATCGCGGTGCTGTTCTTGGCCTCCAGCAGGCGCTCGGCGATACGCGCCCGCAGGCGTGTCATGGCCACGCGCTGCTCGACGCGACCCTCTGCGGCTGCCTGTGGCGCGGGGGCCGTTGCCGGTTTGGCCGCAGCGGGGGCGGGCTGTGCAGCTTTCGGGGCCGGGGCGCTCTTGGCGCTGGCATCGCGGTTCTTGATGTAGTTGACCACGTCCTCTTTCGTGACACGGCCGTCGCGACCGGAGCCGGAGATGCGCCGGACGTCCAGCTCGTTCTCCATGACCAGCCGACGGACCGCCGGACTCAAGGCCTCCAGGGCGACGTCGTCGTTCTCACCGGCAGGCGTCTTGGACGGTTCGTCCTTGGCTGGGGTCGGTGCATTTTTGGTCGGTTCCTCGGGTGCCGCGGCGGCGCCGTCGGTGCTGATGCGCGCAATGATATCGCCGGTGGTTACCGTGGCGCCGTCCTCGGCGAGGATCTCGGCCATCACCCCGTCGGCGGGCGCGGGAATCTCCAGCACCACCTTGTCCGTTTCCAGATCCACCAGGTTCTCGTCGCGCTTGACCGCATCGCCGGGCTTTTTGTGCCAGGTGACCAGGGTGGCGTCGGCGACCGACTCCGGCAGGTTGGGGACTTTGACTTCAACGCTCATTCGATTTCCTTTGCTTGATCTTGTTTGTTACTTGTCCAGACCGAGGGCGTCGCGCACCAGAACGCGCTGCTGCTCCACATGCACCGCGTGGTAACCGACCGCCGGCGAGGCGGAGGCCTCGCGCCCCGCGTAGAGGATTTCCTGCCGGTTGCCCAGCGGCTCGCGCAAGTGATGGACGATCTGGTACCAGGCGCCCTGGTTGCGGGGCTCTTCCTGACACCAGACGATCGTCTTGGCCTTGGCAAAGCGTTTGAGCTCGGCGGCGTACTGGGCATGCGGGAATGGGTACTGCTGCTCGATCCGGACAACCGCCACGTTGTCGATCTCCGCTTCGCGACGGGCGTCCATCAGGTCGTAGTAGACCTTGCCGCTGCAAAAAACGATGCGATTGACCTTCTTGGCGTCGAGATCCTCGACCTCGGGGATGAGTTCCTGGAAGCCGCCTTGGGTGAGGTCTTCGAGTGTGTTCACCGCCTGCTTGTGGCGCAGCAGGCTCTTGGGGCTCATCACCACCAGCGGCTTGCGGAACTTGCGCACCATCTGTCGGCGCAGCATATGGAAGCACTGGGCCGGTGTGGTGGGGACCACGACCTGGATATTGTGCTCGGCGCACATCTGCAGGAAGCGCTCTAGGCGGGCGGAGGAATGCTCCGGGCCCTGGCCTTCATAACCGTGGGGCAGCAGCAAGGTCAGGCCGCACAACCGTCCCCATTTGGTCTCGCCGGAGGTGATGAACTGATCGATGACCACTTGGGCGCCGTTGACGAAGTCGCCGAACTGGGCCTCCCAGATCACCAGGCCGCGAGGCTCGGCGGTGGCGAAACCGTACTCGAAGCCGAGCACTGCCTCTTCGGAGAGGATGGAGTCGATCACGCGGAAGATCGGCTGCCCCGGCCGCAGGTTTTCCAATGGGGTGTAGCTGCTGCCGTCGTTGGTGTTGTGCAGCACCGCATGACGGTGGAAGAAGGTGCCGCGTCCGGAGTCCTGGCCCGAGATGCGTACGGGAATGCCCTGGTCCAGCAGTGTCGCGTAGGCCAGGTTTTCGGCGAAACCCCAGTCCAGCGGCAGGGCGCCGGCGGCCATCTTGCGCCGGTCGTCCATGATCTTCGCCACGCGGGCATTGAGCACCAGCCCTTCGGGCAGATCCAGCAGCCGCTCGCTCAGCTCGCGCAGCTTCTCCTGTGTCACTTCGGTGGGTACGGGGGCGTCCCAGTCGATGACCTTGTATGGCGTCCAGTCTACGGCGAAGGTCTTGTCCGGCTCGTCGGCGTGCGGCAGGCCGACCAGCTTGCCGGCGTCCAGCTTGCCGCGGTAGTCGGCGGTGATGGCATCGACATCGTCCGGGGTGACGATGCCGACCTCCACCAGGGCCTTGCCATACAGGGCGGCAGCCGTTTCGCGGGCCTTGATCTTCTTGTACATCATCGGCTGGGTGGCCGAAGGTTCGTCCGCTTCGTTGTGACCCAGGCGGCGGTAGCACACCAGGTCGATGACCACGTCCTTGTTGAACGTCTGGCGATAGTCCAGTGCCAGTTGCGTAACGAACAACACGGCCTCGGGATCGTCGCTGTTCACGTGGAAGATCGGCGACTGGATCATCTTGGCCACGTCGGTGCAATAAGTGGCCGAGCGGGTGTCCAGGGGATTGGAGGTGGTGAAACCGATCTGGTTGTTGACCACCACGTGCACGGTGCCACCGGTGCGGTAGCCGCGCACCTGGGAGAACTGCATGGTCTCCATGACCACGCCCTGACCGGCGAAAGCCGCGTCGCCATGAATGAGAATGGGCAGCACTTCATTGAACGGCAGGGTGTCACCCTGCTTCTTGCGGCGCTCCAGGCGGGCGCGCACCGAGCCCTCGACCACCGGGTTGACGATCTCCAGATGCGAGGGGTTGAAGGCCAGCGCCAAGTGGACCGGCCCACCCTCGGTGGCGATGTCCGACGAGAAGCCCATGTGGTATTTCACATCGCCGGCCCCGGCGTCGACCACTTTGCGCTTGCCTTCGAACTCCTCGAACAGTTCGGCCGGAGACTTGCCGAGGATGTTCACCAGTACGTTGAGACGGCCGCGATGGGCCATGCCGATGACGATTTCCTTCACGCCCTCGGCACCGGCGCGCATGACCAGTTCGCTCATCATGGGGATGAGGCTGTCGCCGCCTTCCAGCGAGAAGCGCTTCTGCCCGACGTAGCGGGTGTGCAGATAGCGCTCCAGCCCGTCGGCGGCGATCAGCCCGCGCAGGAGTTCCTTGCGTTTTTCCGGTGTCAGCGTGGGGCGTCCACGCGCACCTTCCAGCCAACGCTGGATCCAGCGCTTCTCACTGGTGGTGACGATATGCATGTACTCGGCACCGATGGAGCCGACGTAGGTTCGGCGAATCAGGTCGAGAATGTCACGCAGCGGCATCTGCGAAGGCGCTTGCAGCGAGCCGGTGTTGAACACCGTATCCATGTCCGCCTCGGTCAGCCCGTGCTGGGCCGGATCCAGGTCGGGCACCGGCGGGCGTTCGCGCAGGCGCAGCGGGTCCAGGTCGGCCGCCTGATGGCCACGGGTGCGGTAGGCGTTGATGATGCGCAGCACCGAGGCTTGCTTCTCGGCCGCCTGCGCATCCAGCCCGCCGATCACACGTACGCTGGTGCGGTGCTCCTGGGCGCGGCGGGCGAAGGACTCGCGAATCGGCCCGTGCGCGACATCGCGTGCGCCATTGCCGGCACCGGCTTCCAGCCCCGCGAAGTACGTCTGCCAGTGCCCGTCCACCGATTCGGGGTCGTCCAGGTAGCGTTCGTACAAGTCCTCAATGAACGCGGCGTTCCCACCGTACAAGGCGGAATTGAGGCGGAACTTCTCGATTTGGCTACTCATCGTAGTGCGGGTGCTGCCTTTTGCTCAGGGTGGCACAAGCGCCCTCGAACCAAGTCGGGGCGACATACTGAAAGCAGATGTGAGAGCACGCGGGGCGTTGCGGGTCCGGGGCGGGCTCGGGAGGCATATCAGGCGGGCACCGCATCGCCGGCGCGGTTGCGCATGAAATCCGCGGTGCGCCAGAAGGACTGCATGAGGCTGTCCTTGAGCAGAGGCTCGGGATTCATGGCGCTAAGGGCGTAGTCCATGCACAAAAGCCATTGATCGCGCTCGTTCTCACCAATGGAGAACGGCATATGGCGCGCGCGCAGCCGGGGATGGCCGATACGTTCGATGTAGAGATCCGGGCCGCCGAGCCAGCCGCTGAGAAACCAGAACAGTTTGTCACGCGAGCCATCCAGGGACTGCGGGTGCAATTGACGAACCTCATGCGCCTGCGGCAAGGCGTCCATGGCATCGTAGAATCGGTCGACCAGTTCGCGGACCTTTTCGGCACCGCCCAAGCGATCGTAAGGAGTCGGCTGCATGTAGTGCTGACGGTGGCCAGGGCAAGCCGGTGCTGCCCTCAAAACTGTCGCGGGATTGTAAAGGGTTAGCGTCTGGGGATAAAGGCCGGATTCGGAAAACTGCTAAACGAAACCGTCTCCTGGCCGGGTGAAAACCCTACGGTGGCGAATGGTGCGCCACCGTAGGGGCGGAGGCGTCAGCGGGTGATGGGTTTGTACTTGATACGGTGCGGCGTCACCGTTTGTTCGCCCACCCGGCGTTTGTGATCGGCCTCGTAATCCGAGTAACTGCCCTCGAACCATTCGACATGGCTGTCGCCCTCGAAAGCCAGGATGTGCGTGGCGACGCGATCGAGGAACCAGCGATCATGCGAGATCACCACCGCACAGCCGGGGAAGGCCAGCAGGGCCTCTTCCAGTGCGCGCAGGGTTTCGACATCCAGGTCGTTGGTCGGCTCGTCCAGGAGCAGGACGTTGCCGCCTTTGCGCAGGGTCTTGGCCAGATGGACGCGATTGCGCTCACCCCCGGAGAGATCCTGGACGAACTTCTGCTGATCGGGGCCTTTGAAGTTGAAGCGGCTGACGTAGGCGCGGGAGTTGATCTCGTAGCTGCCGATGGTGATCACATCCTGACCGTCGGAGATTTCCTCCCACACCGTCTTGCCGTGGCTGAGGCTGTCGCGGCTCTGGTCCACGTAGGCGAGGTCCACCGTCGGGCCGAAGTCCAGCGTGCCGGCATCGGGTTGCTCGATGCCCGAGATCATCCGGAACAGCGTCGTCTTACCGGCACCGTTGGGGCCGATGATGCCGACGATGCCGCCCTTGGGCAGATCGAAGCTCAACTCGTCGATGAGCAAACGGTCGCCGAACCCTTTGCGCAGGCCGTTGGCGCGGATGACGTGATCACCCAGCCGCTGGCCGGGTGGGATGTAAATTTCGTTGGTTTCGTTGCGGGCCTGGAACTCCCGCGTCTGCATTTCTTCGAAACGCGCCAGACGGGCTTTCTGCTTGGCTTGGCGCCCCTTGGGGTTGGTGCGCACCCACTCCAGCTCCTGCTTGATAGTGCGCGAGTGCGCATCCTGCTCGCGTTTCTCCTGGGACAGACGCTTTTCCTTTTGGTCCAGCCAGGTGGTGTAGTTGCCTTCCCAGGGAATACCGCGGCCGCGGTCCAGTTCGAGAATCCAGCCGGCGACGTTGTCGAGGAAGTAGCGATCATGGGTGACCGCCACCACGGTACCTTCGTACTCTTGCAGGAAGCGCTCCAGCCAGGCGACCGATTCGGCATCCAAATGGTTGGTCGGCTCGTCCAGCAGCAGCATGTCCGGTTTGGACAACAGCAGGCGGCACAAGGCCACGCGGCGCTTCTCGCCACCGGATAACTTCTCCACCCGGGCATCCCAGGGCGGCAGGCGCAAAGCGTCGGCGGCGATCTCCAACTGCCGGTCCAGGTCATGCCCGTCGGTGGTCTGGATCAGCGCCTCGAGCTGGGCCTGCTCGGCCGCCAGGGCATCGAAGTCCGCGTCGGGTTCCGCGTATGCCGCGTACACCGCATCCAGGCGTGTCAGTGCATCCTTTATAGGTTGCACGGCTTCTTCGACATTGCCGCGAACATCCTTCTCCGGTGAGAGCTGGGGCTCCTGCTGGAGGAAGCCGACCTTGATGCCCGCCTGCGGCCGGGCTTCGCCCTGGATGTCGGTGTCCACACCGGCCATGATCCGCAGCAGCGTCGACTTGCCTGAGCCGTTGAGACCCAAGACGCCGATTTTGGCACCGGGGAAGAAGGACAGGGAGATGTCTTTGAGGATCTCGCGCTTGGGGGGCACTACTTTGCCCACGCGGTTCATGGTGTAGATGTATTGGGCCATGCGCTCGCCGTGCTTGAAGGAAAAACCGGGCCGGTAGTGTACTCGTGCCCTGCGCTGGAAAACACAGGCGATGTGTCGTAGGCAATGACGGCCCCCGGTGCCGGGGGCCGTCCGCCCCGTCAGGGCTGCGCGATGACCGAGGCATCCACGATGGGCAGCAATACGCCGCCGCTGGCGGCGAACCCGGCGGTTTCACGCTGCATTTCCACCGTGGCCGCGGCCGAGGCGGTGGGGTCGAGAATGCTGCCGTGGTCGCCCGCGGTGAAACGCACCGCGGCGCGCACCCCGGACGGGTCCGTCACCGTGGTGGCAGTGCCGGCCAGCCCCATGACGCGAATCAGCGGCTCGGTGCCCGAGAGCGGGGCGCCGGCGACCGTGTTGGGGATGACCTGGTCGGGCAGGCTGCCCGCACCGCCAACGACTTCGATCAGGTGAATCGGGTGGCTGGCGGCGGCCGTGGCGCCGTGGTTGATCGGGTCGGCCGTGTCGATGACCGCCTGGGCGGTGGCGAAGAAGGCCTCGTAGTCTGCCGTGCCCGGTTGCAGACCGTTGGCGGCCAGGCCCGCGTTGATCTGCGGTCCGAACCGCGGCGAGCCGGCCAGCAGTTTTGGAATACCGCCGCCGGGCATGGCCAGGGTGGCAGAGCCGACGGATGTATCGATGCTCAGGAAGCCGGTGCCGACGATGGCACCCAGAGAGTGCCCGGTGAATACGATGCGGCTGCCGTCGATGTCGGCGATACCGTCGGCGTCGACATCCAGGTTGGGCACGCTGGCGGCCAGTTGAAGTAAATCGGCGATGCCTTGCTGAACGTTGTCGCGGCTGGTCAGCAGGCTGGAGAGGTTGATGAAGTGAGTGCCCGAGTCATCGATTCGGCCATCGGGTCCCGGCGCCAGGGTGTCGTTGTTCACCAGGTCGAGATCGAAGGTGCGCTCGGTCGTTGTGCGGAATGGGCTGGCGGTGTCGGTAATGCCGTGCAAGGGCAAGTCGATGGCCACGGCGGCGAAGCCGGCGGCGGCAAACGCGTCCGCGACGGCGAACAGGTTGGTGCGATCCTGGCCGATGCCGTGCTGGAAAATCACTACGGGCCAGCCGCCGGCTGGCCGGCTGATGCCGCTGACGCTGTTGGGGACCGTCACCAGCATCGGTGCGCTGAGGATTTCCGTGGGCACCGGTGCCGGTGAGAACCGCGTCGGTGACACGCCCTGGGCATTCGTCCAAAACCCGGTCAGTGGTGCCTGCCGCGCAGCGTAATAGGGCAGGGCGACGCTGCCGACAAGAATATCGGCGGTGCCGGGCAGGCCCAGGCCGAGATCCGCGGTGTCCATACCTGTGGCCACCGCGCCAACGGGCCCGGCGCTGGTGCCGGTGGCGACCGCCTCGAGGCTGGCGCCGATGCTCTGGGTAGTGAAGCTGAATGAGAGGACGACGCTCTCGGCATCGACACCGAATGCGGCGAGTGCGGCCAGTTGGGCCTGGACGAATTGGACATCGCCGGTGGATGAGGGCTCGGCCGACAAGGCATATGACGCCGACCGGCCGATCGGGTCGCCGCCGGCATCGACGATGCCGTTGGTGAGGACGGCCATGTAGGCGGTCTCACCGGCCAGGGGCGTCAAGGGGAGGATGGCGACGCCCATGTTGCCCGGCGATGGCGCGGCCACGAAGGCTTGCCCGGCGGGCAACTCGCGCACAACGCGCGTCACTGGCCCGGCCAGTCGCGCCGTCTCGACCTGGAACAGGCGCACACTGCCCCCGGGAGTGACCGATGAGGGATCGATCGGCGCGGAGAACTGGGCCTGCATCGGCGCAACGGTGGAGAAGCCATCGAGCGCATTGAGCGCTACGCGCGGATCGGAGAAGTCTGTCGGATCGTCCACCGGTACATTCAGCGTGCCGTCGCTGCCGAACAACAGGTCGATGGGGAAGGGCAGTTGCTGTGCCGCCGGATTGAACAGCGCCGTGGTACTGGGCGTTGCTCCACCCCCGCTGCCACCGTCACTGCTGCCACCGCCGCCGCAGGCGGACAGACTCAAGAGCGTCGCGCACGCGAGCGCAACGGCAACCGATTGCTTCATGGGCATCCTCCAGGGGTGTTGTTCGGACGTGGTTCTCCCCAGCGAACGGAGTATCGGCCGGGGTTGTGGCGGTGTACCCACTAGCAAGAGGGGGTGATCGGCTGTGGCCGGCCCTCGGCGTCCATGGCGACGTAGACGATGACTGCCTCGGTCACTTTGATTGAGGTGACCTTGCCGGCGGTGCCGCCGCGCTGGGCGTAGACTTCGACCGCCACGGTGATCGAGGTGGTGCCCACGCGCTTGAGCTCGCAGAAGCAACTGACCAGATCGCCCACGAACACCGGGCGGTGAAACTCCATCGACGTCACCGCCACCGTGGCCACGCGCTGGCCGCAGACTTCCACCGCCTTGATACTGCCGGCGATATCCATCTGCGACATGATCCAGCCCCCGAAAATGTGCCCGGACGGGTTGGTGTCCTTGGGCATGGCGAGCTGGCGCAGCGCGGGGAGCTGGCTGGCCGGAAACTGATGGCCGTCATCATTCGGGGTGCTGCTCATGGCGTATCCTCGTCGCTATCCGGTGGCGTATTCACCGTATGGGTAGATGGCAGCATAAATGAACGGCTGTGCCACGACGCAGTCGGGAGGTTGGACGATGACAGGCTCCGCAGTGGCGGTGTATCTGGGCGAGGCGCTTAATCGCTACGCCTTCGGTAGCGATCATCCGTTCTGTGAATCGCGCGTGCACGCGTTCACCGACGAGATGCACCGGCGGCATCTGGATTACCAGGTGCGGGTACTCGATCCGGTGAGTGCACGTCGCGACGACGTGTTGCGATTTCACACCGCCGAGTACGTCGACAAAGTGCAGGCGGCATCACGCACCGGCGAGGGCTTCCTGGACTATGGCGACACCCCCGCCGTGCCGGGCATCTACGAGGCGGCGCTGTCGGTGGTCGGATCGGTCCTGGATGCGACGCGGCGGGTGGTCGGCGGCGAGTTCCAGCGCGTGTTCATCCCCGTTGCCGGCATGCACCACAGCATGCCCGACAGTGCGGCGGGCTTTTGTATCTTCAATGATGTCGGCGTGGCCATCCGGGAACTGCTGGATGTCCATGGCCTGCAGCGCATCGCATACGTGGATATCGATGCCCACCATGGTGATGGGCTCTATTATCCATTCGAGTCCGACCCGCGGGTCATCTTTGCCGACGTGCACGAAGATGGGCGGTATGTCTACCCGCGTTCGGGTTTCGCGCACGAAACGGGGCTTGGCAAGGCGCGTGGGTGCAAATTGAACATCCCCTTGCTGCCGCGTTCGGGCGATGAGGAGTTCGAGGCGGTCTGGCCCGGTGTAATGCACTTTCTCGATCGCTGGGCGCCGCAGTTCGTGTTTATGCAATGCGGCGCCGACGGCCTGTATGCGGACCCATTGGCGCATCTTCAGTATTCCCCCAGCGTGCACCGCCGGGTGGCGACGGATCTGTGCGAGCTGGCCCACCGCCATGCCGGCGGCCGACTGGTGGCGGTCGGTGGCGGCGGCTATCACCTGCGCAATGTGGGCCGGGCCTGGGCCACCGTCGTCGAGACCTTCCTGGAGGCGCCGTAACCGGCAACGACCATGCCGTTGCGGCGATGCGCAAGACCCTTCGCTTCGGTTACCATGCGCGGTTTCCTCGGCAACGCCACGATGAAATCTAAGGGAATGCGCATGTTCGACAAAACCATGACCATAGCCGGCTTCGACGACGAGCTGAAGGCGGCG
>CBFGWV010000074.1:0-17298 GCA_965652545.1 uncultured Candidatus Competibacteraceae bacterium | reverse complement strand
CGATTCCGGCGTTCGTCGGTATGCGGCACTGATCGAGGGCGTTGAGCGGTTGCGTTGGGCGGGCTGGGTTCCTGCCCCTCGCCCGCCCTTCGGGCCGGGCGGGTCATGTTCAGACCCGCTGTGAATACGTCCTTGTACGCTCGACGGCAGCATCCATGCTGCCGACGGTCTGAACATGACCCACCCTGCCCGAAGGGCTACGCCTGGAGCTATGTTTGGGGCTCCGACCTCAGTGGTGACCCATTGGAGAGAGCCCGCCGGTGCCGTCGGAGAGGACGACGCTGACGTTTTGCATCATGCCCTGGTCTTCGTGGTCCAGGATGTGGCAGTGGAGCACGAACTCCCCGATATAACGCTGGTAGCGGGTGCGGGTGATCACCTGGTAGCCGGACTTGACGAAGATCGTGTCCTTCCAGGTGCCCTTCATCCCGGCGTAGTCCGGGTCGGCGTGTTCATCGTCGCCGGTGACGGGTTCGCCGTCCGGTCCGAGCACGTCGACGACCTGGAACGGGTTGACGTGGATATGGAACGGATGGCTGGCCAGTTGTGAGGTCATCACCCATTGGTCGACCCCGTTGAGTTTGAGCATCCGGTCGACCCGGTCGGGGTCGTAGGGTTTGCCGTCCACTTCGAAGGTTGCCGGGCTTTGCGAGGTGTCGATGTTGAAGGCCAGCGTCTGCTGCCCGGTGACTTCGGCCGCCTCGATGGTGGGGTGGGGGATGAAGGCATCCAAGCGCAGGCCGTCCATCAGGTCCGCGGCGACGTGCTGGCGCATGTCCTCGGGCATCCACTGCTCGGCGGCCTCTACCAGTACGGTTTGCAGGTAGGCGTCGACATCGTCCACCGTCTCGCCCGCGGCCACCTCCACCACGCCCAGCAGACGGCGGCTTTCCGACTCGCCGGAGACCGAGCCGGAGGCGGTGACGGCGTCGTCGATCACGCAGTAGCGGCCGGCGGTGGGAAAGACCGCCAGGATGTCCACCCGATACCCCGGCTGCAGCACGGCGGTGTCGGCCTTGACGATGCGGTCGCGGGTGAGTCCGTCGTTGGCGATGATCCATTGCGGCAGGTCGTCCCCGGTGCAGTGCTGGCTCACCCACTCCGCTTGCTCGCTGGCTTTCAGACGCGCGAAGGGCTTGGCGTCGCCGTTGACCTCCAGCTTGCGCAAGCGCAGGTGGATGGAGTCGCGAACGCCGGCATGGATCAGCCGCCAGCGTTGCACGTCACCGGCTTTGGTGCCGCCGACGATGGGCATGATCCGCCCGTTGATGCTGGTGTGGCGTCCCGACGCCGGCCAGGTGCCCGGGCCGAACTGGTCGTAGCTTTCGATACCGCCCACGTCACCGGGGTCGCAGACCCAGGCGATGACCTCGCCTTCGTCGTTTTTCTTTACTTTGATCTGGCCGTCGGCGTCGCGGCAGGCGTACTGGACTTGTTGCAGCAGCAGTACCCGCTCGCGGAACGGGTTGCCGTCGTTCTGGCGCAGCAGGGTGTCGATGTCGCCGTTGCGCTGCGGGGTCGGCGGCCGGTCGCCACGGATGATCAAGGCACCGGCCATGCCGCTGGAGACCTGTAGCGCGGTGGAGCCGTGGCGGTGCGGGTGGTACCAGAACGTGCCCGCCGGGTGGTCCGGCGGTATGTTGTATTCGTACTCGAAGCGGGTGTTGGGGTTGAGCGTGAGCAACACGTTGTCGCTGTTGCCGGTGGGGCTGATCCACAACCCATGGGTGTGCATGTTGGTGGCGTTGAAGCAATGCGGGGTGTTCACCGCTTGTCCGTGATAGCACAGCGGGTCCACCGGCAGGGCATTGTCCAGGGTCATCCGCACCGTCTCGCCGGGGTGGATCTCAATGGTCGGCGCCACGAAAGGCACTGCCGGGTCCACCTTGCCGCCGTGGTAGGCGCGCAGCTTGACCTGATCGAAGCGTCCGCTGGCGGGGTTGTAGATCTGCCCGTCCGTGTACTGCACCCTCAAGTCGAGGATGGCTTCGCCCGGCGCTGGGGCCGCGGCGCTGGCCTGGACGCCGCCGGCCGGTTCCGCGGAGCGGACGATCTGCGCCAGCGGCGGGTTGGCCAGCACGTTGTCATCCGCGGCCAACGCCTGGCCGCAGCCGGCCGTCAGCAGCGGCAGCACCGACCAGCCGGCCGCCCACCGCCGGTGGTTTGTGTTCGGGGTCGAACCATCCTGCTTCATATGTGAAAACCCTCCCTAAATTCACCAAGGTACGTCTAATGAAAGGCGCGATTGCAACGCCTAAAAAACGTGTCCATACGACAATGGGCGCGCAAAAACAATGCGTGTGGAATGTGAAAAAGTTCGCTTTTTATGCGCAACCCAATTAACCGCAGTCTGTTTTTGACATGTCGTTATTTGGCGTTGGCTCTTTATGGATTCCGGTCAAGTTACGACAGCAACTCCCCTCCCCCCTGGCGGGGGAGGGGCGGGGGGAGAGGGGGATAGCTGCATTGGCAAAAACCTGTCTCAGTGGCTAACCCGACATCCCCCTCTCCCCAACCCCTCTCCCGCGAGGGGAGAGGGGCTTTGTTGCCGACGTGATCGGAATTCATAAAGAGCCCTGGGTTTTTCTTTACCCATTTCGGTCGCTTTCAACAATAGCCGATGTGCGATCGCCAAGCTCGTGATCTGTTGCCCTGGCGACGATTTGTCCGCGAGAACTTGAAGTTTGAGTCAGGTTTTTCAATGTAGGATGGGTTGAGCGAAGGCGATACCCATCAGCCGCACCTGGTCGAAGTCGCGCCCTTTATCCAGATCGCCGCCGCTTCATGATGGGTATCGCTTTCGCTCAACCCATCCTACATATTGTCGCCCGGCCCTTGGCGATTCGAGGCGTCGCCTTTCCGGTAGCCTGGGTAGAATCCCACCCGGATGACAACGCAAGAAAGGGGACGGCGGTGGGTTTACGGCAGGGCTTCGTCCTGACCCGGCATTGGCACGATACGCCCGCGGGCACCGAGGTGGCGTTCTGGCTCGCCACGGACGACGGCCCGCAGTACCTGCGCTTGTCACCGCAAACATCGGTCGCCTTCATCCCGGTCGGCCAGCGTGATCAGGCCGAGGCGCTGTTGCGGGAGGTGGCCGGCGCTGAACTGCGCCCCCTGGCGTTGCGCGATTTCCGTCAGCGGCCCGTGCTTGGCCTCTACTGCCAGCAGCACCGCCAGCTCATGCACCTGGCAAAGACGCTGCGTGCTGCGGGGGTCGACGTCTACGAGGCCGATATCCGACCGCCGGAGCGCTATTTGATGGAGCGCTTTATCACCGCACCGGTGTGGTTCGACGGCACTCCGGACGACCGGGGCGGGCTGTGCGATGGGTTGATCAAACCGGCCCCGGACTACCGGCCGCGGCTCGCTTTCGTGTCTCTGGACATCGAGACCAGCGCCCGCGGCGATCTATACTCCATTGCCCTGGAGGGCTGCGGCCAGCGGCAGGTGTTCATGCTGGGGCCGCCGAACGGTGCCGACACGGCGGTCGATTTCGCACTCGAGTACGTCGACGGCCCCGCCGGCTTGATCGAGCGGCTGAACGACTGGCTGGCCACCCATGATCCGGACGCCATCATCGGCTGGAACCTGGTGCAGTTCGACCTGCGCCTGCTGCACGAACACGCCCAGCGCCTGAAGCTGCCCCTGCGGCTGGGGCGCGACGGCAGCGAAATGGGCTGGCGCGAACACGGCAGCCGCAACAACCACTTCTTCGCCGAGGCCGCCGGCCGCTTGATCATCGACGGTATCGAGGCGTTGCGCTCGGCGACCTGGAACCTCCCTTCTTTCAGCCTGGAGAGCGTGGCGCAGACGCTGCTCGGCGAGGGCAAGGCCATCGACAACCCCTACCAGCGCATGGATGAGATCAACCGCCGGTTCGCCGAGGACAAGCTGGCATTGGCGCGCTACAACCTAAAGGACTGCGAACTGGTTACGCGTATTTTCGCCAAGACCGAATTGTTCGATTTTCTACTGGAACGGGCCACCGTCACCGGCTTGCCCGCAGACCGCAGCGGCGGCTCGGTGGCGGCGTTCGATCATCTGTACCTGCCGGCCATGCACCGTCTGGGCTATGTGGCGCCCAATCTTGGCGAACGCCGGCCCGAGGCCAGCCCGGGCGGCTTTGTGATGGACTCACGACCGGGGTTGTACGAATCGGTGCTGGTGCTCGACTACAAGAGCCTGTATCCGGCGATCATCCGCAGCTTTCTGATCGACCCGGTGGGCCTGGTCGAGGGCTTGAGCCACCCGAGCGACAGCGACTCGGTGCCTGGCTTCCGCGGGGCACGCTTCTCACGCACGCGGCACGGGCTGCCGGCCATGGTCGCGCGGGTGTGGGAGGGGCGCGAGATGGCCAAGCGCGAGGGCAACAAGCCGCTGTCGCAGGCGCTGAAGATCATCATGAACTCGTTCTACGGCGTGCTCGGCTCCAGCGGTTGCCGCTTCTTCGACCCGCGCCTGGCCTCGTCGATCACCTTGCGCGGGCACGAGATCATGCGCCGCACCCGTGAGTTGATCGAAGCCCGTGGTTATCAGGTGATCTACGGCGATACCGATTCGACCTTCGTCTGGCTGGGCCGGGCGGAAGCCGATGCCACCGCCGCGCGCATCGGCCGTGAGCTGGTGCAGCACATCAACGATTGGTGGCGCGCGCACCTGCATGACGACTTCGGCCTCCAGAGCGCGTTGGAGCTGCAGTACGAGACGCATTACCGGCGTTTTCTCATGCCGACCATCCGCGGTGCGGAGGAGGGCAGCAAGAAGCGCTATGCGGGGCTGATCACGCTGCCTGATGGCAGCGATGGCATGGTGTTCAAAGGGCTGGAGACCGTGCGTACCGACTGGTCTCCATTGGCGCAGCAGTTTCAGCAGGCGCTGTACCTGCGTATTTTCAATCGCCAGCCGCACCGGGACTACATCCGCGATTACGTGCAGCGCACGCGAGCGGGCGAACTGGACGATCTGCTGGTTTTTCGCAAGCGCCTACGGCGGCGGCTGTCCGACTACCAGCGTAACGTCCCGCCCCATGTGCGCGCCGCGCGCCTGGCCGATGACTTCAACGAGCGCCAGGGACGCCCGCGGCAGTACCAGAACGGCGGCTGGATCAGCTATGTCATTACCACCGCCGGGCCAGAGCCCCTGGAAAGCCGACACTCGCCAATCGACTACGGGCACTACGTCACCCGCCAGCTCAAGCCGGTGGCCGACGCCATCCTGCCCTTCGTGGGCGACGACTTCGAGTCACTCGTGGATGGGCAACTGGGGTTGTTCTGAGGACGGCTCAGGGCAGGTGACAAGCGATATGTAGGATGGGTTGAGCGCAAGCGATACCCATCATGCCGACGTCGAATGCTCGCCATCACCTGACAGGCACGCCGTGCTCATTGACAGGCACGTCGTGCTCATCAGGTGACGGGTGCCTGATACGGTGGTGGCTTCGACAACCGGTGCGTGATGGGTATCGCTTGCGCTCAACCCATCCTACATTCGGCGCCCACATCCGGCGTCCATCTACATTCGACGCGTCCATAGGCTGCCGCCGAGAGGGATTCGATAGCTACGCCTTCTGCGCCTCCCGTTCTTCCGCCATTCGCCGCTTCTCGTTCTGCTTGGTGACGATGGCCGTCACCAGCACGCCGATGGCCACCAGGCCGATGAGGACGGTGGAGATGGCGTTGATCTCCGGTTTTACACCCAGCCTGGCCTGGCTGTAGATGTACATGGGCAAGGTGCTGGCGCCGGAGCCGGTGGTGAAGCTGGCGATCACCAGGTCGTCCAGGGACAAGGTGAAGGACAGCAGCCACCCGGCGACGATGCCCGGGGCGATCAAGGGCAGGGTGATGTAGAAGAACGTGCGTCCGGGCGTGGCGCCCAGGTCCATGGCGGCTTCTTCGATGGATCGATCGAAGCCGGCCAGGCGCGACTGCACGACGACGGCGACGTAGCACATCGAGAAGGTGACATGGGCCAGGGTGATGGTCACCCAGCCGCGGTCCATGCCGATGGCGACGAACATCAGCAGCAGCGACAGGCCGGTGATGACCTCGGGCATGACCAGCGGGGCGTAGATCATGCCCGAGAACAGGGTGCGCCCGCGGAAGCGGCCGAAGCGCGAGAGCATGAACGCCGCGGCGGTGCCGAGGATGACGGCGATTGTGGATGAGACGACCGCGATCTTCAGCGTCACCAGGGCGGCGTCGATGAGGTTGCGGTTCTGCAGCATCTCGGCGTACCACTGGGTGGAGAAGCCGGCCCAAACGGTGACCAGCCGCGAGGCGTTGAAGCTGTAGATCACCAGCAGGGCGATAGGCAGGTAGAGGAAGGACAGCCCCACCACCAGCGAGAAGACGTTGAACCGGGTCAGCCCGGAAACGCTGTGTGTACTCATGGCTCAGGCGCCCTCCCGCTGGCGTTCCTGCTGGCGTTGGAACAACACGATGGGGATGACCAGGATCATCAGCAGGATGACGGCAATGGCCGAGGAGAGCGGCCAGTCGCGGTTGCGGAAGAACTCGTCCCAGAGGATTTTGCCGATCATCAGCGTGTCCGAACCGCCGAGCATGTCGGGGATGACGAACTCGCCCAGCGCGGGGATGAAGACCAGGAAGCAGCCGGCGACGATGCCCGGCTTCGATAAAGGCACGGTGATCACCCAGAACGACTTCAACGGCCGGCAGCCCAGGTCCATGGCCGCTTCCATGAGGCTGAGGTCCATCCGCTCCAGGGTGGCGTACAAGGGCAGCACCATGAACGGCAGGTAGGAATAGACGATGCCGATGTACACCGCCAGGTTGGTGTTCAGCAGGATCAGCGGCTGGTCGATCAGCCCGATCCACAGCAGGAACTGGTTCAGGAACCCCTCGGTCGCGAGGATGGACTTCCAGGCGTACACGCGAATGAGCAGCGACGTCCAGAACGGCAGGATCACCAGCATGACGAGGGCCAGGCGCCATTCGCGCGGTGCCCGGGCCATGGCGTAGGCGATCGGGTAGCCCACCAGCAAGGTGATGATGGTGGCGGTGAGGGCGATCCATACGCTGTTGAGGTAGGCGCGCCAGTACAGGTCGTCGTCGGTCAGCAGCAGGTAATTGTCGACGAAGACGCTGATGGTCAACTGTGTGTCGTCGACCCAATCCAGCAGCGGCGTGTACGGCGGAATCGCGATCTCCACCTGGGCGAAGCTCAGCTTGAGCACGATCAGGAAGGGAATCAGGAAGAACACCAGCAGCCAGACATACGGCATGCTGATGACCAGCCCGCGGCCGTTGAGCCCCAGATACTCCACCAGGGCCACCAGCCCCCGGTAAGGGGCCAGCAGCATCAGTCGGGCGTGCAGGCCGGCGAGCCAGCCCGGTTGTGCGGCATGGCCGCTGACGTAACCGACGCGTGGGCTGCTCATGCTCAGCTCACCAGGACGACGACGGATTCGGGGCGCCAGCTCAGGTAGACCTTGTCCTCCCAAGTGATGGCGCGTTCCACCAGCCGTACCAGGTTGGCCTGGGTGGAGGTGATCATCTTCCCGTTGTCCAGGCGGACGTGATAGACGGACAGGTTGCCCAGGTAGCCGATGTCCCACACCTCGCCGGTGAGGCAGTTCACGGTGGGGTCTTCCGGCGGCGTGGGGCTGATGTGGACCTTCTCGGGCCGCAGCGCGGCCCAGACGGTGGCGCCCTCGGTGGTGTCGACACTGTGGTTGACGCGCACCGTGCAGTCGGCGTCCACGCCGCGGATTTCGGTATGGCCGCTGCCCACGCCGGTGACCCGGCCCTCGATGATGTTCACATCGCCGATGAACTCGGCCACGTAGCGGCTATTGGGGTACTCGTAGATCTCTGCCGGTGTGGCCACCTGGACGATCTCGCCGGCGGCCATGACCGCCACCCGGCAGGAGACGGTCATGGCCTCTTCCTGGTCGTGGGTGACGATGATGAAGGTAATGCCCAGCTCGTCCTGGATGTTCATCAGCTCGAACTGGGTCTGCTCGCGCAGCTTCTTGTCCAGGGCGCCCAGGGGCTCGTCCAGCAACAGCATTTTGGGGCGTTTGACCAGGCTGCGCGCCAGGGCCACGCGCTGACGCTGGCCGCCGGAGAGCTGGTGCGGCTTGCGCCGCCCGAACGAGGCCATCTGCACCAGTTCCAGCACCTCGCCCACCCGGCGGGTGATCTCGTCCCGGGCCACCCCTTCCTGACGCAGGCCGAAGGCGACGTTCTGCTCCACCGACATGTGCGGGAACAGCGCGTAGGACTGGAACATCATGTTCACCGGCCGCTCGTACGGCGGCATGCTGGAGACGTCCACGCCCTCCAGCAGGATGCGGCCGGCGCTGGGCTTCTCGAAGCCGGCCAGCATCCGCAGCAGCGTGGTCTTGCCGCAGCCGGAGGGGCCGAGCAGGGAGAAGAATTCGCCCTTGTAGATATCCAGTGTGACGTTGTCCACGGCGACGAAGTCGTCGAACCGCTTGGTGACGTTCTCGATGCGGACGTGGGGCACGGCATTGGGGTCGCGCCACGGCTCATTGCGGTGTCGGGCGGTACTGGGTGCACTCATGGTGGGAACTCTCGCGGGCTCGAAAACGACACACCCCGCTGAAAGCGGGGTGTGTGGGTGCGGGTCAGATTCCGCTTTTCACCTTCGTCCACAAGCGCGTGACGATGCGCTGTGTTTTCGAGTCGTACGGCCCCTTGGTGTAGAGGTTCTCCAGCGTTTCGGCGTCCGGGTAGACGGCCGGGTCGTTGAGGATGGCCTCGTCCACGTATTCCTGCGATGCCTTGTTGCCGTTGGCATAGGCGATGTAGTTGGTCGCTTTGGCCACCACCTGCGGGTCCATGATGAAGTTCAGGAACGCATGGGCGTTATCCGGGTGCGGAGCGTCCTTGGGGATGGCCATCTGATCGAACCACATCAGCGCGCCTTCCTTGGGAATGACGTAGAGAATATCCACGCCGTTTTCCGCCTCGACTGCGCGGTACTGGGCCTGGAGAATGTCGCCCGACCAACCCAGGACCAGGCAGATGTCGCCATTGGCCAGGGCGTCGATGTACTCGGAGGAGTGGAACTTGCGCACGTGCGGGCGCACGCTCAGCCACAGCTCCTCGGCCTTTTTCAGGTCGTCCGGGTCGGACGAGTTGGGGTCCAGCCCCAGGTACTTCAGCGCCGCCGGGACGGTTTCGTCCGGTGCATCCAGCACGTAGATACCGCAGTCGGCGAACTTGGCCGCGTTCTCGGGCTTGAACAGCAGGTCCCAGGAGTTCAGCGGCGCATCGGGCATGCGCTCGAGGATCTTGCTCTCGACGTAACCCAGGCCGGTCGTACCCCACATGTAGTTGATGGAGTGCTCGTTGACATCCTTGTAGGTGGACAGGCGGGTGGTCACCGCATCCCACATGTTGCTGCGGTTGGGCAGCTTGCTGTCATCCAGCGGCTGGAACACACCGGCCTGGATCTGGCGCTCCAGGAAGCTGGCGGTCGGCACCACCACGTCGTAGCCCGAGCCGCCGGCCAGCAACTTGGTCTCCAGCACCTCGTTGGAGTCGAACACGTCGTACACCACCTGAATGCCGGTTTTTTCGGTGAACTCGGCCAGGAGGCTGTCGTCGATGTAGTCGCTCCAGTTGTAGACGCGGACGACCTTCTCCTCATCGGCGGCGGCGCCGAGCGGTAAGGCCAATGCCAGAGCCAGAGCCAGGCTGGATTTCACGGGAATCTGCATGTTCTCTCCTTACCGGGTGTTGTGGTTTAAGAGCAAGAATAGCCAAGCGTCAGTCACGCGACTCATGCGGTTATCGCGGATTGGGTCAAATCGAGGCAACGCAGTGCAGTGTCGACCAATTCATCGATCTGCTCGCGGGTGCAGATGAACGGCGGC
The DNA here is from genome assembly GCA_965652545.1 of uncultured Candidatus Competibacteraceae bacterium. Classification (GTDB taxonomy): domain Bacteria; phylum Pseudomonadota; class Gammaproteobacteria; order Competibacterales; family Competibacteraceae; genus CBFGWV01. Next base: position 7,430 of record CBFGWV010000074.1, on the reverse strand, counting down.
GCCATGATCATCGTATCGCCCACTGCGCGCATCACCAGGCCGTTGGCCACGCAGATGTCGCGGCACAGCGTGCCCACCGTGCCGACATTCGGGAAGCGCTCGCCGGAGGCCTTGTCCTTGACCAGCTCCAGCGCACCGAGAAAACCGATGCCGCGCACCTCGCCCACCAGGGGGTGGTCGGCCAGCTCGCGCCAGCGACGCTGCAGATACGGGCCGGTGTCGTCGCGTACCCGGTCGGGGAGTTTTTCGTCCTGAAGGATGCGCAGGTTTTCGGTGGCCACGGCGCAGGCCACCGGATGACCGGAGTAGGTGTAGCCGTGGTAGAACTCGCCGCCGGATTCGATCAGCACATCGGCAACACGGTCGGACACCAGCACGCCGCCGATCGGCTGATACCCCGATGACAAGCCCTTGGCCACGCTCATCAGGTCGGGCGTGATGGCGTAATAGTCGGAGCCGAACCAGTACCCGGTGCGGCCGAAGCCGCAGATGACCTCGTCGGCCACCAGCAGGATGCCGTAGTGGTCGCAGATGCGCTGGATCTCCGGCCAGTAGGTGTCCGGCGGGATGATCACCCCGCCGGCGCCCTGGATGGGCTCGGCGATGAACGCGGCCACCTTGTCCACCCCGATGCTCTCGATGGCATCGGCCAGCGCGCGTGCAGTCTTCAGGCCAAAGGCGTCCGGCGACAGGCTGCGGTCGCTGCCGAACCAGTACGGCTGGTCGATGTGCACGATGCCGGGGATGGGCAGCCCGCCCTGGGCATGCATGGGCTTCATGCCACCCAGCGAGGCGCCGCCCACCGTCGAGCCGTGGTAGGCGTTGACCCGGCTGATGATCACCTGTTTGTCCGGCTTGTCCTGCAAGGCCCAGAAATGGCGCACCAGGCGGATGACGGTGTCGTTGGACTCACTGCCCGAGCCGGTGAAGAACACCCGGCTGAACTGCGGCGGCGTGACCGCGTCCAGGGCCTCGGCCAGGGCGACCGCCGGCGGGTGCGTGCACTGGAAGAAATTGTTGTAGTAGGGCAGTTCCATCAACTGCCGGTAGGCGGCATCGGCCAGTTCCTTGCGGCCGTAGCCGACGTTGACGCACCACAGGCCGGACATGCCATCGAGGATGCGGTTGCCGTCGGAGTCCCACAGGTAGATGCCCTCGGCGCGCGTGATGATGCGGCTGCCCTTGGCGTAAAGGCTCTTGTGGTCGGAAAACGGGTGCAGATGGTGCTTGCGGTCCAACTGCTGCCAATGCTGGGTCTGGGTCATGTCGTCACACGTTCAGTAGCAGGTATTCGCGTTCCCACGAGCTGATCACGTGGCTGAAGGCCTCGTACTCGGTGTCTTTCACCGCGTGGAACACGGCCACGAAGCGCTCGCCGAAAATCTCGCTCAGGGTACTGTTGGCCGTCAGGCCGATGAGTGCCTCGCCCAGTGTGCGCGGGAAGGCGAACTCGCCCTCGTAGGCGCTGCCCTCCTGCGGGGCGGTGGGGTCGATCTGCTCCATCATGCCGAGGAAGCCGCAGGCCAGCGAGGCGGCGATGGCCAGGTACGGGTTGGCATCGGCACCGGCGACGCGGTTTTCGATGCGCCGCGCCTGGGGCGGCGCGACCGGTACGCGCAGCCCGGTGGTGCGGTTGTCGTAGCCCCACTCCACATTGATGGGCGAGGAGTGCAGGCGCGAGAAGCGGCGGTAGGAGTTCACGTTGGGGCACATCAGCGCCAGCGCATCGGGCAGGTACTTCTGCAGCCCGCCGATATGGTGGAAGAACAGCGGCGTGGGGTTGCCGTCGTCGTCGCTGAAGATGTTCTTGCCGGTGCGCTTGTCCAGCACGCTCTGGTGGATGTGCATGGCGCTGCCGGGCTGGTCGGCCATGGGCTTGGCCATGAACGTGGCGTAAATCTTGTGCTTGAGCGCCGCCTCGCGCATCGTGCGCTTGAAGCGGAACGCCTGGTCGGCCAGATCCAGCGCATCGCCATGCAGCAGGTTGATCTCCAACTGCGCCAGCCCTTCCTCGTGGATCAGCGTATCCACCGCCAGGCCCTGCGCCTCGCACCAGTTGTACACGTCCTCGAACAGCGGCTCGAACTCGTTCACCGCATCGATGCTGTACGACTGGCGCCCGGTCTCCGGGCGGCCGGAGCGTCCCACCGGCGGCTCCAGCGGGTAGTCGGCATCGAGGTTGGGCTTGACCAGGTAGAACTCCAGCTCCGGCGCCACCTGGGGCCGCCAGCCGCGTTCGTCGTAGAGCTTGAGGATGCGGCGCAGGATGTGGCGCGGGGCGATCTCCACCGTGCGCCCGTCGTGATAGAACGCATCGTGGATGATCTGGGCGGTAGGCTCGTTGGCCCAGGGCACCGGGCACAGCGTGCGCAGGTCGGGCTTCAGGACGATGTCGATCTCCGCCTGGGAGATCATGCTGTCGTCTTCCGGATAGTCGCCGGTGACCGTCTGCAGGAAGATCCCCTCGGGCAGGCGCATGCCCCGTTCCTGCCAATACTTGTGCGCAGGAAGGATCTTGCCCCTGGCCACGCCCGAGATGTCCGGGACGATGGCCTCGACTTCCGTTATCCGGTGTTCCTTGAACCAGTCTTGCAGTTCTTCATCCTTCATAAATGCCTCAAAAAGGGCCCGAACTCATAGGGCTGCCCGGTCGGCCGCGAATGCCCGGCAAGCATCCCCGAACGCGTTGAACAACACCTGGGAATCGGGATTTTCCCCGGCGCGCCACTCGGGGTGCCATTGCACCCCGAGCGTGAATCCAGCCGCATCGGTCACATGCACCGCCTCGACCAGCCCATCGGGCGCCGTGGCCTCGACGGTCAGGCCCGGGGCCAGCCGGTCGATACCCTGCCAGTGCACCGAATTGACCGTCAGCCGGTCGCGATCGAACCAGCGCCGCAGCCGCCCGTTGGCGGACAGATGCACAGGGTGTGCCGGACCGTACTGCACCTCGAGAGCCGCCTCGCTGTCCTCGCGGTGATCCATGAAGCCCTCGAGCTCGTGGACGCGTTGATGCAGCGTACCCCCAAGCGCGACGTTCAGCTCCTGAAAGCCGCGGCAGATGGCGAACAACGGCACACCGGCGGCGATCGCCGCGCGGATCAGCGGCAAGGTGGTGGCGTCCCGGTCCGGGTCGTGCATGGTGCCATCGGCACTCGGCGGCCCCTGGTAGTGATGCGGCTCCACATTGGAATGGCTGCCGGTCAGCAGGATGCCATCGACGCGGCAGAGCACCTGCGCGGGGCTCAGACGCGCACCGAGAACGGGCAACACCACCGGCAGTACACCGGCGACATCGCTCAGGGCGGTGAGGTATTTTTCTCCCGCGGTGTGGAACGGGTGCACGCCGATGAACTTGCGGCAGGCAGGTACGGCGACCAGCGGTGTGAGCGAGGGCATGTTCAGTATCTTAATCACCCGCGGCCTGGACGAAGCCGCCGGTGTGTGATTGGAAGGTCGTATTGGCCTAAGGTAGGCCAGCGGCGAAGTCCTGTCTACGCCCCCGCAGGCCGGCCCCCGCAGCCCCTATAGGGCCTCACGACGGGCTTCCCGGCCCCTCTGAGTTCGGAGTAAGGTAGCTTTTATTAATGCCGGTATCGACGCCGGTCAATGAGAGGTCGTGTGCATGGTCACCCGTGCAGATGTTCAGGAAGCTGAGCAGTTTCTCGAAAACCACCCCGATATCGGCACGGTGGACCTGTTGATCGCCGATGCCAATGGCATCATCCGCGGCAAGCGCGTCAATCGCAGCGCATTGACCAAGGTGTTCCGCGACGGGGTCTCGCTGCCCGGGTCATTGTTCGGGGCCAACATCACCGGCGATACGGTCGAGGAAACCGGTCTGGGGTTCGAGCAGGGCGACGCCGATCGCGTCTGCTGGCCGGTCCCCTCCACCCTGCGCCCGACGCCCTGGCAGCCGCGGCCCATGGCGCAGTTGTTCATGAGCATGTACGAAGAGGACGGCAGGCCGTTCTTCTGCGACCCGCGTCATGTGCTCAAGAGCGTGGTCGACCGCTTCACGGCCCTGGGGCTGCGCCCGGTAATCGCCGTGGAGATGGAGTTCTACCTCATCGACCAGCGTCGCGATGCCGACGGCCGGCCGCAACCGCCGGTGTCGCCCAAGACCGGCGAGCGTGAGTTCAAGACCTCGGTCTACGGCATCGACGAGTTGGACGACTACGCTGACTTTCTGGAGTCCATCGCCAGCGCCGCGGCCGTTCAGGGCCTGCCGGCGGACACGGCGGTGGCCGAATACGCCCCGGGGCAGTACGAGATCAACCTGCACCACGAAGATGACGTGCTCTCAGCCTGCGACCACGCCATCATGCTCAAGCGGTTGATCAAAGGCGTGGCGCTCAACCACGCCATGGAAGCGACCTTCATGGCGCGGCCGTACGACGACCTCTCCGGCAGCGGCATGCACGTGCATATCAGCATGCTCGATGCCCAGGGCCGTAACGTGTTCGAGTACGACGGCGACCGCGAGTCGCCCGAGCTGTTGCACGCCATCGCGGGCCTGCTCGAATTGATGCCCGACTCAATGGCGATCTTCGCCCCTAACGCCAACTCCTTCCGCCGCTTCCAGGCCGGCCACTTCGTGCCGCTGTCGCCCAACTGGGGCTACAACAACCGCACCACCGCCGTGCGCATCCCCTGCGGCCCGAACGAGGCCACCCGCATCGAACACCGCGTGGCCGGCGCCGACGCCAACCCCTACCTGCTGGTCGCCAGTCTGCTGGCGGGCATCCATTACGGGCTGACCCGCGGCCATGAGCCGATCCCCGAGACCAAGGGCAACGCCTACGCCGACAGCAGCAACGGCCTGCCCATCACCTGGGAGGAGGCATTGAACCGCTTCCGCGACTCACAGGTCCTGGGGGAGTATCTCGGTGATGAGTTCTGCCGGGTATACGTCGCCAACAAGCACAGCGAGCGGACCGAGTTCATTCGCCGGGTTACGCCGTTGGAGCTGGAGTGGTACCTGAGGCCGGTGTAGGGGTAGGGGTTTTAAGTTTTAAGTTTTAAGTTTTAAGTTTTACGTGGAAGGTTTTCGAGGGTGCGGGTGTATGCAAAGAAAATGGGAAACATGTCGAGTGTCATCGATTCCGGAGTCAGGCTCCGCAAACTTAAAACTTAAAACTTAACTGGAGCCCCCGTGTCGCCAGCCGCGCACGAACCGTCCTACTACGCCGCCACCGCCCACCCGTTCCCCGACTGCCCACCGTTGACGGGGCAGGTGCGGGCCGACGTGTGCGTCGTCGGCGGTGGGATCACCGGCATCGCCACGGCGCTGGAGCTGGCCGAGCACGGTTACAACGTCATCGTGCTCGAGGCCGAGCGCGTCGGTTGGGGCGCCACCGGGCGCAACGGCGGGCAGTTGCTGACCGGCTACGCCTGCGGGCAAGAGGTGCTGGAGGCTCAACTGGGCGCAGCGGACGCCCGCCGTCTGTGGGACTTTTCGGTCGAGGCGGTGGACATCGTCCGCCGCAACGTCGCCCACCGCGGCATCGACTGCGATCTGACCTGGGGCGCATTGTCGCTGGCGCTCAAACCGCGCCAGGTCGGGGAGCTGCGTCAGTGGCAGGCCGAGATGGCCGAACGCTACGGCTACGAGGACCTTGAGTTCGTCCCGCACGGGGACCTGCACAAAGTCATCGGCTCCGACCGCTTCCGTGCCGCCGTCCTCGACCATGGCGGCGGTCATCTGCACCCGCTGAACTACTGCCTGGGCCTGGCGCGGGCCGCGCAGGCCGCCGGTGCGGTCATCCACGAGGGCAGTCGGGTGGTGCGTCTGCACGAGGGCGACAAGCCCTGGGTGGAGACCGCCACCGGACGGGTGGACTGCGACACCGTCGTGCTGGCCGGCAACGCGTACATCGGCTCGCTCTCTCGCCGATTGTGGTCGCGCATCATGCCGGTGGGCACCTACGTCGCCACCACCGAGCCGTTGGGCGCGGCGCGGGCGGGCGAACTGCTGCCGGGCAACGCCTGCGCCTCCGATGTGCAGTTCGTGCTCGACTACTTTCGCCGCAGTGCCGACCACCGCCTGCTGTTCGGTGGCTTGGTGAGCTACTCCACCCTGCCGCCACGCGATGTGGGCGGCGCCTTGCGACGGCGCATGGTCAACGTCTTCCCGCAACTGGCCGGTGTGCGCATCGACCACGCCTGGGGCGGGTTCGTCGACATCACCATGAACCGCGGGCCAGACTTCGGCCGCCTGTCGCCCACCGTCTACTACGCCCAGGGCTTCTCCGGTCACGGGCTGGCGCTGACCAACGTCGCCGGGCGCATCCTGGCCGAGGCCATTCGCGGACAACATGAACGCCTGGATGTGTTCGAGCGCCTGCGCCACCGGGCGTTTCCCGGCGGGCCATGGCTGCGCACACCGGCGCTGGTGCTGGGCAACCTCTACTACCGTTTCCGCGACCTGCTGCCGTGAATTCGGCGCTGACGATGGACCCGGCCCGGCGGGTCCGGGTACTGATCGCGGTCATCGCCTCCATCTCGGTGGTGGGTTTGTCCCTGGGCTTTACCATCCCGCTGGTGTCGCTGGTGTTGGAGAGCCGTGGCGTGCCCGGCGGCCAGATCGGCGCATTGGCGGCGGTCCCGGCGGTGGCCGTGCTGCTGGGCTCGATGCTCATCCCCGCGCTGGTGCGCCGTATCGGTGCGCGCAGCACGATGTACGCGGCCATGGTGGTCAGCGCCGGCTCGATTGCGCTGTTGCCGGTGTTCGACGACCTGGCGGCCTGGTACGTCCTGCGATTCGCCATGGGCGCGGCCAACGGCGCACTGTTCACCATCTCCGAGACCTGGATCAACCAAGTGGTGGAGGACCACCGGCGCGGAACGTTGGTGGCCGTCTACGGCACAGTGTTCTCCGCCTGCATGGCCGCCGGCCCCGCACTCATCACCTGGGTGGGCATCGAGGGGGCGACACCGTTCTGGATGGCCGCCACCGTGCTGGCGACCGCGGCATTGCCGGTGCTGTTGCTGGGCGAGGGCGCCCCGGTGGTCGAAGGCCGCCCGAGCTTCAACGTGGCCGGCTTCTTCCGCCGCGCGCCGTACCTGGCCGGCGCGGTCATGCTGTTCGCCTTTCTCGATGGCGCCTCGCTGTCGATCCTGCCAGTGTTTGGGCTGCGCCACGGCTTCTCGGCGGCCGATGCGGCGCTGATGGTCTCCGTGCTCATCGCCGGCAACATCGCCTTGCAACTGCCCATCGGCGCGATGGCCGACCGGGTCGACCGGCACATGTTATTGCGCATCTGCACGCTGACCATGCTGCTGTGCGCCGCACTGCTCGCGCCGGCAGCCTTGTGGGGTGCCTGGGTGTGGCCCGTGCTGTTCCTGCTGGGGGCAACCGCCGGCGGCATCTACACCCTGGCGATCATCCTCGTAGGCCAGCGCTTCACCGGCGCCGACCTGGTCGCCGC
>CBFGWV010000073.1:0-17430 GCA_965652545.1 uncultured Candidatus Competibacteraceae bacterium | reverse complement strand
TGACCGGCGTACATGACCACCACCCGCTGGCAGGTTTCGGCCACCACGGCCAGGTCGTGGGTGATGAGCAGCAAGGCCATGCGGCGGGCCGCCTGCAGGTTGCTCAGCAAGCTCATGATCTGCGCCTGGATGGTCACATCGAGCGCGGTAGTGGGTTCGTCGGCGATGAGCAGCCGCGGGTTGCAGGCGATCGCGATGGCGATCATCACCCGCTGGCTCATGCCGCCAGAGAGCTGGTGGGGGAAGGCTTCCAGGCGGCTCACCGGGTCGGGGATGCCGACTTGCTTGAGCAACTCGATGGCGCGCTCGCGCCGCGACTTGCGCGTGCCGCCCTCATGCACCTTGAGCGTTTCCATGATCTGGAAGCCGACGGTGAAACATGGGTTCAGCGAGGTCATCGGATCTTGGAAGATCATCGCGATGTCCTTGCCCACCAGCGTGCGGCGGGCCTTGGCGGACAAGCCGGCCAGGTCGGTCTCGGCGAAGAACATGCGCTCGGCGCGCACCCGCCCGGGGAAGTCGATCAAGCCCATGATGGCCAGGGACGAGACCGACTTGCCGGAGCCGGACTCGCCCACGATGCCGACCACATCGCCCTCGTCCACGGCCAGAGTGACGTTGTCCACGGCGCGGAACGGCGCGGCCTCGGAGCCGAACTCCACAGTGAGGTTTTCGATATCGAGAAGAGCCATCAGCGTTTCAACTTCGGGTCAAGGGCATCGCGCAAGCCGTCGCCCATCAAATTGAATGCAAGCACGGTGATGAGAATGGCGAGCCCCGGGAAGGTCACCACCCACCAGGCGCGCTGGATGAACTGCCGTGCATCGGCCAGCATGGTCCCCCACTCCGGTGTGGGCGGTTGCGCACCAAGACCTAGAAAGCCCAGTGCGGCGGCATCGAGAATGGCCGAGGAAAAACCCAGCGTCGCCTGGACGATCAGCGGTGCCATGCAGTTGGGCAGCACGTTGATGAACATCTGCCGCAGCAAGCCGGCACCGGCCACGCGGCTGGCGGTGACGTAGTCCTTGCCGGTTTCGGTGATGACCGCCGCCCGCGTCAGCCGCACGTAATGCGGCAGCACGACGATGGCGATGGCGATCATCGCGTTGCCCAGACCGGGTCCAAGAATCGCCACGATCGCGATGGCCAGCAACAGGCTGGGCAGTGCCAGCATGATGTCCATCAAACGCATGATCAGCGTCTCGACCGCGCCGCGGAAGAAGCCGGCCACCAGCCCCAGGGCAATGCCCGCCCCAAGCGACAAGGTGACCACGATGCAGCCCACCAGCAGCGACACCCTGGCGCCGTACATCAGGCGCGAGAGCATGTCGCGGCCGACATCGTCGGTGCCCAGCACGTAGGTCCAACTGCCTCCATCCAGCCAGGCCGGTGGCAGCAGCAGTGCGCCGCGGTCCTGGATATGCGGCGCATGCGGGGCGATCCACGGCGCCAGCACGGCTATCAGGACCATGAGGAGGATGATGAACAGCCCGGCCACCGCCCCGGCGTTCTGCGAGAAGTGGGACCAGAACTCGCGAATCGGCCCTGGCGGCTGCGGTGCGTTGAGGCTGGCGGCAAGCTCTTCGCGTGCCGCTTCGGTGACGTTGAGAGAATCAGCGGGCATGGCGGATCCTGGGGTTGATCAGGCCGTAGAGCAGGTCCACGATCAGGTTGACCAGCATGACGATGCTGGCCACCAGCAAAATGCCCCCTTGCACGGAGGGGTAGTCGCGGCGCTGGATGGAGTCGATCAGCCACTTGCCCACCCCGGGCCAGGCGAAGATCGTCTCGGTGAGGATGGCGCCGGCCAGCAGCACACCGATCTGCAGGCCGATGACCGTAACCACGGGGATCAAGGCATTACGCAACGCGTGTACCGCGATGACGCGAAACGGCGCCAAGCCCTTGGCGCGGGCGACACGGATATAGTCCTCGCGCACCACCTCCATCATCGCCGAGCGTGTCATGCGCGCGATCACTGCCAACGGGATGGTGCCCAGTACGATGGTCGGGAGAATCAAGTGACGCAGTGCGGACCAAAAGGCGTCGACGTCACCGGCCAGCAAAGTGTCGATCAACAGGAAGCCGGTCACCGGCTCTATCCAGAACATGACCGAAATGCGCCCCGATACCGGCGTCCAGCCAAGGTTGACGGAAAACAACAGAATGAGCAGCAACGCCCACCAGAAGATCGGCATGGAATAACCGGTCAGCGACAGCCCCATCACGGAGTGGTCGAACACCGTACCGCGACGAATGGCCGCGATGATGCCCATCGGCACACCCAGGCCGACGGCGAAGAGCATGGCGCAGATCGACAGCTCCAGCGTCGCCGGGAAGCGGGTGAGGAAATCCTCCAGCACCGGCGTACGGGTCACCAGGGAGTTGCCCAGATCGCCCTGGAAGACGTTGAACAGGTAACTGAAGTACTGCACGTACAACGGCCGGTCCAGGCCCAGTTGGGCCATCAAAACGGCTTTGCGTTCGGGTGTGATACCCCGCTCGCCGGCCAGCAGATCCACCGGGTCGCCGGGGATGAGATGTATCAATGCGAACGCGATGAGCGTTACGCCGATGAAGGTCGGAATCAACAGCCCGACCCGTCGGAAGATAAATAGGAACATGGCACCTGTCCCGCGGGTTGCAGGTCTTATCGTTATAGCTTCTGGTAAAGCGTAAACGATGCGTGCGCGAACACGCCCCCGGTCAGGGGGCGTGTCGCAAGGGGCGGGGAGTTTACTCCTTCAGGTCCACGCCGTAGAAGACGTGGCCGCCGAAGGGGTCGATCTTGAACCCTTCGACTTCGGGACGGACGGGCTTGAACACCACCGAATGGGCGATGGTGACCCAGGGGGCCTGTTCTTTGAACACGACCTGGGCTTCCTCGTACAGTGCGGTGCGCTCGTCCATGTCGCTGACCGTCTTGGCCTTCTGGATCAGGTCCTCGAAGGGCTGGTAACACCAGCGGGCACGGTTGCTGCCGCCGACACCGTCGCAGCCCAGCAACACGGCGAGGAAGTTGTCAGGGTCACCGTTGTCACCCGTCCAACCCAGCAGCAGCGTCTGGTGTTCGCCGTTCTTCGAACGCTCCAGGTACTCGCCCCACTCGTAGGAGACGATCTCCGCCTTGACGCCGATGGCCGCCCAGTCGGCCTGGATGATCTCGGCCATGCGGCGGGCATTGGGATTGTAGGGGCGCTGTACCGGCATGGCCCAGATGTCGGTTTCAAAGCCATCGGGGAAACCGGCCTCGGCCAGCAGCGCCTTGGCTTTCTCCGGGTCGTACGCGTAATCCTCCACATCGTCGTTATACGACCAGATGGTCGGCGGGATGGGGTTCTTGGCCACCTCGCCCGCGCCCTGGAACACCGCATCGATGATGGCGTCCTTGTTGATGGCCATGCTCAAGGCCTGGCGCACCTGGACGTTGTCGAACGGCGGCTTCTCGACGTTGAAGGCCAGATAGCCGACGTTCAGGCCTTCCTGCTGAAGCAGGTTGACGTTGGGGTCGGAGGCCATGGCCTCGAGATCGGCCGGATTGGGGTACGGCATGACGTGGCATTCGCCGGCCTGGAGCTTGGCGTAGCGTACCGAGGCGTCGGGGGTGATGGAGAACACCAGATTGTCGATGTCCGCCTTGCCGCCCCAATACTCCTCATGGGCCTTGTAGCGGATGATCGCGTCCTTCTGGTAGTCGACCAGTTGGAACGGGCCGGTACCCACCGGCTGCAGGTCGATCTGCTCGAGGTTGCCTGCGGCCTCGACCTGCGCAGCGTACTCGGCCGACAGGATGGAGGCGAAGTCCATGCCCATATTGGCGATGAACGGGGCTTCCGGGCGCTTGAGCTTGAAGACGACGGTGTACTCGTCCGGCGCCTCGATGGACTCGATGAGGTCCGGCATGCTCATGCCGTTGAAGTATTCGTACGTGCCGCCGGAGACCTGATGGAAGGGATGGTCGGTTTTCCACTGGCGGTTGAAGGAGAACAGCACGTCCTCGGCGTTGAAATCGCGGGTCGGGGTGAAGAAGTCAGTGGTGTGGAACTTCACGCCCTTGCGCAGATGGAAGGTGTAGGTCAGCCCGTCGTCGGAGACCTCCCAGCTCTCGGCAAGGCCGGGCCCGGTGTTGGTCGTGCCCAGCTCGAACTCGACCAGGCCGTTGTAGACGGCGCGCGAGCTGGCATCGAATGTGGTTCCTGCGGTGTAGAGCTGCGGGTTGAAGCCCTCTGGGCTACCCTCGGAGCAGAACACGAGAGTCTTTGCAGCCAGGGCCGCCGGGCTGAACAGGGTCGCTAGCGCCGCGGCGATCAACGTGGTTTTGAAGGCTTGGGGTTTCATACCATCTCCGTTGGGTTAGTTGTGTACAGTCGCGTATGGCGCAAAGTGTAGTTGTAGGGCTTGCACCTATCGACATGTACGGGCACCGTTTTGCGAGCGCCTTTTTTGGGTGTACTCTCAAGTCGCTCAAACCGTCAATACACCAACGTATAACGCAAATGAACGACTCCATGGGAGTGGGCGACCACGTGCTGCTCCGATCTGATGACCCGCCGCCGTTCCGTGTTCTCAACCCCTTGGCCGATAAGCCTTTGATACTGGTCTGCGACCACGCCGGCAACCGCGTGCCGGCAGCGCTCGATCACTTGGGATTGTCGACATCGGTATTCCAGACCGAGCACATGGCCGTGGACCTGGGCGCCGCCCGGGTCACCGAGTTGATGGCCGAGGCGATGGGCGTCACCGCGGTGATCGCCACGTATTCGCGCCTTGTGATTGACTGCAATCGCCCACCGGGCGACCTCACGTCCATTCCGCCGGTCAGTGACGGCCTGCCCATACCGGGCAATCAGGACTTGAGCCTGCCGCAGACCGAGGCGCGCATGGAGGCCATTTTCTGGCCTTACCATCACGCCATCACCCGCGAGGTGGCGAGAATCCGCCACAGCACGACCGCCCCGGCCGTGATCTCCGTGCACAGCTTCACACCCAAACTGCACACCGGCGAGCCGCGGCCCTGGCACCTGGGGGTGCTATGGAAGCATGATTCGCGGCTTTCCAAGCCCGTATTGGAATGGTTCGATCGCGAAACCGAATACTGCGTGGGCGACAATCAGCCGTATTCGGGCCATCAGGTGGGGTTTACCGTGGACACCCACGCGGAGTCCTCGGGCCTGCCTCATGTGCTGTTCGAAATCCGCCAAGATCTGCTGGCCGACGAAAATGGCTGCCGCACCTGGGCGGAGCTGCTGATGCGCGCCCTGAACGATGTGCTGGCGGCCGACCCGACGATCCACCGTATCGAATACTTCTAGGCAAGTAAGCAAGGTGAACGGTTGTGCAGGAACCCAGTTTCACCGTCGGTATTGAAGAAGAATATCTACTCGTCGATAAACACAGCCGCGACCTGACCGCCGACCCGCCCGCCGAGCTGATGCAGCGTTGCGAGGAGCGGCTCAACACGCAGGTCACGACTGAGTTCCTGCGCTGCCAGATCGAAGTGGGTACGCGGGTACACACCCGCCTGGCCGATGCGCGCGACGAGCTGGCGACCTTGCGCCGCACGGTTGCGGACGTCACCGGCGAGGCCGGGCTGGCACCCATCGCGGCCTCCACCCACCCCTTTGCCCGCTGGGACATCCAGAAGCCAACGGACAAGGCACGCTATTTCGAGCTCGCACAGGCTCTGCAGGGCGTGGGCCGGCGGCTGGTCATCTGCGGCATGCACGTACACGTGGGGCTGGATGACGACGAACTGCGCATCGACCTGATGAAGCAGGTGAGCTATTTCCTGCCGCACCTGCTGGCCTTGTCGACCTCCTCGCCGTTCTGGCGCGGGGTCGACTCGGGCCTCAAGTCATACCGCGTGAGCGTGTTCAACGAGTTGCCGCGCACCGGTCTACCCGAGACGTTCAATTCCCACTCCGAATACCTGCGCCATATCGATGTGCTGGTCCGGGCCGGGCTGATCCAGGACGCCAGCCGCATCTGGTGGGACGTGCGCCCGTCGATGTTCTACCCCACGCTGGAACTGCGCCTGACCGACGTGTGCACGCGTATGGACGATGCCATCGGTATCGCCGCACTGTACCGCTGCCTGCTGCGCATGCTCTACCGCTTGCGCCGACGCAACCAGCGCTGGCGGGTTTATGCCCCCATGCTCATCGACGAGAACCGCTGGCGCGCCCAGCGCTACGGCATCGACGAGGGCCTGGTCGACTTCGGCCTGGGTACGGTGGTGCCGTATGCCGAGCTTTTGGAGGAGATGATCGAACTCACCGCCGAGGATGCCGCGTTCTTCGGCTGCGAGGCCGAGGTGCAGGGGTTGCGCGATATCATCCAGCGCGGCACCAGCGCTCACCGGCAGCTGGCCGTCTACCGCCAGGCACTGGCCGAGGGCCTGCCGGCGGACGAGGCGCTCAGGCATGTGGTGGATTCCCTGATCCAGGGCACGATCGAAGGTTTGGCGTAATGAGTTTTAGGTTTTAAGTGTTAAGTTTTAAGTGGACGGCACCAAGGGGAGGTGCTGCGATGCCCTCTCAAACTTAAAACTTAAAACTTAAAACTTAAAACTTAAAACGACCACACTATGCCACCAACCTCGACACGGGAAACAACCGACCTGCTCCGGGTAGAGGATCTACGGGTCGGATTCGACCTGCTCGGTGGGCACGTGGAGGCTGTCAAGGGGGTCAGCTTCCGGGTATTGCCGGGTAAGGTGACCGCATTGGTCGGCGAGTCAGGCTCCGGCAAGTCGGTCATCGCACAGACCATCCAGGGCATTCTGCCGCGGCCGGCCAAGATCACCGGCGGACGGGTGCGCTTCTTCGACCCGGCGACACCCGGTAGCGACATCGACATCGCCGCCCTGGACCCGGACGGTGCGCCGATGCGCTGCCTGCGCGGCGGCCGTATCGCCATGATCTTCCAGGAGCCGATGACCTCGCTGTCGCCCCTGCACACCATCGGCGACCAGATTCAGGAAGGGCTGTGCCTGCACCGGCGCATCGACCGCGGCGAGGCCCGCGCAACCACCGAGGCCATGCTTGATCTGGTCGGCTTCCCCGAGCCGGCGGCCGCCTACGACAAATACCCTTTCGAGCTCTCCGGCGGCCTGCGCCAGCGGGCGATGATCGCCATGGCACTGATCTGCCAGCCGGCGCTGTTGATTGCCGATGAGCCGACCACGGCGCTGGATGTGACCATCCAGGCGCAGATCCTCAAGCTACTGAAGGATCTGCAAGGCAAGCTCGGCATGGCCGTGCTGCTGATCACCCACGACCTGGGGGTGGTGGCCAACCTGGCCGACGAGGTTGTGGTGGTCTATCACGGCGAAGTCATGGAGTCCGGGCCGGTGCGCGCGGTGTTCGAGAGCCCTCGTCACCCGTATCTCAAGGCCTTGCTGGCGGCGGTGCCCCACTTCGACATGCATCCGGGCGAACGGCTCAAGGCCTTGCGCGAGGTGCCGGTACAGACCGGCGCTCTGCTCGGCCTGGCACGCAAAGCGCCCGTCGCCGGCGACGGGCCGCTGCTGACGGTGCGCAACCTGTCGCTGAGTTACGGCTCGCGCAAGTCCAGTTGGTGGCGGCGCAATAGTACGAGCGCGCGCACCCTCGCCGTGAACGATGTCTCTTTCGACATTCGCCGAGGCGAATGCCTGGGGCTGGTGGGCGAGTCCGGCTGCGGCAAGACCTCGGTCAGCAAGATCCTCATGCGCGCGGTGACACCCGAGACCGGCTCGGTGGTGCTCGATGTCGGCGATGGGCCGCAGGATGTGCTGGCCGCGCACGGCGACGAACTCATCCGCCTGCGCACGCGCTTCCAGATGGTCTTCCAGGACCCGTTCAGCTCTCTGTCGCCACGGATGACGGTCAATCGCATCCTCAACGAACCGCTGGAAATCCACGGCATCGGCAACGCCGCCACCCGGCGCGAGCGGGTGCGTGAGCTGATGCAGGCGGTGGGGCTGGATCCGCGCTACCTGAGCCGCTACCCGCACAGTTTCTCCGGCGGTCAGCGCCAGCGTATCGGCATCGCCCGCGCCCTGGCCTTAGGCCCGGACCTGCTGATCTGCGACGAGCCGGTCAGCGCGCTCGATGTCTCGGTCCAGGCGCAGATTCTCAACCTGCTCAATGATTTGAAGCGGGAGCTCTCGCTGACCTACCTGTTCATCTCGCACAACCTGGCGGTGGTGGATTACATGGCCGACCGGATCGCGGTCATGTGCCGCGGACGCATCGTCGAACTGGCACCGCGCGAGGTCTTGTTTCGCGCGCCGGTGCACCCTTACACGCGCACGTTGCTGGCCGCGGTGCCCTACCCCGATCTCGACCGCCCGCTGGACTTCAACCTGCTCAGCCTGGGCGGTGCATCGGATACCGCCGCCTGGGGCCCCGACTTCAACGGCGATGACGTCGCCCCCCAGGCGGTCGGCAACGACCACTGGGTATTGGCCAACCCGCGGGCCGATCTCAAGGCGAAGGTCGCATGAGGCTCGGCGTGCTGGCACTCCTGCTAACCGCGGCGTTGGCACCGGCCCTGGCGGCCGGTGGCGTCGAGCCCCCGATACTGGCCGACGCGGTCAAGGCCGGCGAACTACCGCCGATGTCCGCCCGATTGCCACTGGAGCCGCGGGTGGTCGATCTGTCCACCAAAGGCCGCGAGCCCGGCCGCCACGGCGGCACGGTGCGCATGCTGGTGGGCGGGCAGAAGGACATCCGCATGATGACCATCTACGGCTACACACGCCTGGTGGTCTTCGATGAAGACCTCAACCTGGTCCCCGACATCCTCAAGGCGGTGACGGTCGAGGACGAACGGGTGTTCACGTTTCACCTGCGCCGCGGCCATCGCTGGTCGGACGGTCACCCGCTGACCGCCGAGGACTTCCGCTACACCTGGGAGGACGTGTTGCTCAATGACACGCTCTCGCCGGTGGGCCCGCCGCAGGCGATGCTGGTGGACGGCGAACGCCCCGGCTTCGAGGTGTTGGACGAGTACACCGTGCGCTTTAGCTGGAGCGCACCCAACCCGGCCTTCCTGCCGGCCTTGGCGCAGGCCCAGCCGTTGGAGCTGGTGATGCCGGCGCATTATCTGAAGCAGTACCACGCCGACTACCAGGACGCCGACACCTTGACGGCGCTGATCGCCGCCGAGCGGGTGCGCAACTGGCATGGCCTGCACATCCGCATGGCCCGTCATTACCGGCCTGAAAACCCCGACCTGCCGGTGCTCGACCCCTGGGTCAACAGCACCCCACCGCCGGCCGAGCAGTTCGTGTTCAAACGCAACCCGTATTTTCACCGGGTGGATGAAAACGGCCTTCAGTTGCCCTATGTCGATCGCTTCGAGCTCAACCTCAGCACCACGGCGATCATCCCTGCGAAAACCGGCACCGGTGCCTCCGACCTCCAGGCGCAGTACATCCGCTTCGACGACTACACCTTTCTGCGCCAGTCGCAGGCCACGCAGCATTTTCGCGTCATGCTGTGGGAGCGCGGCCAGGGCGCCCGTATCGCCCTGCTGCCGAACCTGAACTACGAAGACGCAGCCTGGCGGGAGATTTTCCAGGACGTGCGTTTCCGTCGTGCACTGTCCCTGGCCATCGACCGCCACGAGATCAATCAGGCGGTGTATTTCGGCCTGGCCAGGCCCAGTGCGGACACCGTCATCCGCAAGAGTCCGCTGTACCGCCCCGACTACCAACTCGCGTGGATAGACCACGACCCGGCGCAGGCCAATGCGCTGCTCGATGCCATGGGGCTGACGGCACGCAACGATGAGGGCATCCGCCTGCTGCCCGATGGCCGGCCGATGGAGATCATCATCGAGTCCTCCGGTGAGAGCACCGAGGAGACCGACGCGCTGGAGCTGATTACCGACCATTGTCTGGCGATCGGCATCAAACTGTTCGTGCGCTCATCGCAGCGCGATGTGTTCCGCAGCCGGATCATCGCCGGCAACGTGATGATGAGCGTGTGGTCCGGCCTGGACAACGGCATGGCCAGCGCCGACATGAGCCCGCGCGAGCTCGCGCCGACCTCCGAGTCGCAGTTGCAGTGGCCCCAGTGGGGCATCCACTACCAAAGCCGGGGCACACAGTCTGCACCGCCGGAGCTGCCCGAGGTCCGCCAGTTGCTGACCCTGCTGGAGGGCTGGAAGACCTCGTCCAGCCGGCGTGAGCGCGAGGCCATCTGGCATCGCATGCTGGCCTTGTACACCGACCAGGTGTTTTCGATCGGCATCGTCAACAGCGCCCTGCAGCCGGTCGTGGCCGCCAAGACCCTGCGCAACGTCCCCGATGATGGCATTTACAGCTACGACCCCGGCGGCTATCTGGGCGTGTACATGCCCGATACGTTCTGGTTCGAGGAGAGTCGCTGACGTGCTGCGCTATATCGCCTGGCGAACCCTGATGATGATTCCCACGCTGCTGATCATCAGCGTCCTGGTGTTCACCATCATCGAACTGCCGCCCGGCGACTACTTCGAGAGTTACGTCGCCGAACTTCAGGCCCAGGGCGAGGGCGTGGACCTGGAGAAGATCGAAGCCCTGCGGCGCGAGTACGGGTTCGACAAACCCCTGGTCGAGCGCTACCTGTATTGGGTCTGGGGCATGCTGCATGGGGATTTCGGTTACTCCTTCGAGTACCAGTTGCCGGTGAACGATGTCGTCGGCGACCGGCTGTGGCTGACCGTCCTGGTGTCCTTCGTCACCATCATCTTCACCTGGCTCATCGCCTTCCCCATCGGCATCTACTCCGCCACCCACCAGTACAGTTGGGGCGACTACGGTCTGACCTTCGTCGGCCTGCTGGGCCTGGCCACGCCGAACTTTCTGCTCGCCCTGATCATGATGTACCTGGCAAACCTCTGGTTCGGCACCTCCATCGGCCACCTGATGGACCCGGAGTTCCTCAATCAGTCGATGAGCTGGGCCAAGGCCAAGTCGATTCTCGAGCACCTGTGGATACCGGTGGTGATCATCGGCACCGCCGGTACGGCGGGGATGATCCGCCGCCTGCGGGCCAACCTGCTGGACGAGTTGCACAAGCAGTACGTGGTAACAGCCAAGGCCAAGGGTCTGCCGCCGCTGCGCGCGTTGTTCAAATACCCGCTGCGCATGTCATTGAATTTTTTTGTATCCGACATCGGCAGCATCCTGCCGGCGATCATCTCCGGTGCCGAGATCACCGCCATCGTGCTGTCGCTGGAGACCACCGGCCCTATGCTGATCCGTGCGTTGCAGAGCCAGGACATGTACCTGGCCGGCTCCTTCCTGATGTTCCTGGCCGCGCTCACGGTGATCGGGGTGCTGATCTCGGATATCGCGCTGGCGATACTCGACCCGCGCATCCGTCTCCAGGGGGGCAGCACTAAATGAGCTTGGGTTTTCGGTGTCCGGTTTTCGATATTCGGTCGGTCACGTCGCGCTTCGCGCGGATTGATTACAAGCGAGGGTTGGGGAGCACCTGCCCTCGTCAGCCATCTTGCCGAACACCGAACACCGAAAACCGAAAACCCTGCTTCGGAGCCTTTCGCAAATGAATGCACGCGATGGGAACGAACAGCAGCCGCTGCCCGCCCCCGGTGCGCCGCTGCACCATTTTGTCTCCGACGCGCCCTTCGACCCCAAGTCCATCGACCGGCTGACCCCCGCGCAGGAGAAGCTCTATCTGGCTTCGCAGTGGCGGCTGATGTGGTGGAAGTTCAAGCGCCACCGCCTGGCGGTGATCAGCGGTGTATTCCTGTTGCTGATATATGCATCCATCCTGGTCAGCGAGTTCCTCGCCCCTTACGGACTTAGTACGCGGCACATCAACCATATCCATCACCCGCCACAGTCAGTGCACTTGTTTCACGAGGGCGAGTTCGTCGGCCCGTTCGTCTATGGCACGACGTATCGTCTGAACATGGACACCTTGCGTCGTGAGTACACGGTCGACCCGGCACAGGTGCGGCCGCTGCGCTTTTTCTGTCGCGGCGAGACCTACCGCTTCTGGGGCCTGGTGGAGAGCAGCTGGCACCTTGTCTGCCCCGCCACGGACGGCACGGCCTTTTTGCTGGGTACCGACCGGCTTGGGCGCGATGTGCTCTCGCGCATCATCTACGGTGCTCGCATCTCGCTGACCATCGGCCTGCTGGGCATCACCATGAGCTTTGCCTTAGGCATCGTCATCGGCGGGCTGGCCGGCTATTACGGCGGGGTCTTCGACACCGCCGTGCAGCGCGCCATCGAGGTCTTGCAGTCGCTGCCGAGCATTCCCTTGTGGCTGGCCCTGGCGGCGATCATGCCGGTGACTTGGAGCCCGCTGCTGACCTACTTCGGCATCACCATGATCCTGGCCATGATCGACTGGACCGGCCTTGCGCGGGCGGTGCGCAGCAAGCTGCTGTCGCTGCGCGAGGAAGACTACGTCCTGGCCGCCCAGCTCATGGGCGCGGGAACCGGACGCATCATCGGGCGTCACCTGGTGCCAGGGTTCCTGTCTCATTTGATCGCCACCGCCACCATCGCCATACCGGGAATGATCCTGGGCGAGACGGCGCTGAGCTTCCTCGGGCTGGGCCTGCGGCCGCCGATCACCAGTTGGGGGGTCTTGCTAACAGAGGCACAGAATGTGAATGTGCTCGCCCTATATCCCTGGCTGATGACTCCGGTCATCCCCGTGATACTCGTCATTCTCGCGTTCAACTTCCTCGGTGATGGGTTGCGCGATGCGGCGGATCCCTACAAGGTTTAAAGTTTTAGGTTTTAAGTTTTAAGTGGCCTGGTAGAGGCGATGCAGTACTTAAAACCTAAAACCTAAAACCTAAAACGTTCAAAGCGAGGCCCGTGCATGCGGCGTCTGAACCATGCCCGCATCCTGATGTACAGCCACGACACCTTCGGCCTGGGCCATCTGCGGCGCTGCCGCGCGATCGCGCATGCCTTGGTGGAGGAGTTCAAGGGGCTGCAGGTGCTGATCATCTCCGGCTCGTCCATCGCCGGAGCATTCAACTTCAAGGCGCGGGTGGATTTCCTCAAGATCCCCAGCGTGATCAAACTGCGCGATGGGGATTACACCTCCATGGCACAGCACATCGACCTGTCCGACACCCTGGCGATGCGCCGGGCGTTGATCCTGGATACGGCCAAGATGTTCCAGCCCGACCTGATGATCGTCGACAAAGAGCCCCTGGGCCTGCGCGGCGAGATGCTCGATACGCTCGAATACCTGCGTGCGCAGGGCACGGTGCTGGCCCTGGGGCTGCGCGATGTCATGGACGCCCCGCACCTGCTGGAGGCCGAGTGGCGCAAGAACGACGTGCTGGCGCGCATCGAAGCCTTGTACGATGCGGTCTGGGTGTATGGGCCGCCGGAGTTTCATGACCCGCTGATCGGGCTGGACGTCTCCCCTGGCCTACGCGAGCGCATCACCTACACCGGCTTCCTGCGCCGCTCGACGCCACATGGCCATCCCGGCCACCCGCTGCCGGACGAGGACTACATCCTGGTGACCATCGGCGGCGGGGGCGATGGCGGGACGATGGTCTCCCAGGTGCTTTCGGCGCTGGAGTACGACATGGAGCGGCCCTACCACACCGTGCTGGTCCTCGGCCCGTTCATGCCCGCCGAAGAGCGCGAGCACCTGCGCCAGCGCGCCGAGCGGCTGCCGCGGGTCACCTTGTGGGAGTTCGACAGCCGGATCGAACACCTCATGGCCGGCGCTCAGGCCATCGTCGGCATGGGCGGGTACAACACCTTCACTGAAATACTCTCGTTCGACAAACCGGCGCTGATCGTCCCGCGCGTGCAACCGCGGCAGGAGCAGCTCATTCGCGCCCGCCGCGCGCAAGAGCTCGGACTGACCGACATGCTGCATCCCGACGAAGCCAGCGACCCACGCCGGGTGGCCGCCATGCTGCGCGCCCTGCCCCACCGCCCCCCGCCATCGAGCAGCCCGCAGCCGGCGCGCATGGACGGGCTGGAGACCGTGCGTCGCCTGGTCGGCGAGAGCCTGGGCCATCACCCGGCCGTCAAACTCGCTGCCGATGGCTGAGGACGGCCACGCCACGACGCGATCGCCCATCCATCGCCACACCGCCCCGCCCGGGCACACGATCGCCGTCGTCCTCAAAGGCTATCCGCGTCTGTCGGAGACCTTCATCGCCCAGGAATTGCTGGGCCTGGAGCGCGCGGGTGTGCGCCTGCGGCTGATCTCACTACGCCACCCGACCGATCGCACGACTCATCCGGTACACGACGAAATCGTCGCCCCAGTCGATTACCTGCCCGAGTACTTGCACAAAGAGCCGCTGCGGGTGCTCAAGGCGTGGTGGTCGGTGCGTGGACGGTCTGGCTACCGCGCCGCACGCGCCGCCCTGCTGGCGGACCTGCGTCACGACCGCAGCCGCAACCGGCTGCGCCGTTTCGGCCAGGCGCTGGTGCTGGCGGCCGAGCTGCCATCGGATGTCGGCCACCTGCACGCCCACTTCATCCACACCCCCGCCAGCGTCACCCGCTACGCCAGCCTGGTCACCGGCCTGCCGTGGACGTGCTCGGCCCACGCCAAAGACATCTGGACCTCCAGCGACCGCGATCTGGCCGACAAGCTGACCTCGGCAGGCTGGGTGGTCACCTGCACCGCCACCGGGCACGCCCACCTGCAAAGCCTCGCCCGCGAGCCCGGGCGTGTGCACCTGAGCTACCACGGCCTGGACCTGCAGCGCTTCCCCGCCTTCGCCGGGGCCCGTCCGGCCACCGATGGCAACGACCCGGGCCGGCCGGTACAGCTGCTGAGCGTCGGCCGCGCCGTCGAGAAGAAAGGCTTCGACATCCTGCTGAACGCCTTGGCCCGCCTGCCGGCGGACTTGCATTGGCAGCTCACCCACATCGGCAAGGGCGAACGGCTGGGTGCACTACGCGACCAAGCCCGCACCCTGCGACTGGACGGGCGCATCCGCTGGGCCGGCGCGCTGGCACAGACCGAAGTCCTGGCCGCCTACCACCAGGCGGATGTATTCGTCCTGCCCTGCCGCATCGCTGCCGACGGCGACCGCGACGGGCTGCCCAACGTGCTGGTCGAGGCGGCCAGCCAGCGCCTCGCCTGCCTGTCCACCACCATCTCCGGCGTACCCGAGCTGATCACCAGCGGCGAGCACGGCCTGCTCGTCCCCCCGGAAGACGCCGACGCCCTGGCCACGGCCTTGCAACGGTTGATCCGCGACCCGCAGCTTCGCGAGCGCCTGGGCATCGCCGCCCAGCAACGCGTGTTCGCCCGCTTCGACCACACGGCCAGCATCGCCGACCTCCTGGCCTTATTCGCCGGAGACCACCCAACGACACTGCGGCCGCAGGACCTCCCAGCTTGAATCAGCCTTTTCCCGCCCCCCGACACACCGCGGGTCCCCATGTAGGATGGGCTGAGCAACGCGATACCCATCAGCCGCACTCGCTCAAAGCCGCCCCCCCATGAATGCCCGCGCCGCCCCCCGCGTCCTGTTCGTCGTCCAACACCTGCTGGGCGTCGGCCACCTCGTGCGCGCCAGCCGCATCGCCCAATCGCTGCACGCCAGCGGTATGGCCGTTACCGTCGCCAGCGGCGGCCTGCCGGTCCCCGGCTTCCCCGGCGAGGGCATCGAGCTCGTTCAACTCCCGCCCCTGCGCGCCGGCCGCGACTTCAGCGACCTGCTGGACGCGCAAGGGCGACCGGCCGACACCGCCTACCGCAACCGCCGCCGCGACGAGCTACTGACAACACTGGCACGCGTCGCACCCCAGGTCCTGATCGTCGAAGCCTTCCCCTTCGGCCGGAGCATGCTCCGCCACGAATTCCTGCCGTTGCTGGAGGCCGCGCGGCCAACCGTGCCGCTGATCCTCTGCTCGGTGCGCGACATCCTCCAACAAAGCAGCAAACCCGGCCGGGCCGAGGAAACGGTCGCGACCATCGAACGCTGGTTCGACCGCGTGCTAGTGCACGGCGACCCGACATTCGCATCGCTGGAAGCCAGCTTTCCCCTCGCCGCACGCATCGCCGACCGGCTGGCATACACCGGCCTCGTCACCGGCGGACCACCGGCACCGGCTACAGAAGTTTTCGACATCATCGTCTCAGCCGGCGGCGGTGCCGTCGGCCGCCAGCTGCTCGAAACCGCACTTGCGGCCAAACCGCTATCGCGACTGGCCGACGCAAAATGGTGCGTCATTGCCGGCCCCAACCTCGACCCCGCCGAGCGCGACCGCATCATGGCCGCGACCGGTGTAGCCGCCTACACCTTCCGCGACGACCTGCCCGCCCTGCTGGGCGCCGCCCAAGTGTCCATCTCCCAAGCCGGCTACAACACCGTCGGCGACATCCTCCGCTCCGGCTGCCACAGCGTGCTGGTGCCGTACACGGAAGGCGGCGAAACCGAACAGGCCGACCGCGCCCGCCGGCTGGCCGCGCGGGGACGGGCGCGGGTGATCGAAGCGGACCGGCTGACGGCCGAAGGGTTGGCCACCGAGCTAGATGCCTTAGCGGTATCGCCACGCCCCGACGATGAAACAAGCCTGGCACTGGAGGGCGCGGCGACGGCCGCGGTGTTGATCGACGGGCTGTTGCGCGAAATCACATAACCTATGGCCAAAGCACACCCACCCGTTCGCCAAGTCCCCGTCCTGGGCTAAGGAGACTGCGAGCGGTGCTGAGCTTCAAGAACGAATCCTCAATGCGTTAAACAAAGAGGTTGAGAAATGAACGCATTCGGAGGCTCTAATCCGTCATCCCGGCTGACCGCCTCCGGCGGCTGCTGAATTCCAACGTTGGACATCGCGTCGGGTCCAGTCGATATAAGGAACAGACCGTGATGAAGGAATCGAAGCAAGCCACCGCCAAGGTATCCAAGTCTGCGAACGCGTCCTCCAAGAAACCTGCGCTCCTCTCAGGCGGTAATCCTCAGATCGCCAAGGCCGATGGGGACCGACCTGTCCAGGCCTACATTGCGGCCATGCCGGGTTGGAAAAGCGATGTAGGGCGACAACTCGATGCGCTCATCGTGCGCACCGTCCCCAACGTGCGCAAGGCCGTGCGGTGGAACACGCCCTTCTACGGTATCGAGGGCCAAGGTTGGTTTCTCGGCTTCCATTGCTTCACCAAGTACATCAAGGTGACATTCCTCAACGGTGCTTCACTGCGGCCACCGCCTCCTGTCGAATCCAAACACCCAAACACCCGTTACTTTCACATCCACGAGAACGACCCGTTCGACGGGGAGCTCATGGTGAGTTGGATCAGACAGGCATCGGAACTGCCCGGCGACAATCTATTCTAGTGAGCGATAAATAGCCTACCCCGGAGTAATTTAGTAAAGGAGGCGGCGCAGCACGTCGGACTGGCCGAATTTCAGCCCGTATAGATCGGATGTGGCCCGCACTTCTCGCCTTGAGCAGCCACCGCCGTGAGCCTGCGGCCG
>CBFGWV010000072.1:0-17775 GCA_965652545.1 uncultured Candidatus Competibacteraceae bacterium | reverse complement strand
CCCGGCTCCACCAACCCCGCCGCCAGCTTCAACCGCGCCCGCAACCGCGCCGCGTCGAACGGCGCCCTCACCTTCACATCGTTGTCGAAATAACAGTAGATATCGCGCGACTTGCGCTTCACCGGGGCCTTATCGGAAATACACCGCGCATCCCCCGGCTGCGACCCACCTTGCCAGGCATCGATGCGCCTCGCCCAGCGATCCAGCGCCTCATCGGTGTACCCGCTGGCGTACAACACCTCATCCCCATGCAACCGCAAATACACAAAATCGCCCGTCACATCCTCGCAGTACGGCCACTTGCCCGCCGTATCCGCCACCACCAGCGCCACCTTATAGCGGCGCAACAGCGTCACGAACGCCTCATCGACAAAGCTCTCGTTACGAATCTCCACCGCATGACGCATCCGCCGTTTTCGATCGATCGACAGACAACTGCGTCCACTCACCTGATCATCGCAGCCGTGCGCCAGCGTCAACGCTTGCTCCGTGTCGTGCGGCAACTGCGCCAGAAACGACTCGAACAGCTCAGGCTGAAACCTGAAACTCGGTGGAAACTGCCAAAGAATCGGCCCAAGCTTCTCCTTGAGTTCAAACAACCCCGAGGCAAAGAAATTCGCCAGTGGCACCGTCACCTCGCGCAACCTGCGGATATGCGTGATGAACCGCGGCGCCTTCACACTGAAGACAAAATCCTCCGGCGTGTCCAGGTACCAGTTGGCGTAGCTCTGCGGCCGTTGCAGCGCATAGAACGAACCATTGATCTCGATACTGCTCACCACCCGCGAGGCATAGGCCAACTCCTGGCGCTGCGGCAGGCCCTCCGGGTAGAACACCCCGCGCCACGGCGGATAACGCCAGCCGGAAATCCCGATACGGATCGTGCTCATGTGCGCATGCTCCCTGCCACGACTGTGAGGCCGGTCATTGGACCACATCGCACGACGCCGGGGGTTCAGTCCGGCATCGACCCGCACAACACCGGGTTGGCCCGCAGGCGTTCGGCAGCGAAGTCGACGAACGCGCGGATCTTCGCCCCGGCCCGCAACCCCGCGGCGTGCACAATGTGCACCGGCACCGGGTCCGGCTCCCAATCCACCAGCACCCGCCGCAATGCACCCGTGCGCAACAGATCGACCACCTGGTAAGACAACACGCGCACCACGCCATGGCCGGCCACGGCTGCGGCGATGGCCACATCGTTGCTGTTGACGGTCAGGCGTGGCGTCGGTTTGACCACCGTGCCGCGGAACGACCAGTCCGGGTATGGTGCGGCCGATGCCGTAGCGATTACCGCCGCACGCTCCAGGTCGGCCGGTGTCTGTGGGCAGCCATGGTCATCGAGATACGCCGGGGCGGCGCAGACCACGCGACGCACCGCCCCGCAGCGGCGCGCGATCAATGACGAATCCGGAAGGTGTGCGATGCGTATCGCCACATCGACGCCTTCCTCCATCACGTCCACCACCCGGTCCAGGAACAGCACCCGCACGTCGATGCGCGGATACGCCGCGAGAAAATCGAACACCACCGGTGCGACATGCAACCGCCCGAACATCACCGGCGAGGTGATCACCAACTCCCCCTGCGGTTGCGCGTGGGCACCGGCGGCAGAGGCCTCCGCCTCGTCGACCTCCGCCAGGATGCGCTGGCAATCCGCAAAGAATCGTGCCCCGGCGTCGGTCAGCCGGACGATTCGCGTGGTGCGGTTGAGCAAGCGGGCGCCCAGATGCGCCTCCAGGGCGGCGACGGCGCGGGTCACCGCCGGCGCGGACAGGCCAAGCCGTCGGGCCGCGGCGGCAAAGCCATGTTCCTGGGCAACGGCAACAAACACCTGCATGGCCACAAGCCGGTCCATTGCATCATTCCGAGTGGCGAAATAGTGACTTTCGCCACCGGATTATTCTTGAGTCAATCGAAATGGCAATACCCGGTCATGCCGCCATGCTCTTGGCCGACAAGCCCTCGACGACAGACGCGATGGCCAGCGGATCCACGGCTGTCGACGGGCCGGCGCACCACGCCTCGCGGACCATGCCGGTCAGCCGGTCAATGGCCGCGTGCGCGGCGGGCAGGTGACCACTGATCACCACCTCCGGCGCCAAGCGGCGTAGCGCGCCCAGCGCATCGCCGAAGGCACGCTGGTCGACACCGGCCAACCAGGGGGCGTCGATGGATGACCAGGCGACGAGCCCGTCACGCAGTGCGCGGGGGTCGATCGCATCGAAATCGGTCACCGGCGCGGGCAACAACGCCCCGAAGCTGTCGACCGCGAACAGCACCCGCTCCTGCGTATCGAAGAAGCCAATGGACTCCGGGGCGTCGAAGTACGGCGGCCGCACCGGCACCAGCGTGCGCCCGCCGGCATCGAAGCACGCACCGGGCTCCAGCACCGCAACCCGGCTGACGTCCAGACCCGCCAGCTGCATCTTGCCCATACCCAGGAAGCTGGTGAGGACACGTGCCTTGGGGGCTTTCTGCAACACGCGTTCGAGATTGCCGAGGTGGTCGGCATCGAGATGACTGAGCCAGATCCAGCGCAGATCGCCTAGATCGATCTCGCGCGCCAGCGCGTCGATGAACGCATCGCCCAGGGCGGCAAGCCCAGTATCGACCAGCATCGGCGCCGGCCCCTTGAGTACAAAAG
Source organism: uncultured Candidatus Competibacteraceae bacterium (assembly GCA_965652545.1). Classification (GTDB taxonomy): domain Bacteria; phylum Pseudomonadota; class Gammaproteobacteria; order Competibacterales; family Competibacteraceae; genus CBFGWV01. The sequence goes on along the minus strand of CBFGWV010000072.1, from coordinate 15,128 downwards.
CATTGACCGCCAGCACGCCCATGCCGGGCACGGGAAGAAAGGACGGCAAGACCGCCCAACTCGGCGTGAGCCGCTGCGGGTCCAGCAGGATGGGGGTATCGATCGAGGTCATAGTATTCACCTAATTTCAATGAACATTGCTGTATTTCCAAATCAACAGTAAATTGCGCCGCGAACCTTGTCAATATTTCAGAACACAGATATGTTCACTGAATGAAATCCAAACGTGCCTATACCCTGCGCAAGCGGGCCGAATCCCAGGACGAGACGCGTATGCGGATCGTCGAAGCCACCATGCAACTGCACGAAGAGCTCGGCCCCCGAGGGACGACGATCAGTGCCATCGCCGAGCGTGCGGGCGTGCAACGGCTGACGGTGTATCGGCATTTCCCCGACGAAACCGCGGTTTTTCAAGCGTGTACCGCACATTGGCTGACACTCAACCCACCGCCGGAGGCCACGCTCTGGGCAGGTATCGACGAGGGCGAGGCACGCGCAAGAGCAGTGCTGTCGGCGTGGTATGCCTACTACCGCACCACCCGACGCATGTGGACGGTGGCGTATCGCGATGTGACCTCGGTGCCTGCTTTGCAGCAACCGATGGCGGCAATGGGCGAACTGCTCAACGACATCGGTGAGGACATGCTCGCGCACATTACGCCCGGGCCAGCGGGTGCGCCCCTGGCAGCCAGCGTGCACCACGCACTGGCGTTTTCCACCTGGTCGTCACTGGAAGCGCTAGGGCTCGATGACACGCAGAAAGTCGATACCGTCTGCCGATGGATCACGGCTGTCAGCGCCGAGTGATCGCGACCCAACTATTGCAAAAAATGAAACAACTCATTGCTTGCTGTGCTTATTCAGCTTGGAAGCAGAAACAACCATAGTCTCGGCCTACACCCCATCTGCAACCGACAGAGGCCCTGACCATGACCGCACCCGCTCAGCCGATCCGCTTGTATCACTTCGCACTCTCGGGCCACGCCCATCGCGCTCGCCTGATGTGCGCCCTGCTCGGCCTGCCGGTGGTGCTGGAGGATGTCGACCTGCTCGCCGGCGCGCAGAAGACGCCTGCATTCCTGGCGCGCAATCCCTTCGGGCAGGTGCCGGTCATCGAGGACGGTGAGACCTGCGTCGCCGACAGCAACGCCATTTTGCTCTACCTGGTCTCGCGCTACGCCGAGGACGAGCGCTGGTACCCGGCCGACGCCCTCACGCGGGCGCGTATTCAGCAGTGGTTCTCGGCCGCCGCCGGCCCGTTGGCCAAGGGCCCGGCGTCGGCACGCTGGATCACGATTTCCGGTTCCGGGCAGGACACGGCAGAGGCGGTCAAGATCGCCGCCGGCTTGTTCCAGGTGATGGACGACACCCTCGCGAAAACCGATTTTCTTGTTGGCGAGGCCCCCACTGTCGCGGATATCGCGATGTACACCTACACCGCCCATGCCCCCGAAGGTGGCATTCCGCTGACACCGTACCCGCATATCCAGGCTTGGCTGGCGCGCATCGAGGCTTTGCCCGGCTTTGTCCCCATGCAGGCGACACCGGCCGCGGCCTGATCCCGGCGAGCTGACGAGGCGACCGCGATGAGCGATGTCATACAGCAGGCCGGAGAGGCCATCGAAGCCCTTGCGCCCTACCACGACGGGGAGCGGCGCGTGCAAACCCGTGCCGGCACCCGCGCGTTCGCCGAGCGGATCGGCCGCCAGGTGCTGCGCGATGCCATGCCCCAGCAGCACCGGGATTTCTTCCCCGAACTGCCGTTCATCATCGCCGGGAGCCTGGATGCCGCCCGCCGGCCCTGGGCCTCGTTGCTCGTGGGGCGACCGGGCTTCGTCAGCTCGCCGGATCCGCGAACCTTGCGGATCGAGGCGACGCCGGTCTTCGGCGACCCCATACGGGACAACCTCAAGCCCGGCGCCCCCTTGGGGCTCGTCGGGGTGCAGTTGGAAACCCGGCGCCGCAACCGTATGAACGGCAGCATCAGTGCGATGGACGAGACGGGGTTCACGGTGACGGTGGGGCAGAGCTTTGGTAACTGCCCGCAGTACATCCAGGTGCGCCAGGCCCGGTTTTGCGCCGACCCGGCCAGCGTGGGCCAACCGCGCCGGCTGCACCCGCTGGGGCGGTCGTTGTCCGCGCGCGCGCTGGCGATGATCGCTGGCGCAGATACCTTTTTCATTGCCAGCGCCTCACCCGCAGCAGGGACCGCCGACCGCGCAGAAGGGGTGGATGTGAACCACCGGGGCGGGCGACCGGGTTTCGTACGCATCACCGACGAGAACGGCCAAGCGGTGCTGACCTCGCCCGATTTCGTCGGCAACTCGATGTTCCAGACGCTGGGCAACATCGATGCCCACCCTTTTGCCGGGCTGTTGTTCGTGGATTTCGAGTCCGGCGATGTGGTGTCGCTCACCGGCGAGGCGTCGATCCTCTGGGATGCGCCGGAGATCGCCCGCTTTGCCGGCGCCGAACGCTTGTTGCAGTTCCGCCCCACCGCGGGCGTGCTGATCGAGGATGCCGTGCCGCTGCGCTGGAGTGCACCGGAGCCTGCCCCGCAAAACGCCGCCACCGGCCGTTGGGAGGATGTCGGGCCCACCGATCCGACAGGCTTTCGCAGCTATACGGTGACGCGCATCGTCGATGAGAGCCCGACGGTGCGCTCCTTTCACCTGCGCCCGACCGACGGGGAACGCATTGCGCCGCATCTGCCGGGGCAGTTCCTGCCGATTGCATTTGCCTTGCCCGGGGGTGCGGCACCGCTGCGGCGGACGTACACGTTGTCGAACGCGGCCGATGGCGAGCACTACCGCCTGACGGTCAAACGCGAGCCCGGTGGACAGGTCAGCAACGGCTTGCATGATCACCTGGCCGTCGGCGATACGCTGAGCGCGCTGGCGCCGCGCGGGGACTTCACGCTCAGCCGCGATGGCGCCGCTCCAGTGGCGTTGATTTCCGCCGGTATCGGCATCACCCCGATGATGGCCATGCTCGAGCACCTGACCGGGGGCACGCCGGAGCGCCAGCGGTATCCGGACCGCCCGGTGTGGTTCATCCACGGTGCGCGTCACGGCGGCGAGCAGGTGTTTGCAGCGCAGGTACTGCAAGCCCGCGCACGGCATGCGGCGCTGGTGACGCACATCCGCTATAGCACGCCACGTCCGCAGGATGTCGCCGGCCACGCGTTCGACAGCATCGGACACATCGACCAGGCCTTGTTGGCGACGCTGCTGCCGCTGGCCACGGTGGAGGTATACCTGTGCGGACCGGCGGGCTTCATGCAGGCGGTGTACGAGGCGCTGTTGGCGCTGGGTGTGGACGATGCGCGCATCCATGCCGAGGCGTTCGGCCCGGCGGGGCTGCGGCGGCAGGCGGCCGGCACCGGCGGCCCACAGGCGGCGCCGGTCGATGCGGCCGAGGTGCATTTCAGCCGCTCGGGCCTGACCCGCCCGTGGACGGCGGCGGCCGGAACATTGCTGGACTTGGCCGAGCACGCGGGCATCGACGCACCCTGGAGTTGTCGCTACGGGCATTGCGGCACCTGTGCGGCGCGGGTTCTCGACGGCGAGGTCACCTACACCGATACGCCCGGCCAGGCGCCACCGGCGGGGCATGCACTGGTGTGCTCCGCGCTACCGGCATCGAGGTCCGTGGTACTGGATCTGTAGGCTGGACGACTGAGCCCATCTCCCGCCCCCCCGAGCGCCCCGGAGCAGGGGCGATCGTGGGGCTCACCTTGATGGTATGTCCGCAAGCGATCATGCGGGCCTTGATCATCCGTCATGGCCCACCATCGACCCATGCAACGGGCACCTGTAGGAGCGCACCCCTGTGCGCGATTCGCTCTCGGTTGGCACCAAGGGTTGAAGGTTCGATGGCGCTTCGGGCCATCGCGCACAGGGGTGCGCTCCTACAGGTGCCTGGGTTCAGAGGATGGAGCGTCTTATGGGGCGTTGCTGGATTGATGTGACGCTGTGCCGAGCATGGTTCCCCATGAATACTATGTATCCATTGCATACCGCCCTCGCGGCGGCGCATGCTCCGCACATTCGGAACCGGCAATGGCGGGTACAGCATGTTGAGAGTAGGGGTGGTGGACAAGTCCGAGGTGGAAAACTGCCCGGTCCGCGATGTCCTGGACCGCCTCGGGGACAAGTGGTCGGTGCTGTCATTACTTGTGCTGGAGGACGGCACCTTGCGGTTCATGGAGATCAAGCGCCGTATCGGCGATATCTCGCAGCGCGTGCTCACCCAGACCTTGCGCGGGCTGGAGCGCGACGGGCTGGTCCGGCGGACGATCTACCCGGAAGTCCCACCGCGGGTGGAGTACACGCTCACAGAACTGGGGCACTCGCTGCTGGGGCCGATCAAGACTCTGGTGGACTGGGCGGCAACGGCCCATCCGCAGATTCGCACGGCACGCGACACCTTCGACGACAAGATGAGCTAAGCACTTACCCCCACAAGAGGCTTGGTCACAGCACGGGTCAGATCGAACACCTCCTGGTCCTCGGCGATACCCTTCATCGGGTGGGTACCCAGAGACTCGAAACGCCGCCCACGGACCCTGTCGGCAAAATCGGCCGAGCAGACGAACGGCCGGTCGGTGGCCTTTGCCACCTCCTCCAGACGCCGCGTAACGTTGACCGCGGTGCCGACCACGGTGAAGTCCAGTCGGTCGGCGCTGCCGATGTTGCCGTATTTCAGCTTGCCGAAATGCAGGGCACCGACGAAGGGCAAGTCCTCCTCACAGCGGAAGCGTGCCCGGGTCAGCGCCCGATAGGCTGCGTTGCAGACGGCCGCGGGGTTGCGGTCACCGACCGGGAAGATCGCCAGCACACCGTCACCGACGAACTTCAACACATCGCCGCCCTCTCGATGCACAGCGGCGACGACGATCTGGAAAAACCGGTCCAGAGTACCCAACACCTCCTCGGCCGGCCGGGTCGCAGCCAGGGCGGTGGAACCGCGCAAATCCGCCAGGAACACCGCGGCGTCCATGTGCACCAGTTCGCCGCGGCGCACCTCGCCGGCCATGACATGCTTGGCCGGCCCTTGCCCCAGATAGGTGCGCAGCAGGCTAAGCATCGACCGCCGCGTGGCCGCCGGCTCCAGAGCTGCCGCGATGCCTGGGACGAGTCGGGTGAGCGCGGCGACCTGTTCATCGGAGAAACCCTCGGGCTGGTCGCTGGCAAACGCCGCAGCCTGGATGGTGCCGTCGCCGGAGATCAGCGGCAACGCCAGGTAGTCCGTAGCGCCGTCGGCAGCGATCTCGTGCAAGACCAGATGGTCGGTCACCGGGTCCAGGTCGAGCAGCCGACGGCGAAATGGCTGCCGGGTCAGGAACACCGCCTCGAACGGGCTGCCCTTGAACGACGGCGTGTCGAACACCGAATGCGACACGACGGACTGACGGGCGCCGCGACCGCGCACCCAGACCACGCTCCAGGCCCGCAGCAACGGGTGGGCGATCATCTGTGAGATGCGGATGCGCGAGATACCCATACCCGCTGCGTTCAGCCGCCGCGCGAGGGTGTCAATCAACGCGTCGGCATCGGCGACCATTCGCCCTTCGGCCACCAACCAGTGAAACAATTCGTTGAGATCAGGCACTGTCGAGGTTACTGCGGACGTGGTCATTCAGATGGCCAACCCACGAATCAGCAGCGCCCAGACGCGATCGAAGTCCGCATCGATAGCCGGGTCGTTCCAGTCCGCGACATGCATCGGCTTGTGGAAGCGGCCGGTCGCATCGAACACCGCACGTGCGGCGGCATGCGGGTCGTCCAGCGTGAATTCGCCACGCGCCACACCATCGGCGACGATCCGCTCGATCTGATCGACCAGATGATTGACATGATCAGCAATGGGGCCGCGGCCATCCACGGCCAGGGCGTGATAGGTGGCGAACAGCGCCGGGTCGTCATTGGCCTTGGCGCGTTTGGTGGCCATCAACGCCCGGCACCAATCATGCAAGCGCTGGGCCGCCGGCCCCTCGGCACCGACGATGGTCTCGAGCGGCTCGGCCACCCGTGCCAGCCAGCGCGCGCAGACGGCCTCGCGCAGCGCCGCCTTGCTGGGGAAATGCCGGTAGACGCTACCATGGCTGACCCCCAGTTCCCGTGCAACATCGACTACATTGGTCTTTGCCGGTCCAAAGCGCCGCAGGGCATCTTCCGCGGCATCGAGAATCTGTTCAGGAGTCAACGCCGTTTCGTTCATGCGTGATTGAAGATCCTTATTTGTCACTGCGCGGATGCGCCATGCGCACCCGAAAGACGGCCCTCGCCGACCGCCACTGGCGCTTCGATCCTGCCCGGGTACGATGGGTTCAATACGTGACCTATGCTTGGGTTCCGTATAGTCGCAGGAGCCCAAGCATGATCGTACGCATCTGGACAGTGGACTTGCTGCCCGGTATGGAGTCGGCCCTGAACACCTTTGCCCACGATGTCTCATTGCCCATGTTCCGCGCCCAGCCAGGGTGTCTGGGCGTGCTGTTCACCCGCCAGGGTGACCGATGCGCCACGATCACGCTGTGGCGCGACCAAGCGGCGCTCGACCAGCTGGCCATCAGCCCGGACTACCAACTCGTGGTCGAACAAATCGAGGAAAGCGGCATCCTCGGCGGGCGCCATCATATCGAGGTTTACGACTGCTACGGCGGTTATCTCGACGCCCAAGGCCTGGCCCGGTTTCTCAGCCCGGCCGCCGACTGACGGGCCGCAGACCCCAGCTTTGCGTTACCCGTAGGTAACCGGCTTACCTTCAGCACCCTTCTTGCGGGAACTACCGCAGCAGGTACCATGTTGCTGCATAGTTACGAAAGCGAACCAAGTTCGAAACCGTAACTTAACTCGTGTCACCAAGCCGGCACGATCCGCATCTGATACCCGAAGGAAGCCCATATGTCTCAATCCGCAACGTTGTTGGTCACCGGCGCCTCCGGCCAACTGGGCCGGCGCGTCATCGCCCACCTGTTGGACACCTACGGCGTCCCGGCCAGCGCGATCATCGCCACCACACGCAAACCCGAGACCCTGGCCGAACTGGCCGAGCGCGGCGTCACCGTGCGTGCGGCGGATTTCGACGACAGCGCCAGCCTGCCGCAGGCGTTTGCCGGTGCCGATCGCATGCTGTTGGTCAGCACCGACGCGATCGAGGTGGCCGGTGCCCGCCAGCGGCAGCACTTGGCCGCACTGGAGGCCGCCGTCAAAGCCGGTGTCGGCCACGTGGTCTACACCTCCATGCCGCGGCCCGAGCCCGGCTCGCCGATCGCCTTCGCGCCTGATCACTACGCCACCGAGCAGGCCCTCGAACACAGTCCCTTGTCCTGGACCATCCTGCGCAACTATTGGTACACCGACCTGCTGATGATGAGCCTGCCGTCGGCACTCGAATCCGGGCAATTGTTCTCGGCCGCTGGGGACCTGGGTGTCGCCTATGTCTCACGCGAGGACTGCGCCCGCACCGCCGCAGCCGCCCTGGCCGCGGACAGCACCGAGCGCCGCCGCTTCGACGTCACCGGTCCGCAGGCGATATCCCACCCCGCGCTGGCGGCGATCGTCAGCGATATAACCGGTACAGCGATCGAGGTCGTGCCGGTCACGCCGGCGCAACTGGGCGAGGGCATGAAAGCCCATGGGGTGCCGCCATTCCTCGCCGATTTGCTGGTGAGCTTCGACATCAACACCAAAGCGGGCAATGTGGCCTCGACCAGCGACACCGTCGAGACACTCACCGGCCGTCCACCGCAGACCGTGCGCGAATTCCTGATCGCCAATCTCGTTTAGGGACGCGATGGGGGCGGCGGAAGCGCGCCCTGGAGTTGCGGCATCCCACGTACGGCATCGGTGAGCCAGTCCGCCAACAGGCGCGCCCGGGCCGGGAGCAGCCGTCCATGGGACCACACCAGATGGACATCCCGGATCGGGCCGTGCCAATCGGGCAGCAGACGGACCAAGCGGCCGTCGGCCAGTTCGTCGAACACCTCGGTCACCGGCATCAGACTGATGCCCTGACCGTCGCGTACCAGGTTGGCGGTAACCTGCAGATCGTTGGCCATCACGACCGGCCGCCCTGCCGGTTGCCGCCACACCTGCCCGGCGCTGTTCACCAAGTCCCACTGCGCAATGGGTGCGGTCACGAGTCGCCGATGGCCCACCAACTCATCAGGCGTCGCTGGCATACCGGTTGCCGCCACGTACCCAGGCGCGGCGATCAACACGGTGGCGATCCGCCCGATCCGCTTCTGCGTCAGACCTGAATCGGCCTGCGGCCCGATCCGCAAGGCCAGGTCGGCCCCGCTGGCCGGCAGGTCTTCGGTTTCGTGGCTCAGCGTCAGGTCGAGCTGAATCTCCGGGTAGCGGCTGAGGAACCCATTCAAGGCGGCTCGCAACGTGCGTTGGGCGAAGCTCGGCGGCGCCAGAACACGTAGCGGGCCACTGGTCTGGTGCAGGGCCGACTCCAAATTCTGTGCGCGCTCGCTCAGCAGTCCGACCAGTTCGGCGCACTCCCGGTAGTAGATCTCGCCCTCGCGGGTGAGGTGAAACCCACGTGCGGAGCGGTTGATCAAGCGGCATCCCAGCCGTGATTCGAGCTTCTGCAAACGACGGGTGACTGTCGCCGGTGGCAGCGACAGACGGGCCGCCGCGGCCGCCAGACCGCGGTGGTCGGCGATGTGGATGAACAAGGCGATATCGTCCAGCATGAAGATTCCATTTTTGAAATTTGAGCTTCAATTACAGGCTATTTTTATCATGTACAGAAACACCTAACATCGCCTCCGTTGCTGTACACACGGAGGCGTCATGAGCCTGATTCACCGATTGGTCTTTTCGTTGTTCATGTCTTTGGCCTTGTCGATCCCGATGAGTGGCTGGGTGACGTGGCTGAACCTCGGACTTCACCCCGATTTTCTGCGCTATTGGGGTCAGGCGTTTCTGGCCGCCTGGCCGGCGGCGGCATTCATCTCATTCCTGCTCGGGCCGCAGGTGCAACGGCTCACCGGTCTGGTCGTGCAGCGGGTGCAGTAGACGAGTCGTCCTCCATTCAGAAGCTAGTCAGGAAACTCCGCCTACAGTCGCTGGCGAGGTTGTCCGCTGCGCCCTGGCGCGCAAGCACGGGGCCGGTGGACCGACCACAGCAGCGATCGTCCTATCGCTGTAGCAGCAACGTGCCAAACCGGTGGGCGTTCTTTGCGTACCTCCCACCGGCCGCACGGCACCCCGGCCAAGGTGGTAGGGGTGGTTCGACCGTTTGTTCAACGGTACAGGAGAGAACCAGTGAGCGGACACGACCGGACGCGTACCCCGACACCCACCTTTTCGCCTGGGGCGAAAATCATCTTTGCAAGCCTCGCCCTCACCCTCGCCGGCCCGGCGCTGGCCTATGTCGGCCCCGGGGCGGGCATCACCCTGATCGGTGCCCTGTGGGGGCTGATCATGGCCGTGGTCGCCGCCTTGTCGTTCATCGTGCTGTGGCCGATACGGCGCAGCCTCAAGCGTCGTCGCATGGCGCGCGAGGGGCATCCGCAGATGGATGAGCAAGATGACGAGACGCTGGCGGAGCCCAACGCGCAGCGCAACCAGCAACACCCGAAGCGTTGATCCGGCCCTGAACCTGCCTGCGAGGTCGTTTCATGGGATTGTTGGATCTACCCGCCCCGCTGTTCCAGGCGGTCGACACCGCCCTGGCCATCGCACTGCCCTCGGCACTGCGGCTGGTGGTCTGGGGCGTGATCGCCGGGTTGGCGACCATGCTCTTGTACCGCGCCATCTCGCCCCAGGGGCGGATCACCGAAGCCAAGCAAGGCTTGGTCGAGGCCCGTCTGGCACTGGATGCACACGAGGGCTCGTTCAGCGAAGCCCGCTCGCTGATGGCGGACATGATGGGCCACTCATTGCGTCAGATCGGCTTGGTGCTGGGGCCGGCGCTGGTCTCCGGGCTACCCGCACTCTGCCTGATCGTCTGGATCGACGGTGCGTATGGCTACGACTACCCGGCGCCTGGATACGAACCGACGGTGCAGGTCGCACCGGCGGGATACTCCGCGCGCTGGCCCGAGGGCGATGAGGCCATCGTGGTGACCGATGATCGCGGCGGCACCGTCGAGCGTATTGCGCTCGATGCCCCCGTCCCCGTGGTTCACAAGCGCGCCTGGTGGAATCTCCTGATCGCCAACCCCGCCGGTTATCTCGCGGACGACCTACCCGTCGAACGCATCGAGATCGATCTGCCCAGTCAACGTCACTTGCCGTTCGGCCCGGATTGGGTCCGTGGCTGGCCGTTGATTTTCTTTCTCACTCTCTTCATGGCAGCGCTAGCCATCAAATGGATCTTGCGCATCCAGTAGCTATTCGACACGGAGGCTTAGCCGACCATGGCCACAGCAACCCCTCACAGCCGCAGTGCATTCGACGTTCCACGATGGCTGGACACGCTAGGCGGTCTGGTCGACCGCCATCCACAATGGTGGATCGGCCTGGGCCGGCTGGAAGACCGCTTGCTCGCCGACGAGGTCGCGGAGATCGACATCGACCGCCCGATCTACATCAGCGGCCTGGCCCGCTCCGGCAGCACCATTCTGCTGGAGCTGCTCTCCAGCACCGATGACACCGTCAGCCACGCCTACAAGGATTTTCCACCGGTGTTCGCACCGTGGATGTGGAACCGTTTCCTCGAACACAGCCAGCGCACACCGGCCAAAGCGGTCGAACGGGCGCACGGCGATGGGATCGAGGTCACCGCCGACAGCCCCGAGGCGCTGGAGGAGGTGTTGTGGATGGCTTTCTTCCCGGACCTGCATGACCCCACCACCAGCGATGTGCTCGATGGCGACACCCGCTCGCCCGAGTTCGAGGCCTTTTATCGGGCCCATCTTCGCAAGTTGATCTGGCTGCGCGGCGGACGGCGCTATCTGGCCAAAGCGAATTACAACATCACCCGACTGGCCTACCTGCACCGTCTGTTTCCCGATGCCCGCTTCGTCATCCCCATCCGCGAGCCGCTGTGGCACATCGCCTCGCTGCAACGACAGCACCAGCGGTTCACCGCCCACCATCAAGACGACCCGCGCGCGCTGCGCTACATGCAGCGGGTCGGCCATTTCGAGTTCGGCCTCGACCGCCGCCCGATCAATGTCAACGACCCCGAGACGACCCGCCGGATCGTCGACGCCTGGGCGCAGGGTGAGGAGATCGAAGGCTGGGCCCGACTGTGGAGTGCCGTGTACGCTCACGTCGCCCGCACGCTCGCCAGCTCACCCTCGCTGCGCGAGGCGACGCTGGTGGTGCGCTACGAGGACCTGTGCCGCTCACCCCGCACCGTCCTCGACAGCGTGTTCGAGCACTGCGACCTGAGGGTGGACGAGGCGCTCATCGAGCAGGCCGCGCAACGACTGCGGTTTCCGGACTATTACGAACCGGGATTCAGCCCGAGCGAGCGGCAGACCATCGCCCATTGCACGCGCACCGTCGCCGCCCACTTCGGCTATCAGGTGCCGGCCCCCGACGCCATGGCTACGGAAGGCTCGGCCGCTCGCTAGCGGCCGGCGCCGACGGATCGGCAGGGGGTAAGCAGGCATCCACCGAAGCGATGGCCGCCCCGGCCGACTCCAGCTTCGCCCGCCACCGCCGCCAGACTCGGGGGGCGCCGGTGACGATGCCGTCCTCCAGCAGCGTGACCCGGTATCCGCGGTTGAGCGCACCACGGGCCGTGCGCTGAACGCAGGCGATACCGTCCAACCCCATGAGCATGACCTCGCCCACCGCCCGCCGACGCAGGTAACCGTCCAACTCGTCATTGGAGAATGCATCCCCGATCTGTTTGGAGAACACCTCGCGCACGTCGGCCAATGCCGGATCCAGCCCGCCGCCAGGATGCGTCGCCGCAGCCTGGGTGCCGAACACCAGGCGGGCGAGCGGGCCCAGCGGCCCCCCCGCAAGTTCGCTGCGGACATACAGGACAGGGATGCCTTGCGACCCGGCCCGTGCAGCCACGGTGTTGATGGCCGCGATGAGCCGGTCGACCGACTCCCGCGGCAGCGCATGCCGGCCGCTCCCGCGAGTGAACATTTCCTGCACACCAATCACCATGACCGCCCGCCCCTGGGCATCCGGCGCGATGGACGCACCCTGGGTGGGTGTCGCCATGGTCCTCAGCCCCCACACCACGGCACCGATCCATGCCATGGCCACAAGGAGCAGCGCGATTTCGATCCAGCTCACACGCACATCCCCGGTTACGCCACTGTGGAACGAGTCGGCATGATAGCCGCCTGCGGCACCGGACAAACAGGCGTCGCCTGCGGCACGCAGCGGCGATCCCGGCTTTGGCTATGCTGGGCCATTCGACTGCGGAGTAGCCGACCATGAACCTGCGCCTGGGGCTGGATACCGGCGGCACCTACACCGACGCCGTCCTGGTCGACGAACACGACCGTATCGTGGCCGCCCACAAGCGCCTGACGACCCATCACGACCTCGCCGTGGGGCTGGCCGCGGCCGTCGATGCGCTGCCGGCCACGGCGCGGACTCAAGTCCGGCTGGTCTGCCTGTCCACGACGCTGGCCACCAATGCCGTGGTCGAGGGCCGCGGTGCACCGGTGGCCGTGCTGCTGGCCGGCTACGACGATGCGCAGGTGCGCCAAAGCGGCATGCTGCAGCTCGTGCCGGCGGACTGCATCGTACGGCTGCGCGGCGGGCACACCGCGCTGGGCGAGGAACGCGAAGCTCTCGACGAAGCCGCCGCGGACACGGCCATTGCAGCCCTCGCCGGCCGCGTATCCGCATTCGCGGTTTCGGCGGCGTTCGGCGTGCGTAACCCGGCGCACGAACGACGCCTGCGCCAGCGGGTGCTCGACCTCACCGGCAAGCCGGTCGCCTGTGGCCACGAACTGGCCCACGGCCTGGGCGCCCCCCAGCGGGCCTTCACCACCGTCCTCAACGCCCGCCTGATACCGAGCATCCGCAGCCTGATCGACGCATTGACCGCCATGCTCGATGACTGCGGCATCCACGCCCCGCTGATGGTGGTCAAGGGCGACGGTTCGCTGATCAACCTCGACACCGCCCTGCGCAAACCGGTCGGCACCGTGCTCTCCGGACCGGCGGCCAGCGTGCTCGGCGCGCGTGCGCTCTCCGGTGCCCGCGACGCCATCATCGCCGACATCGGCGGCACCACCACGGACGTGGCCATCCTGCGCGATGGCGAACCGGCGCTGAGCAGCCAGGGTGCGCGCATCGGCGATACCCGGCCCATGGTGGATGCCATCCGCGTGATCTCGGTCGGACTCGGTGCCGACAGCGAAGCACGCTTCCTCGGCGGCCGCGGGCTCATGGTCGGGCCCCGCCGGGTAGTGCCCATGAGCCTCCTGGCCCACACCCATCCACACGTCCTGGAGGCCATGCAACGTCAGTGGGCCTGGTCGCCCGATGCGCGCAACAACCGCTTCGTGGTCGCCCAGGCCGCCGATGCCGTGCAATTGGCCAGCCTGGGCAGCGCGGAGCTCAAAGCCTGGGACGCCTTGCAAGCCGGCCCGGTGGAACTGGCCACCGCCGCCTTCGAAGACCGCGAACTCGCCCGCGGCCTGGGCCGGCTGGAGCGGCGCGGATTGGCCCGCTACAGCGGCTTCACCCCCTCAGACGCCGCCCATGTCCTGGGCTTCTGCGACCATTGGCATGGCGAAGCCGCCGAGCTGGCCGCACGCGTCTGGGCACGGCAGATGCGCCACGTCTACGGCCTGGGCGACTGGGCCGCCGGCGACGCCCACGGCCCCAGCCGGGCCGTCATCGACACCGTATTGCAGGCCCTGGCCCGTACCCTGGTGGACGCTGGCCTGCACCTGTCCGACACTCCCCACGACGATGCCCTCACCGGCATGCTCACCCAACTGCTGCTGGCAAACACCGGCACCACACCCATCCACGTCGGGTTCTCCCCGTCCATGCCCTTGATCGGCGTCGGCGCCCCGGCGGCAAGCCTGTTCCCAGAACTGGCGCGGCGGACCACCATGGCCCTCAAACTGCCCGAGCACGGCAACGTCGCCAACGCCTACGGCGCCGTCATGGGGCAGGTGGAACAACGCGTCCGCGTCACCGTCAGCCAGCCGACCAACGGCGCCTTCCGCGTCTACCATCACGGCCCGCCCATCCCCTTCGACAACCTGCCCGACGCCCTCGCCCGCGCCGAAGCCATCGCACGCCAGGAAGCCGCGGACCTCGCGCACGAGGCCGGCGCCACCGTCGTCAGCGTGCGCACCGAACAAGCCGGCAACCACGTCGACCACGACATCGACGGCGAGCTGTTCCTGGACACCGAAATCACCGCCATCGCCCACGGCCCGGCCATCGACCCCGAAGCCAGCCCACTGAGCATCCCGGCATGAACCTCCACACCCTGGACACCGAACTGGCCGTCCACGGCCTGCGCCGTCTCGGCGGCTTCCACCCAAGCGAGGCCGATGCCGTCCCAAGCCCCGGGGCCACGGCCGGCACCTTGCTTATCGTCGGCAACGCCGGCTCATCCCTCTGGCCGGCGTTCTCCACCTCGCCCGAGGCCACCGACGGCCACCCCGACCCACTCGACCGCTGGAGCCGCCGCATCGGCGACGCGCTGGCCACGCGCTGGAGCGCCCTGGCCCTCTACCCCTTCGGCGGGCCGCCGTACCATCCCTTCCAGCGCTGGGCCCAGCGGACCGGGCTCATGCAGCCCTCGCCGGTGATGGTGTTGATACACGACCGGTACGGCCTGTGGCACGCCTTCCGCTTCGCACTGGTTTTCGACGAGGTGTTTGACCTGCCGCCGAATGCATCCCGGCCATCGCCTTGCGACAACTGCACCGACCGACCCTGCCTCGGCGCGTGCCCGGTCAATGCATTCAGGGGCGGCGGCTACGACGTCGGTGCCTGCCGGAGCTATCTCGCAGCAACGCCCGAGGCGGCCTGCCACAAACAAGGCTGCCTGGCACGACACGCGTGCCCGGTGGGGGCGGCGTATCGCTATACGCCCGAGCACGCGCGATTCCACATGGCGGCGTTTCAGCGGCCCGGCTGACTGACGGCGTCGAAACTGCCGCATGGCGCCGAACGATGGGCTTATCAAGCGGCCGGCTTTCAGCCGGCTACCGA
>CBFGWV010000071.1:0-18022 GCA_965652545.1 uncultured Candidatus Competibacteraceae bacterium | reverse complement strand
GCCACCTTCGCGGTGGAGGCGAGGGAGCACCTGCACGCCATGTCATCCTGTCTGTTGGAGATGGAAAACAACCCCGCCGCTGACGATGCGCCCGCGCGGCTCGAGGTGGTGTTTCGCCATGCCCACAGCCTCAAAGGGGCCGCACGCGCCGTCGAGCTGATCGACATCGAAGCGGTTTGTCAGGCGCTGGAGGATGTGTTGGCCGTTCAACGCCAGCGCCTGGCCTATCCACCCCAGGCCGGCTTCGATGCGCTGCATGGCGCCATCGATCTCATCGGTACCCTCATGCTCGAGCCGCAAGGTACATCGCCCGCCGAAACCCGTGCCCGGACATCGGATGTCATTCGCCGATTGCACTTCTGGGACACGGGCGAGGCGGTGCCGGCCGTCAGTCCACGGACGCCGGCCACGGTGCCCGGCCCTGTCGCCGCGGCCGCGCCCACCGTGCTGACCGATACGGTCCGCGTGTCGGCGGGCAAGCTGGAGATGCTGCTGCTCGAGGCCGAAGAGATGCTCAGCGCAAAGCAGGCACTGGCGCAGCATATGGTCGAAATCCAGTCGATCGAGCACGCGTTCGAGGAATGGAACGGACAGTGGAGCCGGGTGCAAGCGTCCGTGCGGGGTCTGCGCACGGCACCGGCGGTCACGGCATTCCTTGATTGGAACACCGGCTGGGCCCGCTCGCTGGAGCAGAAGATCCAGGCGCTCGGCCGCCTGACCACGCGCAACCAGCATGTCATCGGCAAACAGGTGGATGACCTGCTGGCAGGCTCCAAGACGCTGTTGATGCTGCCGTTCTCGGCCGTCTCGGACGCGTTTCCGAAATTGGTTCGCGACCTTTGCCGCGACCAGGGCAAGGAGGTCGAGTTGGTCCTGCACGGTGGCGATGTGGAGATCGGCAAGCGGGTTCTGGAGGGCATCAAAGACACCCTCGTGCACCTGCTGCGCAATGCCATCGACCATGGCATCGAGCCACCCGAGCGCCGCCGCAGCGGCAACAAACCGGCCCGCGCGCAACTGGCCGTGACCGTGGCCCCGCTGGATGGCGGCAGTGTGGAGATCGTGGTCGCGGACGATGGCGCGGGTGTGGACCCGGCTCAAGTCAAAGCCGCGGCAGTCAAGCGCGGCCATATCAAGGCCGAGGACGCCGATGCGCTGGACGATAGTGAGGTACTGGAGCTGATCTTCCGCTCGGACGTCTCGACCAGCCCGCTGATCACTGAAATCTCCGGACGCGGGCTGGGTCTTGCGATCGCACGCGAACAGGTGGCGGAGCTCGGCGGGCGCATCACCGTCGACAGCCGGCCAGGGCTCGGTACGACGTTCCGCCTGGTTCTGCCGCTTACCCTCTCGACGTTCCGCGGCGTGCTGGTATGTGCCGGCGCTCAAATGCTGGTCATTCCCAGTGCGCATGTGGAGCGCGTCGCGCGTATCGACGTCGGTACGATCAAGTCGGTAGAGAACCGTCAGACGATTGCCCTGGATGGCAAGGCGGTTTCGCTGGTGTGGCTGGATGAGGTGCTCGATATGCCGATCGCCAGCCCGTCCGCTTCCGCGGCAGGCTTTGTGCAGGTCGCGGTGCTCGGCGCCGGCGGCGTGCGTATCGCATTCGTCGTCGATGATGTCATCCACGATGAGGAGGTTCTGGTCAAGACCTTCTCCCGCCCGCTCTCGCGGGTGCGCAATATCAGCGGCGCCGCCGTGCTCGCCAGTGGCAAGGTGGCGCCCATACTCAATGTCGCGGACCTGATCAAATCGGCCATCCGCAGCCATTCGGTGCCGCGCCGTTCGCAGGTGGCCGCGGAGCCCGATGCGCCGGGGCCGGCAACACGCATTCTGCTGGTCGAGGACTCGATCACCTCGCGGATGCTGCTCAAGGGCATTCTCGATGCCGCCGGTTACGCGGTCGAAACGGCGGTCGACGGCGTGGATGCCTTGACCGCGCTGCGCACCGGTGATTTCGACCTCGTCGTCTCCGACGTCGAAATGCCGCGGCTGAACGGCTTCGACCTCACCGCGCGGATACGCGCGGACAAGACCTTGTCCGAGATCCCCGTGATTCTGGTGACCGCCCGCTCATCGCGCGAGGACCGAGAGCACGGCATCGATGTCGGCGCCAATGCATACATCGTCAAGAGCAGCTTCGAACAGAGCAACCTGCTCGATGCCATCGGCAGGTTGGCATGACGATAAAAAGTGGAAAATTTAACGTTTTCGTTGCCGAGGATTCCCTCGCTGTCCAGCGCCTGTTGGTCCACATTCTGAGTCAGGATTCGCGACTGCATGTCGTACGCGCCGGTGATAGCGGCGACGCTGTGCACGACGATCTGCTGCGCACCCAGCCGGATGTGGTCGTCCTGGGTGTCAATGGCGCCGGTGACCGCGGTTTCGCCACCATACGACATGTCATGGAGAGTCAACCGGTGTCCATCGTCGTCTGCGTGCCTGCCACCCTGATCGGCGATGCTGACATCGCCGATGGTGCTGCGGCGGCCGGGGCGGTGGCGGTGGCGGCACGGCCTGAGGGTGTGGATCATCCCGACTACCCCGCTCTGGCGGCCAAGCTGGCGCAGACCGCCGCCTTGATGGCCGAGGTCAAGGTCGTCAAGCGCTGGTCGCGAACGCGCACGGCCGGCGGTCTGCGGGCATCGGCCACAGGCGTGGACGTCCGCCCTCACGCCGCACGCGTCGAGATTCTTGCCATCGGTGCCTCGACCGGCGGCCCCCCGGCTCTGCAGACTCTGCTGGCGGGCTTGCCGCCGACGTTTCCGCTGCCGATCCTCATCGTTCAGCACATCGCGGCGGGTTTTCTGCCGGGTCTGGCGACCTGGCTGTCTCAGCGGACCGGGGTTTCGGTGCGTATTGCCGCCCATGGCGAAGCGGTGCGTGCCGGCCATGTCTATCTCGCCCCGGACGGCCGGCACCTGGGCATCGGTGAGGGCGGTCAAATCGAGCTGTCCGACAGCCCGCCCGATCACGGCCTGCGCCCCTCCGTGGCCCACCTGTTCCGATCGGTGGCCTCGTCATACGGTGCACGCGCCGTCGCGGTCCTGCTCACGGGCATGGGGAAGGACGGCGCGCAGGAACTCAAGACCCTGCGCGAACGCGGCGCGGTCACGATCGTGCAGGACGCGGCGAGCTGTGTCGTCAACGGTATGCCGGGCGAAGCCGACCGGCTTGGCGCCGCATTGTATGTACTGGCTCCGGATCGGATGCCAGCGCTCTTGATTCGCCTGACGTCCGAAGGGTCATCGGAAGCCAGGACCGCACCCGTTGGGGATTGAAATGGACCCGGTCGATTACATCCTGGTGGTCGAGGACAGCCCCACCCAATCGGAGCGCTTGCGCTTCACCTTGGAACAGCAGGGATACCGTTGCCAAACCGCCGGCAATGGCCGCGATGCCTTGGTGAGGGTGCGCCGGGCGCCCCCTCTGCTGGTCATCAGCGATATCGTCATGCCCGAGATGAACGGCTACGAGCTGTGCCGGTACATCAAACAGGACGATGCACTGCGAAACATTCCGGTGATTCTGCTCACCTCGCTGAATGACCCGGTGGACGTGGTCAAGGGCCTGGAGTGCGGGGCGGACAACTTCATCGTCAAACCCTTCGACGCCGGTTATCTGTTGTCGCGTGTCGCCTACATCATGGCCAACCGGCACTTGCGCGACGACGGCCAGACCCAGATGGGCGTCGAGATCCTGTTCTCCGGCTCGCGTTTCTTCATCACCTCCGACCGTTTGCAGATTCTCAATCTGCTGCTCTCCAGCTATGAGGCGGCGGTGCTCAAGACGCGCGAGCTGGCCGCGGCGCAGGCCGAACTGCGCAACCTCAACGACTGCCTGGAGGCCCAGGTGCGCGAGCGCACCGCCGAGTTGCAGGCGGCCAACCTGGAGATCGAAGCCGACCGGCGGCTGCTGGCCCAGCGGGTGGAGGAGCGCACGGCCCAATTGCGGGCGACCAACCGGCAGCTTGAGCAGGCCAAGGCCGAGGCCGAGCAGGCCAGCCTCGCCAAGTCGGCTTTCCTGGCGACGATGAGCCATGAAATACGTACACCCATGAACGGGGTGATCGGCATGGTGGATGTGCTCGCGCACACGCCATTGTCCGCCCAGCAGATCGATATGGTGAAAACCGTTCGCGAGTCGGCCACCTCGTTGCTCGGCATCATCGACGACATTCTGGACTTCTCCAAAATCGAGGCGGGAAAGCTGGATATCGAGAGCGCACCAGTGCGGTTGGCCGAGCTGGTCGAGGGCTTGTGCGATACGTTGGTCCCGGTCGCCGCCCGGTCCGATGTCGCGCTATCGGTGTTTGTCGAACCAAGTTTGCCCGAGCAGGTACTGGCCGATGAACTGCGGTTGCGGCAGGTGCTCTACAACCTCATGGGCAACGCCATCAAATTTTCCGCCGGCCGGGCCGGACAGCTCGGCCGGGTCGGTATCCGCGTAACCCCTGCCGGCGGCGCGTTCGATATAGCGTTCAGCGTGGAAGACAACGGCATCGGCATGGATCCCGACAAAGTCGATCAGTTGTTCCAGTCTTTCTCGCAGGCGGAAGTCTCGACCACGCGGCGTTTCGGCGGTACCGGTCTGGGGCTGGCGATCTGCAAGCGCCTGGTCGAGTTGATGGATGGCCGCATCGAGGTCACCACCGCCGAGGGGAGCGGATCCACGTTTACCGTCACGTTGCCGTTGGTGCCCATCAATGGGGCATCGCCACGACAGTATCCCGACTTGTCGGGCGTGGACTGTATCGTGGTTCCCGATCCGGACCTGCACGCGGAGGACTTGTGTGCCTATCTGGCGCATGCCGGGGCGCTGGTCCGATCGGCGGCGAACGAGAGCGAGGCCGCGCGCATCGAGGCTGTCGACACGACATCTGCGGTGATCATCCAGGCCGGCTTCCAACACCAGTACCAGGCATCCTTTCCTGACGGTGCGCTCGCGGGTGTACGGCGCGTCATTCTGGACGGTGGCATGGGCCGCTACCCGAAAGCCCTCGCGCCCGGCGTGGTTGCCATAGGACGCACAGCGCTGCGGCGACGGGCATTCCTCACCGCAGTGGCGGTTGCCGCGGGGCGCGAAGTGCCCGAGATCGGCATCGAGGGAGGTGACGGGCCGGTGCAACCGCCGGTCGGGACGCGTCCAAGCATTGCGCAGGCGAGATCCCAGGGGCGTCTCATCCTGGTGGCTGAAGACGATGCCATAAACCAGAAGGTGATCCTCCAGCAACTGGCGTTGCTGGGCTACGCGGCCGAAGTGGCCGGGGACGGCGCCCAGGCTCTCCAGCTGTGGCGCGAGAGTGAATACGCCCTAATGCTCAGTGATTTGCATATGCCGGTAATGGACGGCTACGCATTGGCCGCAACCATCCGCCATGAGGAAGGCGAGGGCCGTCGCATGCCCATTCTGGCGCTGACGGCTCATGCTTTGCGCGGCGAGGCCAGTCGTGCCAAGGCAGCCGGTATGGACGACTATTTGACCAAACCGGTGCAGATCGTCCGCCTGCGCGCCGTACTGGAGAAATGGCTCCCGACGGGCGTCGCCGTCGCCGGGGTGGCGGCACAGAGCGCGCCTGTTCGTGCGATAGACGTGCCGGTCATGGACGTCGAGGTGCTCAAGGACATGGTCGGCGACGACACCGCCTTGGTGCGCGAGTTGCTGGCCGACTACCTGGAGGCCGCCAAGGCGTATGTCGCCCAGTTGCGCGAAGCGTTCGCCGCGGGGGACACCCGACGCATGGCCGACATCACCCACAAGCTCAAATCGTCCAGCCGGTCGGTGGGCGCTATGGTCATGGGCGACCTGTGCGCCGAACTGGAAAGCGCAAGCCGTATCGGCGGTGATGCGGTGTCGGTCTTCGGTGTGGTGGATTTCGACGCCGCAATGCATGACGTGGAGCGTGACATCCGCCGCCTGCTCGATGACGAGGAGAGGATCTGATGGCCATGGCGAGCGATGCGGCCATTGTCGTGATCGACGACGATGCGTTCATACGCAAGCTGCTGGCCCGCCAGTTGAACAGCCTCGGCTACGAGAACGTTCTGGCCTATGCGTCCGCCGAAGATGCGTTGCCCGTATTCACTGCCGCGACCCCCGTCGATCTGGTGTTCTGCGATCTTCAGATGCCGGGTATGGACGGCGTGGAGTTGGTGCGCAACCTCGTCAGTGTGGGTTATTCGGGTGCGCTGGTGCTGATCAGCGGTGAGAGCGAGCGGGTGTTGCACAGCGTCGGCAAGCTCGCCCGGGCCCATCGGCTCGATGTGCTCGGTGTCGTGCAGAAACCCTTCTCGATCGACCAGCTCCGACGACTGCTGGCGCTGTATGCGGTCTCCGAACGCCGCCTCGGGAACGCCCGCCAAGGCAAGATGTACGACGCTGCGGCGCTGCGCCAGGCCATTGCCGATGGGCAACTGACCAACCGCTATCAGCCGCAGGTGACGCTGGCCAACGGTGCGATCGCCGGTGTCGAGGCGCTGGTCCGTTGGGAGCACCCGCAAGACGGGCTTGTCTACCCCAGTGCGTTCATCGCCACGGCCGAGGAGCACGGGCTCATCGACGATCTGATGACCGTCGTCCTGCGCGATGCGCTGTACCAGATCCGGCGATGGAACGACCACGGCCTGGGGCTGGTGGTCGCTGTCAATGTCTCGATGACCAACCTCAATGCCCTGGCGTTTCCCGAAGCCGTTGCCCAGGCCGCAAAGGAGGCGGGGGTGCCGCTGGAGAGCCTGGTGCTGGAGATCACCGAAAGCCGGTTCATGGAGGACCCGGTCGCCCCCTTGGACATTCTGACCCGGCTTCGGCTCAGGAAAACCGGCCTGTCGATCGACGACTTCGGTACTGGGCACTCCTCCCTGGCCCAATTGCGCGACATACCGTTCGATGAGATCAAACTGGACCAGAGCTTCATCCACGGCGCATCGCAGGACCCGGCTCTGCGCGCTATCGTCGAAACCACCATGGATATGGCGCGGCGACTGGGTTTGAAAACCGTTGCCGAGGGCGTGGAAGACAGGGCCGACTGGGACTTCGTCCGCGCCGCCGGCTGCGATGTGGCCCAGGGCTATTTCGTGGCCCGGCCGATGCGCGCGGAGGCCTTGGAGGGGTGGGTCAGGGAGTGGACGGTTCGCTATCCGGACCTGGTCATGTCCCGGCACTGATCGACGGCTCGACGCATCCGTCGGCGGCATGCGTGCGCACCTACACTGCAATGACATCCCACCGGTATCGAGCCTGGTAACACTATGAGTCGAGCTGCCGTTTCCGTCTGCGCCAGAGTGTTTCATTGGCCGTTCCCCGGCGTCGACCGTGCGGCCATGTGGCAAAGCCTTGCCGATACCGCACGTTTCAACGAGGCTGCCGGTCTTCCGCGCCACGAGATCATCGAAACCCCGCGCGCGGACGGCTCGGTGGCCTACCACGGCCGAGGCCGCCAGGGGCGGGTGGCGCTGGCCTGGGAAGAGAAGCCCGTCAACTGGGTGAGCGGGCACTGGTTCGAACACCTGCGCGTGTTCAGCCGCGGCCCGTTGGCCGAGCTGTGCGCGCGCCTGGAGCTTGCCGACGACGAGGACGGCTGTGTCGGCCACTATCATCTCCGCGCCCGGCCGGCCAATGCGCTGGGTTGGCTGATCCTGCGCAGCGGCGCGTTCTTCCGTGGTGCCGAGCGCAGCTTCGCACCACTGGCGCAAGCGGCCCGGGCGTACGCGCTTGGCGCACGCAGCGAGCCCTTCGATCATCCACCGCCGCGCCTGCCCGCAGGCGCCGGCGAGCGGTTGCAGGCGGCTGTGGCGCAGATCGAAGCCAGCCCGTTTGGGCATGGCTTGGCGCGGCGACTGGCCACGCTCATCCACAGCGCACAGGATGTCGATGTCTGGCATATCCGCCCGCTGGCCCTGGCCCGGCAGTGGCAGGTGGCCGAGGCGCATGCCATCGATCTGTGCCTACAGGCGGTACGCAGCGGCATGCTCGATTTGCACTGGGATTTGCTCTGCCCCCGCTGCCGTGTCGCCAAATCCAGCGTCGCCGGTCTGGACGGCCTGCCCAGCGGCGCGCACTGCGCCAGCTGCAATATCGACTACGAACGCGACTTCAGCCGCAACGTGGAGGCGGTGTTCCGTCCGGCACCGGCGATCCGCCCGTTGGGGATGGGGGAGTACTGTCTGTTCGGCCCCATGAGCACGCCGCATATCAAGGTGCATGTGACGGTGGCTGCCGGGCAGCGTCGCAGCCTGGCCGCACAGCTCGCGCCCGGGGCTTACCGTCTGCGCACGCTGGAGCCGGGCGACGAGGCGGACATGGCCTGGTCGGGCGGGGGGTTCCCCGAGTTCCGCCTGGATGGCGATCGGCGGGTGTGCGTGGGCGAGCCCGCCGCGCCGGGCCGCATCGAGCTGGTCAACGAGGCCGACCGCGAGCGGACGTTCGTGATCGAGTCGCGCGATTGGGTGGCCGATGCGCTGACCGCCGACCGGTTGACCAGCCGGCAGACGTTTCGCGACCTGTTCTCGCAGCAGACCCTGCGCCCGGGGGACGACGTGGGCATTGCCCGCATCGCGTTGATGTTCACCGACTTGAAGGGCTCGACGGCCTTGTACGAGCGGGTCGGCGATGCCGAGGCCTACCACCGCGTGCGCGATCATTTTGCCCTGCTCGCGGGCATCGTGCGCCAGCACGATGGGGCGCTGGTGAAGACCATCGGCGATGCGGTGATGGCGGTATTCACCGACCCCGCGCAGGCCGCCGCCGCCGCACTGGCGACCCAGCATGCGGTAGCCGGCTTCAACGCCGGGCATGCGGATACGCAGATCGTCATCAAGATCGGTCTGCATTGCGGGCCCTGCATCGCGGTGACCATGAACGACCGCCTGGACTACTTCGGCTCGACGGTCAACCTGGCGGCGCGGCTGCAAGGGGAGAGCGAGGGCGGCGAAATCGTGGTGTCCGAGGCCATGCTGGCGGACGCGGCGACCGCGGCCGTCCTGGCGGGTTGTCCGGCGCGGTGTGAGCAGGTACGGCCCAAGGGCTTCGATCGCGAGGTGGTGTTCCATCGCTTCAGTCCCGCCGTCTGTGCAGTTGCCTGATGCAGGCTACACTGGCAGGCGCGACTGCCGCTGCAAGGAGGACACCCCGATGACCACCCATGCCGGAGCTGCGCACGGCGCACCGCTGTATCCGCGCGCCGATGTCCCTGATGCCTTGCTTGGCGAATTGCGTGGGCACCTGGGCGATCGCTTGTCGACCACCCCTGCGGTGTGTGAACTGCACGGGCGGGATGAGAGCTACCATCCGGCCATCGCGCCGGATGCGGTCGCCTTCGCCGAGTCCACCGAGGAGGTTCGCGCCATCGTCCTGGCCTGCGCGCGACATGGGGTGCCGGTGATCCCCTTCGGCACCGGCACATCGTTGGAAGGCGGTCCGGCGGCGCTGCGCGGCGGTGTGTGCATCGATCTGAGCCGGATGAACGCCATCCTGCGCGTGTCCGCTGAGGATCTGGATTGCACGGTGCAGGCCGGTGTCACGCGGATGGCGCTCAATGAACATCTGCGCGACACGGGGTTGTTTTTCCCCATCGATCCGGGCGCGGATGCATCGCTGGGCGGCATGGCCGCCACCCGTGCATCGGGGACCAATGCCGTGCGCTACGGGACGATGCGGGACAACGTGCTGGGACTGACGGCGGTGCTGGCCGATGGCCGGGTGATCCGTACCGGCGGGCGGGCACGCAAGTCGGCGGCCGGCTATGACCTGACCCGTCTGCTGGTGGGTTCGGAGGGGACGCTGGCGGTGATCACGGAGGTCACGCTGCGTCTGCACGGCATTCCGCAGGCGGTATCGTCGGCGGTGTGCGCGTTTCCGGATGTGGTCTCGGCGGTCAATGCGGTGATTCTGACGATGCAGTCGGAGATCCCTGTGGCGCGGATCGAGTTTCTCGATGAAGTGCAGATCGACGCGTGCAATCGCTATTCGGCTTTGGATTACCCGGTGGCGCCGACGTTGTTCATGGAGTTCCACGGCACGGAGGCCAGCGTAGAGGAGCAGGCGGAGGCGGTGGGGGCGATTGCGCGGGATTTCGGCGGGTCGGATTTCCGCTGGGCGCGGTTGCCGGAGGAGCGCTCGAAACTGTGGACGGCGCGGCATAAGGCGTATTACGCGGCCTTGGCCTTGCGTCCTGGGGCCAAGGGTATGCCCACGGATGTCTGTGTGCCGATTTCGCGGTTGGCCGAGTGTATCGTGGAGACGAAGCGCGATATTGCCGAATCGGGGTTGTTGGCGCCGGTGGTGGGGCATGTCGGGGATGGAAATTTCCATCTGGTGTATGTGCTCGATCCGGATGATGCCGATGAGGTGGCGCGCGCAAACGCGGCGCACGATCGCATGGTGCAGCGTGCGCTGGCGATGGGTGGGACGTGCACAGGTGAGCACGGTATCGGCTACGGGAAGCTGCGGTTTCTGGAGGCTGAGCACGGTAGTGAGGCGGTGTCGGTGATGCAGCAGATCAAGTTGGCGCTGGATCCGACCAATCTGATGAACCCGGGCAAGGTCGTGCGGTTGTAGCAGCACGTGGGCACCCCGGTGCCTCGCCTGTTGATATCCCACCGCCTTGTCGACGGGCACCCGTAGGAGCCCTGCCCTCAGGGCGATTGCCCGATCTGCCATCGAACCCATCGGTTGCAACGGCTCCTCGAACCGATCGCGCTCAAGGGAGCCCCTATCGGGGGCGGGCGCCTCGCCCCTGGTGCGCGGAACCGGGGCGGTGCCGGGGTTCCCGCCCTGCGGTCCGGGTGGATGTGGGTTCGACGCGCTGTGAATACATCCATGTACGCTCGGCGGCAGCATCCATGCTGCCGACGGTCGAACCCACATCCACCCGGACCGCAGAGCTGGGTTCGGTGGCCTCATTGGCGCTCAGCATGGGTAAGCTTTCGTATTCAGAGCATAGGAGCAGAGGATGACCATCGAAAACGAACGCGATATCGAAGGCCTCAAGCGGGTCGGCCGCTTGGTGGCGACGGTGCTGGACACGATGCTGGCGCGCCTGGAGCCTGGGATGACGACGGCGCAGCTCGATGGCATCGGCCGGGCGTTGCTGGAGCAGGCGGGGGCGCGCTCGGCGCCGGAGCTGACCTATGACTTCCCCGGGGCGACGTGCATCAGTCTGAACGAGGAGGCGGCCCACGGTATTCCAGGCTCGCGCCGGATCGCCGCGGGCGATGTGGTGAATGTGGATGTCTCGGCGGAGTTGGATGGGTATTTCGCCGATACCGGCGGTACGGCGGTGGTGCCGCCGGTGAGTCCGTTGAAGCGGCGTTTGTGCCACGCCACGCGCCAGGCGCTGGACAGTGCGCTTGTACAGGCGACTGCGGGGGCGCCGATCAACCGGATCGGTAAGGCGGTTTCGGCCGTGGCGCGCCGGCATGGGTTTCGCATCATTCGCAACTTGTGCAGCCACGGGGTGGGGCGGGCGTTGCATGAGGAGCCGGGGCAGATTCCAGGGTATTTCGATCCGCATGACAGCCGGCGCCTGCGAGAGGGGATGGTGATTACCATTGAGCCGTTCCTGTCGACACGGGCCACCTGGGTGGATGAGGCGGACGATGGCTGGACCTTGCGTGGTCCGGTGGGGAATCTCTCGGCCCAGTACGAACACACGCTGATCGTCACCCGCGGCCAGCCCATCGTGGTCACCACGACCGGCGGCTGAGGGTACCCCGCCGACCCGGTCGACCCGCCCCCGTTGGTACCCCACCAGTTTGCACCCACGGGTACCCCCGCCGGTTTGCACCCACGGGTACCCCCGCCGGTTTGCACCCACGGGTAATTCGCCGGCTCGTCGACGGGCACCCGTAGGAGCCCTGCCCTCAGGGCGATTGCCCGATACGCCACCGAACCCATCGAGGTTCAATGACGGCCCAGGCCGATCGCGCTCAGGGGAGCGCTCCTACAAGTGCCGGATGTGGGTAGAGCAGTGGGCCGTAAGCTTTACAGTCCGATATCGAGTCTATAAATTAGCAAAATTACTAATTTGCGAATTTGCCATCATGCTTGATGACGTTCTCAAAGCTTTGGCCAACGACAAGCGCCGCCAAGTGCTCGCTTGGCTGAAGAACCCAAAGGCCCATTTCCCGCCCCAGGTCGATGGCGATCTGGTCGAGGATGGGGTGTGTTCGGTGTTCATCGCCCAGAAGCTGGGCATCAGTCCACCCACGGCCAGTCAGCATCTGGCGGTGCTGACCCGCGCGGGGTTGATCCGGCCGAAGCGGATTAAACAGTGGACCTTCTACAAACGCGACGAGGCGGCCATCGAGCGGGCGAAGTCGCTGATCAACGATGGAATCTGACCCCATGACCGAGTCAATGCGGCTTCTGGCCGACGCGTCCTCTTATGGTTCGGCCTACCTCGCCAGTGTGGATGAGCGGCCGGTGTTTCCCACCACCGACAGCCTGCGCGGCTTGTCGGCCTTCGATGAACGCCTGCCGGAGGCGCCGACCGATGCGGCGGATACGCTCAGGCGTCTGCACACCTTCGGCAGCCCGGCAACGACGGCCAGTGCCGGTGGGCGCTATTTCGGGCTGGTGGTCGGCGGAGCGCTGCCGGTGACAGTGGCGGCGAACTGGTTGGCGACGGCCTGGGATCAGGTGGTGTTCAACGAGGCGACGTCGCCGGTCGGGGTGAAGCTGGAGCAGGTCGCCGGTGCCTGGCTGCTCGATCTGCTCGGCTTGCCGGCGGACGCGTCGGTGGGGTTTGTGACCGGGGCCAGCATGGCCAACTTCACTTGCCTGGCCGCGGCCCGCGCGCTGCTGCTGGCGCGCCAGGGTCACGATGTGGCGCGGGATGGGGTGTTCGGAGCGCCGCGTCTGCGCATTGTCGCTTCGGAGCAGATCCACGTGACAGTGATCAAGGCCTTGGGTCTGCTGGGCTTTGGCAGTGCGCAGATAGAGCGGGTCCCGACCGACGCGCAGGGCCGGATGCGCATCGAGGCCATGCCCGCCCTGGACGACACCTGCATCGTGCTGTGCCAGGCCGGTAATGTGAACTCCGGTGCCAGCGACCCCTTCGACGCCATCTGCGACCGTGCCGCCGAGGCCGGTGCCTGGGTGCACGTGGACGGCGCGTTCGGCCTGTGGGCGGCGGCCTCGCCGCTGACGGCGCCGCAGGTGCATGGGCTGGCACGCTGCGACTCCTGGGTCACCGATGGCCACAAGTGGTTGAACACGCCCTATGACTGCGGACTGGCCATTTGCCGCCATCCCGAGTCGGTGCATCGGGTCATGGCCACGCAGGCGGTCTATCTGAAAACCGGCGGCCACGCGGCGCCCAAGGACATGGTGCCGGAGTTTTCGCGGCGTGCCCGCGGCGTGGAGGTCTGGGCCGCCCTGCGAACGCTTGGCCGACACGGGGTAGCGGCGCTGGTCGAGCGCTGCTGTGCGCATGCCCGACGCATTGCACAGGGGCTGGAGTCCCTCGGTTTCGAGGTGCTCAACGATGTGGTGTTGAACCAGGTCGTGGCCACTGTCGGCGATGACGAGCGGGTACGGCGGGTCGTCGAGCATTGCCAGGGCTCGGGCGAGTGCTGGTTCGGCCCGACGGTGTGGCGTGGCCGGGCGGCTTTGCGCATCAGTGTCTCGTCCTGGGCGACGACGACATCGGATGTCGACAGAACCCTGGCGGCCATCGCCACGGCGCTGGAGGAGGCCGTCCCCGCTTGACGCTGCCGGAAGGGCCGCGAATACTCGGTGCGGTCCTTTCAACGTCTTGCAAAGCAACATGACCCAGGCCAGCCCCGCCGCCGCTACCGATCCGTCCCAGGTCATCGCCTACCAGGGCATGCCGGGTGCCAACTCGCACATCATCTGTGTCGAGGCGTTTCCGGACTTTCAACCGGCACCGTGCAAGACGTTCGAGGATGCATTCGCGTCGGTGCGTGAGCGCCGTGCCCGCTACGCGATGATCCCCATCGAGAACTCCGTCGCCGGCCGGGTGGCCGATACGCACAGCCTGTTGCCCGAATCGGGCCTGTACATCATCGGCGAGCATTTCCTGCGCGTGCGCTACCACTTGATGGCGCCCAAGGGGGCCACGCTGGATACGCTCAAGCGTGTGTACAGCCATGTGCAGGCCTTGTCCCAGTGCCGCGGTTTCATTCGCGACCTGGGGCTGGAGCCCATCGTCCATGCCGACACCGCCGGCGCGGCCCGCGATGTGGCCGAGCGTGGCGACCCCAGCGAGGCGGCCATAGCCCCGGGGTTGGCCGCCGAGACCTACGGGCTGGAGATCCTGCGCAGCCACCTCGAGGATGTCATGGGCAACACCACGCGTTTCGTGGTCATGGCCCGTCGCCCTGCGGAGCCCGACCCGGACGACGGCCCGGCAATCACCAGCTTCGTGTTTCAGGTGCGCAATGTGTCGGCGGCGCTCTACAAGGCGCTGGGCGGTTTCGCCACCAACGGCGTCAACATGGTCAAGCTCGAAAGCTACATGACTGACAACAGCTTCGCTGCGACGCAGTTCTATTCCGAGATCGAAGGACATCCCGGGCAGAAGAACGTCGAGCGGGCGTTGGACGAGCTGCAGTATTTCTCCACCAAGATCAAAATCCTGGGCGTCTATCCGCGTTCACCGTTTCGGGGTGAGGTCTAAACCCTCCGCCCCTAGTCCGTCGGATTCAGCAACTATTCAATCCTTATACGCTCTCATACGCAGGCGTACGGACACTCGCCGAAACCGACGACAACCGGATAAGGAGGCGGATTTGAACGGAACAATCAAGAATAATGCCCTGTTACTGGCGGTGCTCACCGCCTTGGCGCCCGCAACAAGCCTGGCACAATCCAACGAGTCCAAAGGCACTTTCAACTTCCTGGTCGAGAACGACATTTACACCGGTACCGACCAGCATTACACCAGCGGTGTGCAGTTCTCGTATCTTTCCGGGCGGGACGACTTACCGGGGTGGCTGCGCACCACCGCAGGCGCGCTGCCGGGTATTGCCGATGGCGCCCATCTGCGTGCCGGGTTTCAGCTCGGGCACAGTATCTACACACCCGATGACATCAAGACCAGGGAGCTTCAACCGAACGACCGCCCCTATGCCGGTTGGCTGTACGGCGGTGTGGCGGTGGTGGGCGAGACCGACGATCGGCTCGATACCTGGATGCTCAACCTCGGTATCGTCGGGCCGTCCGCCCGCGGCGAGGACATCCAGAATGGTATCCATGACCTGATCGGCTCGGACGAGGCCAACGGCTGGAACAACCAGATCGAGGACGAGTTCGGTTATGCGCTGCTTTACGAACGTCGTTGGCGCAACCTGTGGGAGTACGAGCGCACCGGTTACGGCGTGGACTTCAACCCCCACGTGGGCTTTAGCCTGGGCAATGTCGCCACCTATGTGAACGGGGGCGCCACCGTACGCTTGGGCAACGACCTGACCAACGACTTCGGCCCGCCGCGCATTCGCCCCAGCCTGCCCGGTTCGGCATATTTCGAGCAGCGTGACGACTTTGGCTGGTACTTGTTTGCCGGCGTCGACGTGCGGGCGGTGGGCTACAACATCTTCCTGGACGGCAATACGCACAAAGACGGCCACGACGTGGACAAAGAACCCATCGTGGCCGATGCGCAGGCCGGCCTCGTGATGACGATCGACGATTGGCGGCTGGCCTACACGTATGTCTATCGCACTGAAGAGTACGAGGGGCAGGACAAGCCGGACCGCTTCGGTTCGCTGTCGGTGTCATTCCATTACTGAGGCGGTCAGTTCGACATCCGTCTCCGGCACGCAGCAACAGGCCAGGACCCTGCCCGCGGCACGTTCCGCCGCGCTCAGGGCCGAGGCCTCCGGTTGCTGTACCGTGCCGGACACCAGCGTCAGCTTGCAGGTGCCGCAGATACCGGCGCGGCAATCGCTGGCCAGGCCAATGCCTGCATCTTCCGCCTGAGGCAGCAGAGGGGACTGGTTGTCACCCTCGAATACCCGCCCGTCGATGGCGATGCGTACCGCTTTCGGCGCACCCAGCGTCACGGTCGGCGGTGAGAAGTGCTCCTGGTGGATGCGCTCGCTTGGTACACCCAGGGCCGTCAGCAGGTCGACCGCCCCGCGCATGAACCCCTCGGGGCCGCAGAGGTAGACCTGTCGTTCCTCCAGTTTGGCGATGCTGGCGAGGTGGTC
Source organism: uncultured Candidatus Competibacteraceae bacterium (assembly GCA_965652545.1). GTDB lineage: Bacteria > Pseudomonadota > Gammaproteobacteria > Competibacterales > Competibacteraceae > CBFGWV01. The sequence continues at coordinate 1,850 of CBFGWV010000071.1, read as the reverse complement.
GGCGGCAAGCCGGCCGCTCAGTCCGCGCCATGCCGGCGTCGGGCCGCTGAGCACCAGGCGAAGGTCCAGCCCCGGCCAGCGCCCGGCCAGGGTGGCCAGCTCATTTGCCGCGGGGATATCCGCCTCCGACCGGCAATGGTGCTGGAATACGACGTCGCCGATGGCGCCGTCCGCGGCCAGTTGGCGCAGCATCGACAGCAGTGGCGTCACCCCGCTGCCGGCCGACAGCAGCAGCAACGGGGCATTGTGGTCGGCCAGGATGAACTGCCCGGCCGGCGCCAGGGCGGTGAGTTGTGTGCCGGGGTACAACTGCGTATGCAGCCAGGTCGAGCCGGTGCCGCCGTCCTGGCGCTTGACGGAAATCGCATAGCGTCCGCCGGATGCCGGTGCGGACGACAAGGTATAGCGACGGGTGATCTTGCCTTCGGCGGTGGGCAGCTCCAGTGGCAGGTGCTGGCCGGCCTGATAGGCGGGCAGGGCATCGGCCGTCGCGGACTCGAACCAGAACGTCTCCATGTCGCGGGACAAGGGCTCGCGCGCGACACAGCGCAGTGTCAGCCGCGGTTCGCTGTGGTCCGGGTAGGTTTCGGCGCGGCGGGTCTCGAGGATTTCAACCGTGTCGCCCTCGCTGATCTCGCCGCTGTTCAGTGCGATGAGGTTTTGCCCGAAGTAGACGTTGCCGTCCTCGTCGGCGCGGAATTTGGCGAGGGTGGCCAGCGGCTCTTTGAGGGTGTCCATCCGTCCGCTGGCAGGGTCGACGGTGGTCAGGACGCAGCGGGCGCAGCGCCCGGCGATGCGGAATTCCACGCTGCCGATGCGGAGGCGCTGCCAGCCGTCTTCGGCGAAGGCCTCGCAGCCGTCGACCAGCAGGTTGGTGCGGAATCGTTCGATGACCTGGGTGTGGCTGGCGCGTTGGTTCAAGGCGTCGAGGGAGGCTTGGCTGATGATCAGCAATGGGTAGCCGTCGGCCATGGTGACGGCTTGGCCGGATTTAATGCTGTGCCGGTGTACGGGGTTGCCCACGTAGAGCAGTTGGCACGGCCGGCCGATGACGTCACTGAACCACTCGTTGGCCTCGGGGGTGGTGGAGAGGGCATTGAAGTCGTCCTTCCACACGTGGGTGGCGACCGGTTGGCGGCCTAGGCCGTCGTAGCGCAGATGCAGCGGGGCCAAACCGGGGTAGGTGAGAATGAGGCCGTTTTCGGTGGGGTTGCCGGCGACGCGCACGAGTTGGGGGAAGCGTCGTGCGGTGACGAAGCCGCCGTCGGGCAGTGCGACCATGAAGCGGCGGTCGAAGGCCAGCCCTTCGGGATGTACCCAGGCGCGGGAGAGGCGTATGCCAGCGGTGGATTTGACGGGGAAGATATTGATCCGGGCGAGGCGGGCAGTGGTCATGGGCGGCACGGCTGGGCGGAATCAGCGCCTGATGATACGCCGTGGCGAGAGTTGCGGCTAACCGGTCGGTGCCTCGACCCCGTGGCGCGGGTTGAGCGGTGCCTCGACCCCGTCGTCCGGGTTGGGTGGGGCGTGCGCCGACTCGCTGTGAACACATCCGTGTGCGCTCGACGGCAGCATCCATGCTGCCGACGGTCGGCGCACGCCCCACCCAACCCGGACGACTACCTTCAGCGGCGGGTCGGTGGAGGTGGCGTGTTCTTGAAATGACCGGCTTTCAGCCGATGGCTTGGCGAACGTGGCCGATGCCCCCATCAAGCTGCTGAGGTACCGCCCCAACCTCACGACCAGCACCCGTAGGAGCCCTGCCCTCAGGGCGATTGCCGGATACGCCACCGTACCCATCGAGGTTCAATAGCAGCCCGACCCGATCGCGCTCAGGGGAGCGCTCCTAC
>CBFGWV010000070.1:0-18031 GCA_965652545.1 uncultured Candidatus Competibacteraceae bacterium | reverse complement strand
GCCATTTGCCGACCCTGCGCCGTTGCGCTAATAGTTGACGGTCGCCACCAACAGTCCTTCCCCATGCCCACCGCCGTCCTGCCCGCCAGCCGTATCGACGCCTTGCTTGATGACGAGCGGCACCGCTTCGAGTCCAACCACCGTCGTTCATACGCGCACTACGAACGCGCCCGCATCCACCTGCCCGATGGCGTCCCCCTGCACTGGATGCGCGACTGGGGCACCGGCTTCCCCCTTTATCTCGCGCGCGCTGAAGGCGCCCGCCTTTGGGACGTCGACGGCCACAAGTACGCCGACTTCTGCCTCGGCGACACCGGCGCCCTGTTCGGCCACTCACCGGCCCCCGTCGCCCGCTGTCTGCGCGAAAAGGCCGTCGAAGGCTACACCGCCATGCTGCCCACCGAAGATGCCATCGCCGTGGCCGAAAACCTCGCTCAGCGCTTCGGCCTGGCCTATTGGCAATTCACCAACACCGCCTCCGACGCCAACCGCTTCCTCCTGCGCGTCGCCCGCGCCGTGACCGGGCGGCACAAGATCCTCGTCTTCCAGGGCTGCTACCACGGTGCCGTGGACGAAACCTTCGCCCGCCTCGGCCCCAATGGCAGCGCCATACCACGGCCTGGGCAACTCGCCCCGGCGTTCGACGCCAGCGTCGACACCCGCGTGGTCGAGTTCAACGACCCCGCCGCCTTGGCCGCCGCGCTCGCCGACGGGCAGGTCGCCGCCGTACTGGCCGAGCCGGCCATGACCAACATCGGCATCGTCCCGCCCGCCGAGGGCTTCCACACCGCCTTGCGCGCACTCACCCGCCGCCACGGCACACTGCTGCTCCTCGATGAAACCCACACCATCAGCGCCGGCCCCGGTGGCTGCACGCGCGCCTGGGGGCTGGAGCCCGACGCCCTCGTCGTCGGCAAACCATTGGCCGGCGGTCTGCCAGCCGCCGCCTGGGGAGTGAGCGCCGCGGTGCAGGCGCGCTTGAACGCACTGCGCGAGGCCGTGCCCGGCGGTCACTCCGGTATGGGCACCACCTTGTCCGCCAATGCGCTCACGCTGGCGGTCATGCGCAGCAACCTGGAACTCGTCATGACCGAGGCGGCCTACGCCGCCATGAGCACCTTGGCCGACCGGCTGCAACACGGCCTCGAACGCCTGATCGTCAACCGCGGGTTACCCTGGTGTGTTGTGCGCATCGGTGCGCGCATGGAGCTATGCTTCCAGCCCCGGCCGCCGGCCAACGGGTCGGACGCCGCGGCTTTCATGCAGCCGGCGCTGGAGCATGCATTGCATCTATACCTGCTCAACCGCGGCTACCTGGTTACACCCTTTCACAACATGCTGCTGGTCTGTCCGGCCACCGACCCTACCGACATCGACGGCTTGTTGCAGGCCCTGGATGCGGCCATCGCACAGCTTCAGGAACCGCGCGCATGAGCGACCCTATCGAGGCCCAAGCGTTTCTCGCGGCCAACCCCGACCTGGAGGCGGTGGATCTCATCCTCACCGACAGCAACGGCATCAGCCGCGGCAAGCGGCTGCGGCCGCACGAACTGATGGCCGCCTACGTCCACGGGCGCTACCTGCCCGGGTCGATTCTGGGCCTGGACATGCTCGGCGAGGACGTCGTCGCCACCGGCCTGGTCTGGGACGACGGAGACGCCGACCGGCTATGCAAGCCCGTGCCCGGTACGTTGATGCGCTCGCCGTGGCAGCGGCGCCCCATCGCCCAGGTGCTGTTGTCCATGTACGAGCTGGATGGACGGCCGGCCCACGCCGATCCGCGCCACGCCCTGGCACGCGCCATCGAGCGCCTGACCGACCTGGGGTACACGCCGGTGGTCGCCGTAGAGCTGGAGTTCTACCTGCTCGTGGGGGACAGCCTCGCCAGCCCTTCACCGCGACCGGTCAGCCGCCGGCCTGAGGCAACGCAGGTCTATGAGCTCGATGCCATCGATGCGGTAGGCGATCTCCTGGCCGACCTGCACCGCTTTGCCGATGTGCAAGGCATTCCTTCGGAGACCACCATCTCCGAGTTTTCCGCCGGACAGTACGAGATCACCCTGCGTCACCGCGACGACGCTCTACGTGCCGCCGACGATGCCATCCTGTGGAAGCGCCTGGTGCGCGGCACCGCCGGTCAACACGGCATGGCGGCGAGTTTCATGGCCAAGCCGTTCACCGGCATGGCCGGCAGCGGCATGCACGTCCACGTCAGCCTCAACGACGCCCGTGGGCACAATGCGTTCGCCAGCGATGACCCGCAGGGTACGCCGCTGCTGCGCAACGCGCTCGGCGGCCTGATGGCCACCATGGCCGACACCCAAGCGGTCTGTGCACCGCACGCCAACAGCTACCGGCGCTTCCGCAGCCAGAGCTACGCGCCGCTGATCGCCAACTGGGGCGTGAACAACCGCTCGGTCAGTCTGCGCATACCCGCAGGCCCCCCGGCCTCGCGCCATCTGGAGCACCGTGTCGCTGGGGCCGACGCCAACCCGTATCTGGTGCTGGCCCTGGTGCTCTCGGCCGTCTACAAAGGTTTGGTCGAGCAGTTGGACCCGGGCGAGCCGGTCACCGGCAACGGCTATGAACACCCCGGCGACCGCCTGCCCACCGACTGGGCTGCGGCCCTGGACCGGTTCGAGTTCTCCGCCTTCATCCGCGAGGCGCTGGGGCCGGACACGACACGTGTCTTTACCGCCATCAAGCGCCAGGAATACGAACGCTTCGGCGCCGAAGTGACTGCCCTGGACTGGGCTTGGGGGCAGGGCGTCTGAGCGACATTATTCCCAGGGACGGAAAACAATTGAAAATAAAGCGGCCGTCCGCGTGTTGCGGGCCGCATGCTGTGCTGAACTTGAGTCTGGGCACGCTCGCGTGGCCGCCAAGGATGCCGGGCCTCTCGTCGCTGACCCTTCGGATGATGGCCTGAAAAAGGTTTGCCGATGAAGCTGCGTCACTGGTGTGCAAGCGTACTCGGGCAAATCGGCACCGACTCACTCGGGCGTCGGCTGCTGGCGGCGATTCTCGTCTGCAGCACGGTGCTTGCCCTGGCCGCCACCGGTTTCCAGCTGTTTGTGGAGTTTCGCCGCGATGTGTCCCTGATCGACGAGCGTATGCAGGCGATCGAGGCCAGCTACCTCGACAGTCTGGCGATCTCAGTCTGGCATTTCGATCAAACGGCCATCCGCAGCCAATTGAGCGGTATCGCGCGCCTGCAGGACATCCGGTCGGTCGTGGTCTACAGCGAAGAGGGCGACGTCATTGCCCAGGCGGGCAGCCCCCTGGAGGCCGATGCGCCCATACGTGGCGACTTCCCGCTGATGTTCCGCGGTCGCGCCGACCCGGTTCGCGTGGGCTCGCTCACCGTCACGGCGAGCTTCGAGGACATCTACAGGCGCCTGGCCGATCGGGTGCTGATCATCCTGGCGACACAAAGCGTCAAAACGTTCGTTGTCGCCATCCTGATCCTCATGATCTTCCACAGCATGGTGAGCAAACCGTTGAAGGCGCTGGCCGACTACGCCCGCACATTGAAGCTCGAGCGTTTGGACGAGCCGCTGGTCCTGCATGGGCGGCGGCCGCGCCGCGAGCCGGACGAGTTCGATGTGCTGGTCACGGCCATCAACGAGATGCGCGACTCCATCCGTCGCGACGTGGACGCCCTCAATCACATGCAGAAGGACCTGGCGCGCAGTGAGGAGCGCTACCGCCGCCTGTTGGAGTCCACCAACGTGGTGCCCTGGGAGGCCGACGCCGACAGTTGGACGTTCTCCTTCATCGGGCCGCAGGCGGAGGGGCTGCTCGGCTACACCCGGGAGGACTGGCAGCGTCCGGGTTTCTGGCGTGAGCGCCTGTCGCCCGAGGATGCCGCCGGACTTCGCAAGCACATGCATGGCCGCAGCGGGCAGTTTGAGTGCGAGTGCCGCCTGCGCGATGCCACCGGGACGGACCGCTGGGTGTGGATTCAGGCCGCTGTGCGCAGCGTCGGCGACCGACCGGCACTGATGCAGGGGTACTTGCTCGATATCGACGCACGCAAGCGCACCGAAGCGGAGCTGGCACGCTACCGCGAGGGGTTGGAGGCGCTGGTCGACCAACGCACGGCCGAACTGGCGTTGCAGGTCCAGCGCCTGGAGGACACCCAGCACCAGTTGCTCCAATCGGAAAAGATGGCCTCGATCGGGCAATTGGCCGCCGGGGTGGCGCATGAGATCAACAACCCCATGGGTTTCATCACGGCCAATCTTCATACGATGCGGCGCTATTGGCTGGATGTGACAACGGTGCTTCGCGCCTATCGGCAGTGTGAAAAGTATTTGCCCGAAGCTTCGGCGGAAGCCAGAGCGCTCAACAGCACCAAGCTCGGTGCTGACATCGACTATCTCATGGACGACATTCCTCAGCTCATCGACGAATCAGTCGATGGGGCGGCGCGAATCACGAAAATTGTCACTGACTTGAGAGATTTTTCGCATCCGGACAAAGACGAGCCGTGGACATTCGCCGATTTGCATCAAGGCATCGACAGCACGCTCAATATCGTCAACAACCAGATCAAATACAAAGCCGATGTCGTAAAGGATTACGGAGCATTGCCGCAAGTGGAGTGTTTGCCCTCACAGTTGAACCAGGTGTTCATGAATCTATTGGTCAATGCCGGGCATGCCATAAAGAAGCGGGGCACGATCACTATCCGCACCCGCATCGAGGGCGCTGGCGTGCAGGTTGAAGTCGCCGACACCGGCGAGGGCATCCGGCCGGAGAACATCAGCCGCATCTTCAACCCTTTCTTCACCACCAAACCGATCGGCAAAGGTACCGGCCTGGGCTTGTCCCTGGCTTACGGCATCATCGAGCGGCATCGCGGCAAGATCGAGGTCGCCAGCGTACCCGGCGAGGGCACGACCTTCAGCATCTGGTTGCCTATCATTCAAGAGACGCCGGTTGCTGCCGGTCAAGTACAGGGACAGGCCCATTGAGCGAGGAGAACGCTATATGACGCAGAAGCACAGAATGAAGGCCACATTACCCGCCAGTGCGCCGTTTTCGCTATCCCGCCGGGAGGTGTTGCTGTCCTTGTCAGGGATGGCGATGTCACTGAGTTTCCCAAGCCTGCTGGGGGCGTCGCCCCGCGTGCTGCGGGTAACGTACTACGAGGACTTCGCCCCATACAGTTTCGCCGCCGCCGATGGCCGGGCGACCGGCATCTACGTCGACTGCCTGGATGCATTGCTTGGCCGTGGCCAGGGTATGACGCTGGTGCATGCCGCAATGCCCTGGGCGCGCGCGCAGCAGGAGGTCAAGGAGGGACGAGCCGATGCCTTTGTCACCTCGCCGACGGATGCCCGGCGCGAGTATGTCGATTTCAATGAGGAGATGATCCTGCAACAGGACCGGGTGGTCGTTTTTGCAAAAGACAACCCGAGGGCGGACGCGATACGCGCGGTCACGACGCAAGACGACCTGAAACAGTTTGTCATCGGGACGTATTACGGCGATGCGCGCATCAATACGCTGTTCAAAGATATGGAATTGGATCTGGCGCCAGACATCACGCAGGCGTACATGAAAATAGCCGGTGGGCGTGTCGACTTAACGGTGACCGATACCTCTATTTGGAAGTACCAGACGCGTACCCTTGGCGTTCTCGATAAGCTCGACAGCGTTTTGCTGTCCAAGGCGCCGCCGACGTTCCTGGGTATTCGCAAAGACTACCCAGCGGCTGGTGACGTATTGACGATATTCGATCAAGCCTTGGTGGCGGCCAAAGCGGACGGGACATTGCAGCGGATCATCGAAACCTACACGCAAGCGTGATGGGAGGGTGTCATGAGCGCTGAGAACGAAGGAGGCCTCCCCGAGGGGCAGTGCCCGCCATCAGTGTCGCGACGGGCGCTACTGGTGTTCCTGTCCGTGTCGGTTGTGATGCCGGGCATGCTCACGGTGGCCCGATCCGCCTCCACGACGCTGAAGGCGAACTATTTCGACGATTTCGCACCGTTCAGCTTTCTGCGCGATGACGGCACGGTGGCCGGCATTCTGGTCGATGCCCTGGACGAGGTGCTGACCCATCGCTGCGGCATCGCGCTGGTGCATAGGGCGGTGCCCTGGGCACGGGCGCAGATGGAGGTGCGCGAGGGCTCGGCGGACGTGTTCTGCACACTGGCCACCGACGAGCGCCGCACGTACGCGACCTTCAGCCAGGAGGCGTTGCTCAGTGCCAATCGGGTGGTGGTGTTCGCAAAGAACAACCCGCGGGCCGATGCGATACGGCAGATCAAGACGGCGGAGGACATGCAGCCGTTCTTCGCGACGACCTACATCGGCGACTCGCAGATCGACACCTTGTTCAAGGATATGAATGTGGAGGTCATGCCCGACACCCAACGCATGCTGATGAAGATCGCCGCCGGCCGCAGCGACATCACGGTGATGCCCAGCCCGGTGTGGAAGTATCACGCCCGCGCCATCGGGCTTCGCGAGCGCCTGGACGAGGTGATGTTCTCCGAGCAACCGGGTTTGCGCCTGGGCATTCGTACCTCGCACCCGATGGCCGTGGAGATTCTCGACAGGTTTGACGATGCGGTCGTCGAGGCACGCAAGGACGGTACCCTCGAGCGGATCGTGGAATCGTACGGCTGAGGCCCAGGTCTGTCCTTGGGGGGCGTTATCGGGCCTTGCACGGTGGGTATCGCTTGCGCTCCACCCACCCTACATTGATTGTCCTCGACGTCGGATCAAGGTGGCGAGATTGCACGCACGGCAGTCGATGGTCGATGGTATGTAGGATGGGTTGAGCGTAAGCGATACCCATCAACTGCCCGGCGCCGGCGCCCCGCCCAGGCTCGCCATCGACCGCTGTGGCACGCCCAGGTCGCGCCATGCATTGGGGTGACAAGTGAAGATCAGCATCTGGTGCCGCTGGGCGGCGTCGAAGAGGATGCGCTTCATGTGCCCCAGCCGATCGCCGTCGCTGTGCACGAGCGCATCGTCCAACACGACCAGGGTCGGCCGGCCGGCGGCCTGAAGCAGGTCGGCGTAGGCCAGGCGGCCGATGATGCCCATCTGCTCGCGCGCACCGAAGCTCAAGTGCTCGATGGCGCCGGCCTGGTCGCCGCGCCGCAGGGCGCTGGGGCGCAGTTGCTCGTCGAGTTCCAGGCTTGCGCCGGGGAACAGAATGCCGAGGTAATGATTGAGGCGCACCTGCAACGGAGCTTGCAGGCGACGTGTCAGGGTCAGGCGTTTGTCTTCAAGCAGCCGTAGCAGCAGTTCAAGCGCGTCGGCCCGGCGTTGTAGCTCGCCATGGCGCCGGTCCAGGCGTTGGAGCGCGGCGAGGCGCTCATCGCGTTGTTCCTCCAGGCCCTGCGCGCCGGCTTGTTCGAGTTGTCCTTGCAGGTTGCCGATGGTGACCCGGCGCTGTTGATACTGTGCCGTCGCCTGCTCGACGCTGGCGCCGAGGCGTTGGACGTCTTGCTCAAGCATGTCGGGACGGGCGGCGTCGATTTGTTGCTGACGCGTGCCGACCGCTGCCTGCAACTGGTCCCGCCGTGCACTGTGCTCGGCCAGGTCCTCCCGCGCCGCGGCCAGGGCGGCGACGCGGGCCGGGTCGGCGATCTGCGCGCTCAGCCGATTCAACTCCTGCGTCGCGGCATCCAGACGGGTGCGGGCGGCAATGACCTCGCCCTGGGCCTTGGCGAAGGCTTCGCCGGCCTGCTGGCGTTGCGCATCGGCGGTTCTGCGTTCGCGCTCGGCCTCGTCCAGTGGGGGTGGCGCCGTATCCGGCGGGGCCGGCAACTGCGCCAGCGCCGCTTGCGCGGCCGCCAGGCGATAGCCCACCTCGTCATCCTCGGTCTGTAGAGCATCCAGCCCGTTAGGCGCCAGCCCGTCGAGGGCGTGTCTGATCTCGCGCAGGTCGCGGTGCAAATCTTGCAGCCGGCTCCAGCGCTGTTCGGCGGCGTCCAGGTCGTCGACGCCCAGGCGTGCGAGCAGGCCGCGGCGCTTGCCGTCCAGGTCGGCTTGGCGCTGGGCCAGGGGCGCGAGGTCGTCGCCGCCCGGTTCGATGGTCACCGTCCCGATTCCCGGAATGACCAGTGTCGCCGGGCGGGTCAACCGCCGCTCGCCCTGCCCGCTGAGCGGCTGCTCGTCCAGGTTCACGACATGGCCGCTTTCGAGATCGAAGCTCAGGCGTGTGGCCACGTTCTCCTGACGGATGCGCACCTCGTTGCGCTCACGCTCCAGCCCGCGCAGAGTCTTGAGGTCGGCCTCGTCCATCGCCAGGGCGGCCGCTTCGCGCTGCTTGTCGCTGCGCTGCGCGGCCAGAGTACGGGACTTCTCCAGCGCCGTAGCCAGGTTCGCATGGCGGGCGCGCTGCTCGCCAATCTCCTGCGCCAACCGGGCGCGGTGGCTCTCCTGGCGCGCCAGCTCTGCCTGCCGGTTGGCGGCCTCGTAGGCCTGGGCGGACTCGTCGCGCCGCTGGCCGGCGAGCGTCTCGGCACTGCGGGCCAGCTCCAGGGCGGTGGTGGCGGCGGTGACCTCGTCCTGGCGTTGCGCCAGATCCGCTTTCTGGCGTTCATGGTCGGCCAGGCGTTCGTGGATGCCGGCGATGGTGCCGCGTAGCGCATTCAACTGCTGCTGCTCACTGGCCTGCTCGCGCATCAGGTCGCGGATGCCCTCCAAGGCGGCTTCCGCCTCGGCCTTTTGTTGGCGCAACGCGTCCCAGGGGCGGGTGGCATCATCGGCTGCCTGCTCGGCCAGCAAAGTGCCCAGCTGGTCCACCTGGTGGCGATAGGTGGCGATACGGCCGTCCAGCTCGGCGATCTGCTCGGCCAGCGCCTGGCGTTTGCTGCTCATCTCGGCATAGTCGCCGCGCGGTTTGCCGGTGGCGGTGAGCAACTCGGCCCGTTGTGTGCGCACCGCGTCGATCACCCGCTCGCCGGTGCTGCTGGCGACCTCGCCGAGCGAGGTATTGAGCGCGCGGCGCAGGTGGTCGGTGGCATGGTCCACGGCCGCGTGGATGGCCTGGCCGCTGCCTTGCTCCACCCATAGCAGGCCGGGAATACCCCAGTGTTCGGGTTTGCTGGCGCCGCGGCTGGGAAACTGGAACCCCAACAGGTCGGCCAGGGCCTGCTCGGCCTCGTCGCCCTCCAGATCACGGCCGTCGATCGTCAATTCACAGCGTTTGCGCTGGAGAAAACGCTTATGCAAACGGTATTGGCTGCCCCCGATCTCGAAGTCCAGTTCGAGTTCGGGGGCGGCGCTGCCATCGCCCCAGGGGCGCAGGTCGTCGACGCTGCCGGAGCGATGGCGTTCGAAGAACGCCGCCTGCAACGCACGCACCAGCGTGGATTTACCCGACTCGTTCGGCCCGGTGAACAGGTTGATGCCCGGCTCGAATCCGGTGATCTCCAGCCCCTGGCGGAACTGGCGGAAGCTCTCCAGCCGCAGCCGCGTCAGTCGCATGCCGGCTCCCGTGGGGCGGTCCCGTTCTGCCCGAGTATCGCCGTCAGCACCGCCAGGGCCTCGCGGGCGGTTTCGGCGTTCGGCCCGGTCTGCGCCTCGCGCAGCTCGCCGATGACCTCGCCCAGGTAACCGTCGGCATGCAGGGCGGCGATGTCCTCATCGGTGGGTATCAGCCGCAGCTCGCCCAGGTCGCGTTGCAGGCTGCGCGCACGACCCTCGGCGCCATCGAGCGCCTCGCCCAGGCGTCGATGACCGGCGAGATCCGTCTGCCCGGTTACGGTCAGTGTCAGTACATCGGCCGGCCCGAGGTCGGCGAGGCGCTCGATGAGTGCATCGATATCGCTGGGTACGGCAACGCTCGCGGTCCATTCCCGCCAGCGGAAGCGGGCACTGGGGCGCGGTGCGATCCGTGGTTCGGTGCCGGGGGCGTCGATGTCGACGACCAGCACCTGGCCGGCGTCGTTGGCTTTGAAGCGGTCTGGCTCCGGGGTGCCGCTGTAGGCGGTGCGCGCATCCAGCACCCGCGTGCCGTGCCAGTCGCCCAGGGCGAGATAGTCCAGCCGCGCACTGGCCGCGCGACGCGGGTCGATCGGGTTGGGCGAGTCGATCGAGTCGGGCAGCACGCCTTGCACGCTGCCGTGGGCCAGGCCGATGCGGATCAGCCCGTCGGCGGTCTCGGCCCCATCGAAGAAGGCGGTCACATCGCTGTAGGTGTGGCGCTGGGTGAGCGGGGCGGCCAATACCGCAAACCCAAGCTCGGCGAACGACAGTACGGCGGGTTGGAGGATGACATGCGCATGCGCCGGGATCACCTCCAGCCGCTGCGCCCGTCGCCACACGCTCTCGGCCAGCGCCGCGTCGTGGTTGCCGGGGATCATGATCCACGGCCCGGCGAAGCCCTCCAGTAGCCCGAACAGCCGCCGCAGGGTGCGGTCCGAGACCGTCTGCGCATCGAAGACATCCCCGGCCACCAGCACCGCCGTCGCGGCCTCGGCGGTGGCCAGCGCCGCAATGCCGGCCACCGCCTGGAAGCGGGCCTCGGCCAGGGGTACACCGTCATCGGGGTCGAACTGGCCGTACTGGCGTCCGATCTGCCAGTCGGCGGTGTGGATGAAACGTGGCATCGAGCGTCCGTGGTGTTGGATGGAGGCGTCGCGAGGACGGTAACACGGAGCGTAGTGTCGGCAATTGCATTGATGCATTCAACGCTGGAACCCATCCGCGACGCCGCCCGCGAACCCGGCACCTGTAGGAGCCCTGCCCTCAGGGCAATTGCCCGATAGCGGCATCACACCCCGACGGTTCGGTGCCAGTCCCGGGCCGATCGTGGGGTGCGGGTTATGCCCGCGCCCAGCCGATCACCCCGCGGAAGTTGAGCTCCTGCCAGCCCTCGCGCTCGCTCAGCAGCTCAGGGTGGCCGCCGTCGGGTACGAAGCCGACCACCGGCGCGTCGTCGGCGGGGGACAGGCGCAGGCGGCGGAATGCCGCCGGTGGTTGGGCGAAGACCAGTTCCACCGCCGCCTCGGCTTCCGCCACACTGGGTGCGGCCATGCGTGCGCTCTTGAGCAGCTTGGGCCGCGCTACGGTCCGCGTCAGCACGATGGTTTCGACGGACTGGGGCTGGCGGCACCACCAGCTCTGGGCGAGTATGTGATCGTCCACCTTCAGGTTCACTTCGGTCTGGCTCACCTGCGGCTTCTCCACCGTGCGCCCGACCAAGTCCCAGTGAACGAAGCGCGCCTCGCCGATCTCTCCCGGTACGTTCATGCGGATACGGGCGCCTTTGTCGTAGATGCGCAGCGTCGGCCCCCAGCCGTCGGCACGATTGCCGAGGTCGGCCGAGCATTCCGCCACCGCGCCGCCGGATGGTCCGCTCCATTGCAGGATCAAGGCGCGCTGATTCGACGGTGCGGGCGAGGCCTCGCAGTCGAACTCGAAGAACAGCCGTTGCAGACGCGGCCGCTTGTCGGCCGGCAGGGCGGGGGAGAACACCACGCCGATGGCCAGTTCCGACCACATCGGCGGTATGGCCAGTTTGCGCTGGATCTTCTCGGCGTCCTTGCCCAGCACGAAGCGCAGCAGGTCTTCCGCACCCTGGCTGGGCGTGCTTGGGCTGATCTTGCCGGGGCCGAGATAGGTCCAGCTCCAGCGCGGCGGGGCCTGGCTGTGCACCAGGTACAGGCCCGCGTCGCGTCGCATGGTGCCGCTGGCGGCCGGTTGCACGCTGACGATGGCGTTGTGCGTCTCGGGTAGCGGTGGGCCGTCGGGGTCGAACTCCAGGGCGGAGAGCGTTACGTTGCCCAGACGCGCCAGCTGGCTGTCGGACAGAACCAGACCGTACACCAGCGGGTCGATGACGATGCGGCCACTGTGATCGAGCCGATCCAGCAGCTCCGGCGTCTGACTGCGACTGAGCCCCAGACGCAACGTCTGGCTGCGTTCGTTGAAATCGAAGTCCTCCAGCAGCTTGCGCCGGACCTTGTCGAGGTTCTGGTCGAAAATCACCTGCAAGGCCTCGACCTGCGCGTTCAGCCCCTTGGCATCGAACCCTTCGTCGGGTTTGATCAGTTCGTTGAGTTTCTCGGTGATGTCATCCAGCTTCCAGTTCACCGGCAGGGGCTTGAGCACCGTGCTCTCGTAGGCCTTGACCATCAGGTATAGGTAATAGGTCAGCGTCAGCCTGGAGCGCTGCGCCATCTCGTGCAGCGATTCGGTGGCCTCCGGATCGAGCCTGCCTTGGTCCCGCGTGCGTGCCTGCGTAACCGAGACGGCCGAATCCGCATTGGCGGCGATGCGACCGAACCCTTCGGCGACCGCTTGCAGGGATTTCATCAACGCATTGGCAAAGCGGGTCTTCTTCTCGTTGAGCTCGCGGATGCTGTCGGTGAGCGTGCTCCACTCGGGGCTTTCGGCCTCCAACCGCTGGAGTTCGGCCTCGACCTCCGACTGCGGCACCTGCAAGGCCTTGATGCCCTGAGCCACCTGGGTCACGGCTTTACCGAGGCCATCGCCGGCTTTGTTCCAGGCTGCGGCGCGGGTATTCGCCTCCTTGCCGTCCCCGGCGGGCTTGTCGTCCTTGGATTTGGCCGCCTTCTTGGCCGCTTCGCGGGCTTTTTTCTCCGCCTCGCGCGCCTTGGTCAGCACATCGCCCATCTTGGAGAGGGTGTCGGGCGTCTTGGACTCGTCACCGTCGACGAAATCCGCCGCCACGCTGGCGAGGTTGCCCAAGGTGCCCAACACCGGCTGCCCGACGGGGATGACCTGGGTGATGGCCGCGGCCATCTTGATCGCGAACTTGATCTGCGCCTTGGTGCGCAAATCGTTCTCGGCACGGGCCAGCAGCTTGGTACGCAACTCGCCGAGCTGGTTGCCGATGCTGGCCAGCTCCTGCTCCAGCGTGTTGATCTGCTGGGTGACGCTGGCCACCTCGTCCTGGGCACGAGTCACCTGGCCGGCGGTCTGCTGGGTGTCCTGGTTGAGCAGGTCCAGGGACTCGCCGAGCGCACGCGCCGAGGCCTTGGTGTCACGTTCGCGGCCGGTGATCCAGCCGGTGACCAGTAGGGTACGCAGGGCGCGCTCTGTTTCGTCCTGGTACAGCTTGATAGTGCCGGCCAGCGACAACAAAGGCGCGAAGCCGCCGGAGTTGCCGAAGTAATCGAGGTTGCCCCAAGCGCGTTGGAGCATGGAGGCGATCTCCCCCTGCGCCGCGGTCCAGCGTGCCGCCGAACCGCGCCACTCCGGCCCTGGCGGCATCGGCAGGGTGAGCGCGCTCTGATAGCTGCCCAACAGGGCAGCGGCACCGAGTCCGTCACCGGCGATGAACAGGTCGCGGGCGTAGCCCAAGGTGGCCTGCACACCCAGCGGATGCAGCCAGGCATTCTCCACCGCACCGGTGTCGTTCTTGCCGTCGTTGCCACGGATGGCGTGGCTGCCGGTGGCATCCTTGCCCGCCTTGCTGGTGTGGTTGCCGTTTTCCTTGGTTTCGGTGCTGGCGTTGTTGGTGCCGAAAACGTTGTGCCACAGCGTGACTTTGTACTTTGCGCAGCTGGTCGGCGTGCCGGCGGTACCGCCGGGGTAGCGTTCGGCAGCCAGCGTGCCCGGTGCGCCGGCGGTTTGTTCGATCCGCCCGGCCAGGGCGGGTCGGTTGGTGGTCAGGCCGCCGCCATTGCCACCCTTGCCCGGAGTGCCTGGGGCCAGGGCGTCGGTGCCGTTGCCTGGCCACGCGTTCTGCCCCCACTTGCCGCTGCTGACGTCGACGAGGCCCCACTTCCAGGTGTATTCGACGTAAACGGCCGGTTTGTCGAAGTTGACCTTCCCCTTGCTGGTCGAAAGGCCCGAGTCGTTGAGTTTGAACTCCATGCTGCTGCGGCTGCTGAGGCTGTTGCCGTTCGTGCCGCGCAGCCCGCGACCGCCGTCCTGCCCCCGGCCGCCCAGGGCGCGCAGCCGGGTGCGGTTTTCTCCATCGGGTGTGATATCGGCTACGAAAATACGCAATGCACCGGCGTGGCGGCCATCGGTGCCCTTGGCACCGGCGGAATCACCGCTGGCGTCGCGGGCCCGAGCGACCGCCCAGTCCAGCGGCGTGGTGTCGATGCCGGCGGTGGCCGTGCCGAACACCAAGCGTCGGGCATGAATCGTGACGTCGGCCTCGGGCAGCGACAACAGCCGGTGGATCTCCAGCGTGTCGCAGATCAGCGTCAGGCTGCGCAGCGCCATTTTCGGGTCGGACGGATCGAGCTTCTGCTTGTCGCGGTCGACGTGAAACGACTCCCACAAGCCCTGGGGGTGGTCGGGTTTGAGCACGAGCGTCACGCCCACGACAGTGTGGTCTTCGCCCCCGTTGGCTCCCGCGGTGGCGTAGCGACGCACATACAACGTGCTTTCGGCCTTGGGTGGATCAGTGTCTGAAACCAGCAGACTGCGTTGCGGGCTGACACTGCTCAAATCGCTGGCTTGGCTCGTCATCGCCATTGTTATCCCCTCTCGATGGATTCCCGTCCCCGGCGAAAAGCATAGGTTCCGTGCGCGGTCCTCATGCGGAGGTGGCATTAATGCGCGAAACCGGTGTGATCTGCGTCACGTGAACTTGTCCATTCCGGCAAGCACCGTGTCCACCTGTGCCATGCGTTGCGCCAGGGTGCCGCGCAGCGGGACGAACGGCAGCTTTCGCTCGGCGAGATCGGCGCGGATACGCTTCTGGAACACCGCCCGCTGCCCGGGGCCGGAGCGGTCCCAGGTGTCGTCGAAGGGGATATCGTCCTCGCACAGGAACAGTACGTCATAACGCGATTGCACGGCCTGCGCGATGGCCGCCAGCCGCGGATGCGCATGGCCGTGGTAGTCCAGGGCGAAGACATAAGTGGTCAGCGCGTTGGTATCGGTGAACAGCACCCGCCGCGCCTCGCCCAGCAACGCCTCCTCGCGTTGCAGATGCCCCTCGGCGATCTCCACCAGTTGTAGCGGTGACAGGCGGCGGTCCTGCTGGTGCCGTTCCCAGTACTCGCGGCCGTACTCGGGCATCCACACGGTCTCGTGGGCAGCCGCCAGGGCGGCGGCGAGGGTGGTCTTGCCGGTGGACGGGGCGCCGATGAAGGCCACGTTGATGATCAGGTCGCGGTACACGCGCGGATGGATGTATGCCCGGTGGGTGAAGGCATCGGTACGGATGGCCGTGCCCGAAACGGGCACTTGGCGGCGTGCCGGGTCGATGCGCCGGTCCACGGCGCCCAATGCGCGGCTGACGTGTTCGCCGTAGAACTCGCTGGAGTAGAAATGCGTCACCCGCCGCCCCGCCAGCCGGTGCAGGATGTAGGTCTCGTGCAACCGGTGCAGCGCCGGTGTGTCGCCGACTTCGGTCGGCCCGTCCCAGCATTCCAATACGGTGATTTGCGGGTAGAGCTCGCGCAGCCAGCGCGCCCGCACCGACAGCGGCACGGCGGTGGTGTCGGGGCAGTCGTAGATCATTGCCACCACCGCGTCGGTCTCCGCCAGCGCGGTGTCGATCAACAATTGGTGGCCGTGGTGCAGCGGTGCGAATTTGCCCAGCACGAGGCCGCAACTGCCGCTCATGCGTAGGCCGGATGCGCAGCGTCCGGTGCGTGCCGTCGCCAAGTCAGGAAGCCGACTACGGCCAGCCCCAGAAAGACGGTGTACAAACCGGTGGTGAAGTACAACGACTTGCTCAGGTACACGCCGATGGCCACCACGTCTACGGCGATCCAGAACACCCAGGTCTGCAACACTTTGCGCGCCAGCAGCCACTGTGCGACCAGCGACATGGCCGTGGTGAAGGCATCGGGATAGGGCAGGGCGGCATCGGTGTAGGTGCTCATGGTGTAGCCCAGGGCGGCGGTACCGACCAGACCGACCATAGCCCACCAGGCCAGCGCATTTGCCGACAGCGTGGTCACCGGCCGCTCGCCCGCCGCCGTGCCGCCGCGCAGCCAGTAGTACCAGCCGTAGAGTTGAAGCACGACGTAGATCAAGTGCAGCAACAAGTCCGAGTACAGCTTCACCTCGTAGAAGATGTAGCAATACAGCAGGACCTGGACCAAGCCCGTGGGCCAGGCCCAGATATTGCGCCGCACGTACAACACCACGCAGGCCAGCCCGAAGACGGTGGCCAAGCCCTCGATCCATCCCATGAGCCCACACCTTGTTGTGATTATCGAATCGTGCGCGTGCACGCGATGCGGATAGTAGTTCACGCCCTAGTGCCACGCACCCGGCGGATCGGCCATGCCTGCCGGCGGATCAGTCATTCAAATGGCCACCTGGCATCGTTACAGTAGTGGCGCTTGTTTAGGAAGGCGCCCCCCCTGGGCCATGACCTCGCAAGCGCCGCGTCGGCCCCGGTCCTGGAGACGGGGCCGGCACGGTTTTTTTTGATCCGCAGACCCGGAGCCCCCCGATGACACCCGCCTCCGAACACATCGAACGCGCCGCACTGGAGGATCTTCACGCGGCAATACCGGCACCGCTCGCGCAAGCCCTGGGCGTACGCAGCCTGCGCATCGGGTCCGCGTTCGTGTCCCTCGCCTCCGCACTGCCGCCGTCTGCCATCGTCATCAATCGTGCGATTGGCCTGGGCCTGGCAGAGCCGGCCGGGGCCGCGGCCGTACGCGAACTGGTGGCGGCGTACGCCGATGCGCAGGTGGCGGAGTATTTCATCCATGTTCATCCCGATGCCGCGCCGAGCGATCTGCGTGCGATGCTACAGGCGGCCGGCCTGGTGAAAACACGCGGCTGGCAGAAGTTCGAACGCGGACCACAGCCGGTGCGCCCGGCGACGACCGACCTGCGTATCGTCCCTGTCGGCCGTGAGCACGGCGAGGCCTTTGCCCGTATCGTTTGCGATGCCTTCGATCTGGGTGCGGTGGCCGAGCCTTGGCTGGCGGAGATTCCCGGCCGACCCGATTGGCACGCGTTCATGAGCTTCGAGGGCGATACACCGGCCGGCACTGGTGCGGTATTCGTGCGCGATGATCTGGCCTGGCTGGACTTCGGTGCCACCGCACCGCAATTTCGCCGCCGTGGTAGCCAGGCGGCGCTGATGACGCGCCGCCTGCAGCATGCGCTGGAACTGGGCTGCCGGGCGATCTTCACCTGCACCGGCGAGGATGTGCCCGGTGATCCGCAGCACTCTTACCGCAACATGCTCAAGGCCGGGTTTCACGAAACCTACCTGCGCGAGAACTACACACCCCGACGCGACTGATTGCCGCGGCTTTCCGCCGCTGGTCGGATGTGCTCACATGAGGCCACGGTGATCGCCGATCAGCCGACCGTTTGGGGGCACAATGACAACGAAGACGACCCGACTACCGCCGATGTCCCGGCGCGCTGTGCTGGGGCTGGCCGCCGCGGCGGCAGTGTCGATCGGTTTCGCCCGGCGCGGCAGTGCCGCGGTCCCGTCGCTGCACATCAGCTACTTCGACGACTTCGCGCCCTTCAGCTTCCAGCGTGAGGACGGCAGCCTTACCGGCATCCTGGTCGATGCGTTGGATGAGATCCTCGGCCGCCGCTGCGGTATCGCGCTCACCACCTCGGCGGCGCCCTGGCCGCAGGCACAGCAGGCGGTCAAGGACGGCAACGCCGATGCGTTCTGTACGCTCAAATCCGACTTGCGCCTGACGTACGCCGACTTCAGCACCCAGGTGCTGGTGAGCCCGGAGGTCATGGTCGTCTTCGCCAAGAACAACCCGCGCGCCGAGGCCATACGCGCGATCACGGCGCCGGCTGAACTCAATGCGTTTTCCGTCACCACCTACAAAGGCGACTCGCGCATCGACACTTTGTTCAAGGGGCTGGATGTCAACGTGGTGCCCGATGTGGAGCACATGCTCAGGGCCATCGCCGCGGGCGATAGCGACCTGACCGTCGTGCCCAGCTTCACCTGGAAATACCACGCCCGCGGCCTGGGCCTGCGCGATGCGCTGGACGAAAGTGTGTTCCTGTCGGCATCCGAGTTTCGCCTAGGCATCCGCCGCAGCCATCCGTCCGCCAGCGCGATCTTCGCGCAGTTCGATGAGGCCGTCGTCGCTGCCCGAGACGACGGCACACTGGAGCGGAT
>CBFGWV010000069.1:0-18127 GCA_965652545.1 uncultured Candidatus Competibacteraceae bacterium | reverse complement strand
TTGAAGTGCTTGCGGATGCCCTCGATCCACTGCTGCGAGCGCTGGGTGAGCTGGAAGTTGTTATCCATGGCTCGGCCACGGGTGACGATGATCCCCAGGTCCGCGCCCTCGTAGCGGTAGTCGCCGGGCTTGAGGATGCGCAGGAAGAAAGCCTCGCGCTCGCTCTCTACGGCACGGCGGTGGTAGTCGAAGCGGTCGTACTCCACGGAGCCGTCGTCCTTCATCCGCCAGATACCCGAGGGCGGTGCCTCGGTAATGACATCGAGGTTGTCCTCGGTGTACTTGACCACCATCTGGCACCACGAGTCGATGTTGTCCTTGTCCGCCCAGCGCCCGTTGAGCGCCTCGATGTCGATATCGAAGGGCACGCCGGAGAACTCCAGCAGGTGGAACAGGAACAACGGCGCGTCCGCATGGGCGAAGGCCGCGTGGTTGGTCATCGAACTGGCGCCGGTGATGCGCGGGTTGAGCTCGCCCAGGTACAGATCCTTGGTCTTCATGTCGATGAGAAAGTCGAGCTCGAAGTAGCCGCGGTAGCCCTCTTTGCGCAACTGCTCACCGAACTTGAAGGTGTAATCGCGCGCCTGTTCGCGCACCTTCTTGGAAAAGGCGTTGGGGAAGATCTCGTTGCCGCACCAGCCGCCGCGATACGGCGTCAGTTCCGGAAAGCCGACCAGTTCGGTCATCAGCGGGCCGACGATGGTGCCGTGCTTGGTGGCGCAGGCCTCGATGGCCGATCCGCGGCAGCGGATGCGCTTCATGATCTTGATCTCGCCCTGGCCGACGATCTCGTGCTCATGGCGGCGGAAATCGGCCTCGGATTTTATGAAAAACGTGGTGTGTCCGGAGTCGCCGAAGGCCGATTGCAGCACCAGGTCCTTGCCCAGGCCGGCCTTCTTGCTCAGCGCCATGAGGTGGGCGTAGCTCTCCACCTCGGCCAGGGTGTTGGGTACGCTGGGCACACCGGCCTTGTTGCCGATACGCACGGTTTCGATCTTGTTGTCGACACGGGTGCGTAGCGAGGCCTTGGGGAACCACACCTCGGCACCGAGTTCCTTGGCAAGCTTTTCGGTCTGCTCATCGAACATGAGGAAGACGATCTTCGGTTGGCCTTCGCGCTGGCCGATGTAGTCGATAACCTCCTTGTGGGTGAGGAGATAATTGTTGATCTCCTCGATCGACT
Organism: uncultured Candidatus Competibacteraceae bacterium; assembly: GCA_965652545.1. Classification (GTDB taxonomy): domain Bacteria; phylum Pseudomonadota; class Gammaproteobacteria; order Competibacterales; family Competibacteraceae; genus CBFGWV01. Next base: position 16,944 of record CBFGWV010000069.1, on the reverse strand, counting down.
GGAACTCGGCGTGGGGAATCTCCGAGGGGCAGAAGACATTGGGGTGATGCCCGTCGTAGCAGTCGATGTAATTGATGTACTTGAAATTCTTCACCCACTCGTCGATACCGAGCAGGTTGAAGTTGGTCGCGCTGACAAAGTAGATGGGCTTGTCGTTGCGATGAAAATAGCGACGAACCTCGGAGATGTTCTTCAGCTTCTTGCGGCTGGCCATGGGCTTCTCCTTATCCTTGCGTTCTATGGGGTTAGGGTGTGACGCCGCGCTCGCTGGCAATGGCCTCGAGCGCCTCGGGGGTAAAGACCCGAAGCCCCAGATCGGGCCGGTAGCCGTGAATTTCCTTCACATCCAGCGCGCGCATGAAATGCAGAATCTCCTTGGAGATCACCTGACCGGGCACCAGGATGGGAAAGCCCGGTGGATAGGGAATGATGAACGCTGTGGAAACCAGATCGCGCCCCGCATCCATGGCCGCCTCCAGCGTCCCGCCGCTCAAGGGGAAGTACTCGCAGTTGGCCTCGTCATAGGCGTGGAAGTACGCCGTGCGGATATCCCCCTCCCCCGTGCCGCGATCGTCGGGGGAAAGAAAAGCCCCGTGGAAGCGTGAGAAATCCGGCAGCGGCGGGTAGTCGTGGGTCAGGGAGTGGACCTTGCGCTCGAAGGCCTTGCGCTCCATGGCGCTACAGTCCTCCAACTCGCCGTCCAGGCCCTGGGCGATACGCACCAGCACCTCGATCAAGTAGGCCACGGATGAGCGCGTGGTGCCGATGTTGGTCATGAACAACACGGTATTGCGCGAGGTCTTGTTGATCTGGATGCCGTAACGATCCATCAATACCGTGTTCTTGAACGTATCGCCGTCGAACCCGGTCCCCCCGACCGCCAGAGTCAGGCGGGTGGCATCGAGGGTGAACTCGTCCGCCGCCCACGCGTCCCAGGTGTCGCTCCAGCCATGCTCCGGGTCCCAGTACGACTCGATGCCCGACTCGCGGAACTCCGGCGGGATCAAGTCGCGCACCGTCAGCACCTGGAAGTACTTGCTCAGCAATGGATGCGCGGCGATCGCCTTGCGCATGGACATGGCCGCCTCGACCTGCTTCTGCACCAGCTCGAAGCCCTCCAGCTCCACCTGACGCCGCCCGACATCCAGCGAGGCGATGATCTGGTAGTTGGGCGAGGTCGAGGTGTGGGTCATGTAGGCTTCGTGGAAGGCCTGCGACACCAGCCCGTGGAAGTCCTGGTCCCACACGTGGATCATCGAGCCCTGGCGCAACGAGGTCAGCGTCTTGTGCGTGGACTGGGTGGCATAGGCACGGATGCGCACCTTGTCCGGGTCCGGCAGCCAGCGCAGCGCAAGCAGGGCCTCGTCGTCCAGGCCCTCGCTTTCACGTTTGAAGCGCTCGTACTGTTCGCGGTAGGCCGGATCGCGGTAGCGGGCGCGCAGCGTGGCCGCCGTGGCCATGGCGGTGCGCTGGCGGTAGGTCGGTCCGAAGCGGGCAAAGGCGAACCACGCCTCGTCCCACAGGAAGACCAGGTCGGGCTTGATGGCCAGGCATTCTTCCATGACCCGTTCGACGTTGTAGACGATGCCATCGAAGGTGCAGTTGGTGAGCAACAGCATGCGCACCTTGTCCAGTTTGCCGGCATGCTTGAGTTGCAGCAGCTTGTGCTTGATCTCCTTCAGCGGCACCGCGCCGTACATGGAGTAGCGCGACAGCGGGTAGCTGTCCAGGTACACCACCCGCGCCCCGCCCAGCACCATGCCGTAGTGGTGCGACTTGTGGCAGTCGCGGTCTACCAGGACGATGTCCCCCGGGCGCACGATGGCCTGGACGACGATCTTGTTGCAGGTGGAGGTGCCGTTGGTGGCGAAAAAGGTCTGCTTGGCACCAAATGCCCGGGCAGCCAGCTCCTGGGCTTTTTTGATCGGCCCTACCGGCTCGAGCAGCGAGTCCAGCCCGCCGGAGGTGGCCGAGGTTTCGGCCAGGAAGATGTTCATGCCGTAGAACTCGCCCATATCGCGGATCCAGTTGGACCGGGTAATGGACTTGCCGCGGCTGATCGGCATGGCGTGGAACACGCCGGTGGGCTGTTTGGAGTACTCCTTCAAGGCGGTGAAGAATGGCGTGCGGTAGCGGCTGTTCACCCCACGCAGGATGTTCAGATGCAGCTCCATGTAGTCCTCGCGGTTGTAGAACACGCGAAGACAACCGCCGAGGTCGGTGCCGGCGATTTCCTCCACTGAGCGGTCGGTGACCAGGAAGACGTCGAGCTCCGGACGCACGCGGCGGATCATCCGGCACAACTCGGGGCCGTATTGCTCGGGGTCGAGGGCATCGATGTCCTCGTCGCCCACCGCTGCCGGGTGCAGAAAGCGCTGCAGCATCTTCAGCTTGTTGGTCGACTCGAAACGGAAGTCGTAACGCACCACCACCGACTGGATGTTGTGGTTGAACAGCACGCCGATCAGCGCGTCCTCGAAGCTGCCGACCACCACCTGCTCGTAGAGGAACGGGTCGTCCGAGCGGCGCATCTCGCGCAGGGCCTGGCGCTGGGCCTCTTCCTGCGAGGGGGTCAGCCCATCGACGAACAGCACCTCGAAGTACGGCTTGGCCAGGGCCTGCTCATCGTGGGTCTCGGCGGCTTCCTGCTCATCGTCCGTGTCGACCTCCCCCTCGCCGCTGATGTCCACGAAACGGCGGCGGAACGACCCGGACAACAGCGCCCGCACGATGCGTGTGACGGTTTCCGAGAACGCGTCCAGGTCTTCGCGATGCAAGTGCCGGCGCAATTGCTGGAAGCTGCGCCGACCGGGAAAGGCCCAGTAGATCTCGATGGGCTCCAGGGCCTGTACCAGGCTGCGGGCTTTTTCGATGAGGTGGCTGCGGGTCCGCTCGCGGCGGCTGCCGGCCAGCTGGTTCGCCAGGCTCTTGAGCGCCGTCCAGCGGTCGATACGGATCTGGGCAGCGCTGTAGTGGTCGTTGAGCGACGTGTGGGTGGGCGCGAGTCTGCTATCCGCTTGGGTCACGACAGCTTCCTTTGGCAGGTGATTTTCTAGTTGCTGTTGGTGTCGAAACTGGGCTGCTCCCGCACCTCCGGCGCGGCAAGCGGTTGCGCGGTATCGGGCAGCGGAAACGGACTGCCGACCGGAACCGGCGCGGTGTGGCGCGACGGTGCACCCGCCGCCAGCCCCGCGGCGCTGCCCTGCGCCGGCATGGTCAGCGGGCCAAGGCTGTACAGGTATTGATCTTGGCCCGATTGACGATCGTAGACGGTAAAGTCCACACCGCGGTCGCGGAAGCTCTTGAGCACCTGGCCCAAACCGCGCAGGCCGGTTTCGCGCTGACGCCGCACCTGGTCGAGGTCGATCTCCACCGGCATGATCTCGTCCTGCCCGGCCGCCTGGTACAGCACCGTTCCGGCCGGGTCGATCACCGCCGAGCGGCCCACACCACCGGCAGCCAAGCCATTGATATCGAATACGTAGCACTGGAACTGGGCCGCAGTGGCGCGGGCGATGGACAGCTCCACATCGCGATCGGTGGTGCCGGTGAGCACCGGGTGCAACAGAACCTCCGCCCCCATGGCAGTAAGGGTGCGGGTGGTTTCCGGGAACCAGATGTCGTAGCAGATCGACAGCCCGAAACGGCCGACGTCGGGCACATCGAAGACACAGAAGCTGTTGCCCGCGGCGGCCTCCTGCTCATAGGGGCGGAACGGGAACATCTTGCGGTAGCGGGTGACCACGTAACCGGCCGGGTCGATCACTGAAGCGGTGTTATACAACTTCCCGTCGTCACCCCGCTCGAAGATCGACCCGCTGATCACCCAGACCCCATGGCGGGCCGCCGCCGCCTGCAAGGCGGCCTCCTCCGGCCCCGGCAGGCTGACCGGCTTGTTCGGCACCGGACCGCAGCAGGCCAGTTCGCTGAACAGAATCATCTGCACCCAGGGAAAGCGGGCCATGGTCACGTCGATCTTGTGCAGCATGGCCTGCACGTTGTCATGCATCACGGGCACTTGCATCTGAATGCCCGCAATTGCAAAAGGAACCATCAGGGACTCTCCGTTGGGTGGGCTACGGCGATTACACCGAACGCTGTAACCATAGCGCAAAGAAAAACGGCGCGGCGGCTACGGGTTTAACCCCGCAGTCGTCGCGCCGACAGGCGCGTGGCGGTGCGCGAGCGTCTTACGCGACAAGCTCCGCCATCGCGCCGCGCAAAATACCGAGGCCTTCGCGAATCAGTGTATCCGGGGCGGTCAGCGGCACGAGGAAGCGGATCACGTTGCCGCGCACGCCGCAGGCCAGGATGATCAAACCCTTGGCCGCGCAGCGGCCGACCAACGCCTTGGTCAGTTCGGCATCGGGTTGATCGGCATCGCCGTTCTTGACCAGTTCCATCGCCACCATCGCGCCGAGGCCGCGCACCTCGCCGATACGGCCGGAAAAGCGGGCATCGGCCTGCATGGCGGTGAGTTCGCTCTGCATCAGCGCACCGATGGCATCGGCACGGGCGCAGAGTTTCTCCTCCTCGATCACCTCGAGCACCGCCTCGGCGGCGGCGCAGGCGATCGGCGAACCGGCATAGGTGCCACCCAGCCCGCCGGGGGCCGGGGCGTCCATGATCGCCGCCTTGCCGGTCACCGCGGAGAGGGGGAAACCGCCAGCCAGGCTCTTGGCCATGGTGATCAGATCAGGCTCGATGCCAGCGTGCTCGATGGCCAACAACTTGCCGGTGCGGGCGAAGCCGGTCTGGATTTCGTCCGCGATGAGCACGATGCCGTGCTGATCGCACAGCTGGCGCAATGCCTGGAGGAAGGCCGGGGGAGCGATATAGAACCCGCCCTCGCCCTGCACCGGCTCGATGATGATCGCCGCCACGCGGGTCGGTTCGATATCGGCCTTGAACACCGTCTCCAGCGCCTTGAGGCACTGCTCGACGCTCACACCGTGATACGCCACCGGGAACGGCAGGTGGTAGACCTCACCGGGGAACGGACCGAAGCCGGTCTTGTACGGCACCACCTTGCCGGTGAGCGCCATGCCCATCATGGTGCGGCCATGGAAGCCCCCGGCGAAAGCCACCACACCGGGCCGGCCGGTGTGCGCACGGGCGATCTTGATGGCGTTTTCCACCGCTTCGGCGCCGGTGGAGAGGAAAATGGTCTTTTTCGGCGTAGGGCCGGGCACCAGGCGGTTGAGCTTGTCGGCCAGGCGCACGTAGGTCTCGTAGGGCGTGACCTGAAAGCAGGAATGGCTGAACTTATCGAGTTGAGCCGCCACCGCCGCCTTCACTTTGGGGTGCAAGTGACCCGTGTTGAGCACCGCGATGCCGGAGCCGAAATCGATGTAACGGTTGCCCTCCACGTCCCACATTTCGGCGTTGCGTGCATGGTCGGTGAACACCGGCAGCATGGTGGCGACACCACGCGGCACGGCCTGCTCGCGCAGAGCCTGGAGTTCGGCGTTGGTGGTGCTCGGTGTGTCGACGGTCATTGCCGCAACCTTGGAACTGGACATGCTGGTCTCCTCGCAGGCATGAAAGGCCTGTGGACTGTCAGGACAGGTCTTGCCGCAAAGCGCGCGGTAAACCTTCAAACATAGGCTACGATGGTGCGAAACCCCCGCCTGGGAGTAAATAACGCGACGGGGGTATCAGCACAAAGCGATGAAGACACCGTGACCCCATTCGCCCTTGCAGAGTTCACCACCGGCATCGCCGAAGTGGTGGACGCCCTGGGCAGCGACGGCTTCGGCCAGGCGCTGCTCGACCTGGTCCGCCTACAGGTGGGCTTTGACAGCGCGCTGGTGGTTTTGTACGCCCGCGACCGTCGTCCGCGGATACTGACCGACGCCTTGTGCAACCCGCGGCGCCAAAACACCGCCGGGCGCTATGCCGAGGGCGCGTACCTGCTCGACCCGTTCTACACCCGCTCGCTGGAGCTGGCCGCACCGGCGGTGCTGCGAATGAAGGACATCGCACCGGCGGACTTTCGCACCACCGAGTACTTCAACGCCTACTACAAACTCTCCGGTGTCGCCGATGAGGTGAACTTCCTCGTCCCGATCACCGGTACGGACGTCTTCGCTGTGTGCATCGAACGCGCCGATCGTGATTTCGACGAGTCGGAAATCGTCGTCTTCAACGCTTGGTTGCCGTTGATCGCAAGCCTCACCCGGCGCCACATGGCCGGACAGGTGCCCGAAGGCGGCCGGGCCGACCCCGAGCACCTGCGCCTGCAGGATGCCCTGGACCGCTTTGGCTCCAGCCGCCTCACACCACGCGAATCGCAGGTCGTGAAACTCTTGCTGCAAGGCTTGTCCGCCCCGGAGATCGGCATCCGCCTGGGCATGTCGGTGGAGACCGCCCGGGTGCACCGGCGCAATATCTACGACAAGCTCCAGGTTTCATCCCTGGCCGAACTGTTCTCCATGGCCTTGAGGGCGATCCAGTCCACCCCGCACCCCGATGGCGACCCGCTGGCGGACCTGCCGACCACGCCCCGGCGGTAAGCCGATCACCCCAACACAGGGCGTGCGTTGATGGGTTGCACGGGGCGATTGTTGTGATGGTGCATGACGTGCAAAAACTGCTCGATTTGCGCTTTAGAGGCCGAAATCGGATGCTTCATCACCAGCCAACGCACGCCCTCGGTGCAAGGCGGCGTCGTCAATGAGCCATTGAAGCGGTAGTACTCACGGTTCGAGGGCAGTATTTCCAGGGGAGAGATGTCTGACGACAGGGTCAGGGTTTCGCCTTTCTCCGGCATCTGCGCCCACGCTTTTACCAACGCATCGTTTGCCTGCCCCTCAGAAACCATGACTGCCACGACGGCGAGGTTGCCATCCTTGTCCGCATGCACCAGGTGCCCTTCCAGAGGGAAGGACTCGCCATTGATCAGGTTTTCACTCGGCACATGAAAGTGGAATTGCTTCAGCTCGAACTCAACGCCGTCGACGGAGATCGTGCTACCTGGGAGCGTATTGATTTGTACGGTATGACCGTTGTTGAGGATCTCTGAACTGCCCGCCTCGTAATTGAACGCGATGGGTTCCAGTGCCGCATCGATGACCCCTTTCAGGTCAACGGGCGACTGATTGCGCCCGGCACAGGCACCGTACTCGGGGCTCAATTTCGCCCAATTGTCAGGCCCGGCCTCACCCGAATAGTCCCACGCCACGCCGTCGGCCGAAAATGCGGCGCTGGACACCAACAATGCAGCAACCGCGAACCATGCTTTTTTCATGATTATCCTCTTGTTCATCGTGTCGATCGAGTCGCCACGGTGAACGGCCGGCCGTTAAGAACGCGTCAAGAAAGGCTTAACAAGTCTAGTGTGTCCCAACGGGTTACGCTCGCGCCTGCTTTTGCTCGGGGCACAACGCCTTCAGACGCGCATCGAGTTCAAGGTCAGGAAATCTCGGGCAAGTCGATGGGTTTGCCCAGGTTGCAGCGGGATTCTACACGGCCAGCTCGAGAATCTCGCCGCTCACGTCGCTGCCCTCGATACGCAGACACCCCAACGCGATGGGCAGGCGAAAGCGGCGAGGACCGGCGCTGCCGGGGTTGAAATACAGCCGTCCGTTGCGTCGCTCGTTCATCGGTTGGTGGGAATGGCCGAACACCACGACGTCGGCTGCCACCGCCGGGGCGAGGTGACCGATGTTGTGCAGCAGATGGATGCGTATACCGCCGATCTCGCGATCCTGCGTCTCGGGGACGCTTTGCGCCCACTCGCCGACATCCACATTGCCGCGTACCGCCACCAGGGGTGCGATGCGCCGCAGTTCATCGAGCACCGACGGATCACCGATGTCTCCGGCGTGCAGGATAAGGTCGCTGCCGGCCAACGCCGCGACCGCCTGCGGACGCAGCAGGCCGTGCGTGTCGGAAATCACGCCGATGTTCACCGGCTCAGTCATCGATCACCTCCAGTGCGCGCGAACGCCAATCCAATACCGCGGTTCGGGTATGCATGCGTGCGGCGAGTTCCGGATCGGTCCGCTCGATGACCTCGGCGGTAAAACGGCAAAGGAAGCGGCTCTTGAGCTCGGCGCGGGCCCGATCCATGCCGATGTCCGTGTACGGCACCGAGGCCAGCAGCAGGAAACCGTCATCAGGGATGCGTCCTTCCGCCATGTTGGCGCGGATGATGCCGGCGGCCTTGCGCACCGGATCGGCCAGATCGGGGCTGTACGGGCCGATGATCAGCGCCAGGTTGGGCATGTGCAACCAATCGAAGCCGCGCCCCACGCACAGCATCCACTCGCGGTGCTCGATATCCAGCTCACGATCCTGTCGGCGTACCTCGACGATATGACGGAAATTCCCGCAGACCAGTGGCAGCAGATCTGCACGCATGCCCGCGGCCATGTCGGGATACAGACGCCCGAGCTGCGCCGCCAGTGCGCCTTCGTCGTCCACCGTGGCCAGATCGAGCTCCGCGCCGTCGCAGCCGTGCAGGACCAGGGCGTCGCTATCGGTTTCGAAGCCGCAGACCAGGGGATAAACCACCCCGTGCCCCGTGCCGAACACCCGCTCGACTTGCGCTTTGATCTGCTGCGTGTGCGCCTTGGCCGCCTCGGTGTCGAAACCGAAACCTGCGCACCCGCGGCAGGGATCGCCGCGGGAGAAGTGATAGGTGATGATCATCAACACCCGGCGACCGTGCCCGACCACGTCCTGCACATGATGGGCGAGCACCTCGCCCAGATGCGGCCAGCCCAGGTCGAACTGCCCGCCCAGATTGCGAAACGGCTGGATGATACCCATCGGCGTGTGGGTCACCACCGGCAGGTTGATCCGCCCATCCATGCACTTGAGCGCTACGATGGCCGTCGGGTGCTCGGCCATGTAGCGCATGCGCGCCAGCGTGGACTCGGGGCTGGCGAACTGCTGCCCGTGATGGCGGGCGTGCTCGAACAACCAATCGATACGCTCGGCGATGGAGCGGGTGTGGATGGGCATGATGGATGACCGGCCTCAAGACCGAGAACAGTCTAACCGGTAGCGACCCTCATGACGCCTTCCCGGGCACGTGTCTCGGTGCGGCTAGAAAATGGCGGACGCGCGGCAGATGCTCGTCAGTGTGCTTGCGGCGGACGCGCTCTTGCAGCGTCCGGTCGGCCTCGGTGACTCGTCGATGATGGCGCAGGTGCTCCAGCCAGGACGCTTCGAGGAAGTATTCCAGATACCGCCCAGGCTCTTCGGCGTCCTCGAAAAGCCCCCAGGCAAAGGCGCCATTGCGTCGGCGCGCGCCGGCAAGCTCATGCATGGCCGAGAGAAATTCGTCGCTCTCCCTGGCGTCGATCGTATATTCGACGGTGGTCATTACCGGACCGCGGTCAGTCTGATGGCCATCGGCCAGTATGGGAGCTGGCCAGTGCATCGAGGGGACGAAATCGGACCCATCGCCGGCCGGCAGCCGCCAGCGCCGCACGGCAATCGATGCGACGATGAGTCCGGCTGCCGACACCAAGAGCGATACGGAGATACCGAGCGAATCGGCGACCTGGCCCCAGAAAACGCTGCCAAGGGTCATCGCCCCGAAGAAGGCGACCAGATAAATCGACAGCCCCCGCGCCTTCACCCACGCCGGCAGAGCGACCTGGGCTGCTACATTCAAGCTGGAGAGCACGGCGATCCAGCCTACGCCGAGGGCCAGACAGGCCGTTGCGACGACGACGGCCTCCCGCACCAAAGCTAGGGCAAGCACAGCCGCCGCGGTGATCAACGTGCCGAACGCCACCATCCGGTCCGGACCGATCGCCCTGCGTACCTGCGGCAAAGCGAACGCACCAACCACCGCGCCGACGCCAAGACAGGTCAGCAGAAGGCTGTACAGCAGCGACCCGCCGGCGAGCCGTTCTTTGGCGACAAGCGGCAGAAGCGCCCAATAGCCACTGGCGAAAAAGAAGAATGCCGCCGCCCGAATCAACGTCGAGCGCAACGGCCCGCTGTCCCGCGCGTAACGCATGCCGGCGCGCATCGCACCGACGAAGTGTTCGGCCGGAAGCTCCGTCGCCTCGAGGCGGCGACGCCACAACACCAAGACGGCGATGACGCCAAGGAAAGAGACGGCATCCACGAAATATGGTGAAGCAATGCCCAACCAGGCAATCAGCACGCCCGCCAACGCCGGGCCGACGGCGCGTGAGACGTTGATTCCAACGCTGTTCAGGGCGATCGCCGCCTGAAGATCGCGCCGTGGCACCAGATCCGGGACGATCGCCTGCCACGCCGGCGCGACGAGGGCGGCACCGAGACCGGTTGCAAAGGTGAAGGCCAACAGCATCACCGGAGTGACCCGATCGAACAGGGTCAACACCGCCAGCATGAAAACGATCCCCATCAACAGGGACTGGACGATGATGAGCAGTTTCCGCCGATCGACGATATCCGCCAGGGCACCGGCAGGCAGGGCGAAAAGGAAGATCGGCAGGGTCGAGACCGCCTGCACCAGCGAGACCATACGGGGCGAAGGATCGAGGACCGTCATCTGCCACCCTGCCGCCGCCGCGTACATCCAAGTGCCGATATTCGAAACGACCGTCGCCGTCCACAGCATCGCAAAGATGCGCGACCGAAACGGTGCAAAGGCCGAGGCTGTGGCGGCCTTCTCTATCGTCGCGTCAGGATTGTCCGGTTCAACGGTCATCGCTCCACTCCAGGTGCTCGCCGTGCGGCAGCGGCGATCGTCAAAACGCAAAGCACGAGCACCCCAACGCGCCCCAGAAGGCGCGCTTGTCCGATATCGGCAGCGGACTCGCCCAGGCAATCTGGTGACCGTGGCCATGCAATCCGCAGGCGCTCTGACAGCCGTCATGGCAGGCACGCGCAAGCGGCGGCGATGCACCGTCCTGCGACCGGCGCGCAGCGGGACTGGCGAACGTGCGAGCGGGGGACCAGTCCGGGCTTGCCGGCGGTAACGGTGGGGCAAGACCGTCGAACGCCCCGGCAGCGTGTACGATGCGCCCGCCGACCAGGGTCAGCACCGAGGTAATGCCCCGAATCTCCTCGAGCGGTATCGAAAAATAGTCGGCGGAGAGTACGGCGATGTCGGCGTAGCTACCCGGCGCCAGACGGCCCTTGACGTTCTCCTCGCCGGAGAACCAGGCCGAGCCTTCCGTCCACAACCTCAGTGCGGCCTCCCGATCGAGGGTATTGTCGTGCGGGTACAGGCGCAGACCGCCCAGCGTCTTGCCGGTGGTCAGCCAGTAGAGCCCGACCCATGGGTCGTATGACGCGACCCGGGTCGCGTCAGTGCCGGCACCCACTGGCAGCGCCATCTCGAGCATACGGGTGATGGGCGGTGTCGCCTGCGCCGCGCGGGCACCATAGCGCTCAACGAAGTATTCGCCCTGAAAGGCCATCCGGTGCTGGATCGCGATGCCGCCACCCAGCGCCTTGATGCGTTCCATGTTGCGCTCGGACACCGTCTCGGCATGATCGATGGTGAATCGGGCGTTGAAAGGCTGACGAGCGTTTACGCGCTCGAAAACCGTTAGAAAACGTTCGATGGTCTCATCGTAGGTGGCATGGATGCGGAAGGGCCACTCGTTGACCGCCAGCAGTTCGATGATCGACTCGAGCTCGGCTTCCATGATCGGCGCCAGTTCGGGGCGTGGTTCGAGAAAGTTCTCGAAATCAGCCGCCGACCAGGTGAGATTCTCACCGGCGCCGTTTACACGCAGTAGGTCGTCTCCGGCACCGGCTTCGACCATCGAGATCCAGCGTTCGTAGTCGGAACGCTCCTCGCCGGCCTTCTGGGCAAAGAGGTTGTACGCGATGCGGACCGTCAACTGACCGGCGTCGTGCAGACGCTCGATCACCGCGTAATCCTCCGGGAAGCGCTGCCCGCCACCGCCGGCGTCGATCACACTGGTGACCCCCAGGCGATTGAGCTCGCGCATGAAGTGGCGGGTCGAGTTCATCTGCTCTTCGACCGGGAGTGTGGGACCTTGCGCGAGGGTGGAGTAGAGGATAAGGGCACTGGGCCTTGCAATCAGCAGACCGGTGGGCTCGCCGCTGGCATCCCGCTGTATCTCACCGCCTGCCGGGTTGGGCGTATTGCGGTCGATGCCGAGCGCGCGCAACGCGGCGGCGTTCAACAGAGCGTGGCTATAAAGGTGAAGGATAAAGACCGGTGTTTCCGGTGCCGCGGCGTTGATCTGCGCCAATGTCGGCCAGCGGCGTTCGGCGAACTGGAACTCCGACCAGCCGCCGACGACGCGGACCCATTGAGGCGCCGGCGTCCTGTCGGCCTGTGCCTTGAGCATGCGTAGTGCATCGGCCAGGGAGGGCACGTTCTCCCAGCGCAGCTCGAGGTTGTAGTGCAGACCGCCACGAATCAGATGCAGGTGGCTGTCGTTGAGGCCCGGAATGACACGCCGCCCACCCAGGTCGATGACCTGTGTCGCGGCTCCGGCCAGCGGTACGATCTGCGCCTCCTCCCCCACCGCTGCGATTTTGCCGTCCTTTACTGCCAAGGCGGTGGCACCGGGCTTGGCCTTATCCAGCGTACTGATCCTGCCGTTGTGAAGGATCAGATCCGGCTCATTCGACACGGTCTGCACGGCGCAGCCCTACTGTGCTGCGATCGGGTCGAGGCGCGGACCGTGTGTCACCCGCTCCTGCGCCTGATGGACCATGGTATAGGCGTAATCGACGCCCATGCCGTAGGCACCGGAGTGCTCGCGCACGATCGCCATCACCGCATCGTAAGTCTCCCGTCGCGCCCAGTCGCGCTGCCACTCCAACAGCACCTGCTGCCAAGTCATCGGCACCACGCCGGCTTGAATCATGCGCTGCATGGCGTAGTCATGGGCTTCCTTGGTCGTACCGCCGGAGGCATCGGCAACCATGTAGATCTCGTAGCCGCCCTCAGCCATCGCCGAGAAGGCGAAACCGTTGTTGCAGACCTCGGTCCACAGACCCGAGACGACGACTTTCTTCTGACCGTTCCTGGCCAGGGCATCACGCACTTTCTGATCGTCCCAGGAGTTCATCGAGGTCCGTTCGAGTATCGGATGTTCCGGAAACACGGCCAGGAGTTCAGGATAGGTGTGTCCCGAGAAGCTCGTCGTCTCCACCGTGGTGATCGTCGTGGGGACATCGAAAACCTTCGCTGATTTTGCCAGCGCCACCGTGTTGTTCTTCAGCACCTGGCGGTCGATCGACTGGACGCCGAAAGCCATCTGCGGCTGATGGTCGATAAAGATAAGCTGGCAGTTGGTCGCCGTAAGAAGGTCGGGTTTGTTGGTCATCGGGATTTGCTCCTTGGTTGGACCGGCTTCGCCAGTTCAGGTATTGATGAAATCCAGCAGATCGGCATTCAGCTGATCTCGGCTGGTGTCGGCGAGGCCATGGGCGCCACCGGGATAGACGTTCAGGATCGCCCCCTTCACCAGCTTCACCGCGGCGCGAGCCGACGCATCGATCGGAACGACCTGGTCGTCGTCGCCGTGGATGATCAGGGTCGGAACGTCGAACGCCTTGAGATCTTCGGTGAAATCGGTTTCCGAAAAGGCCTTGATGCAGTCGAACGTGTTCTTGTGGCCGGCCATCATCCCCTGGCGCCAGAACGAATCGATCATCCCCTGAGAAACCTTGGCGCCGGGCCGGTTGAAACCGAAGAACGGTCCGGCGGCGAGGTCCTTGTAAAGCTGCGATCGATCGGCCAGCGAGGCGGCCCGGATGCCGTCGAAGACCTCCATCGGCAGGCCGCCGGGGTTGGCATCGGTCTTGAGCATCAGCGGCGGAACAGCGCCGACCAGCACGACCTTGGCGACGCGTCGGGTGCCATGGCGACCGATGTAGCGGGCGACCTCGCCTCCACCGGTGGAATGCCCGACCAGCACCGCGTCCTGGAGATCGAGGTGCTCGATCAGCGCCGCAAGGTCATCGGCATACGTATCCATTTCATTGCCGTGCCACGGCTGGCTGGATCTGCCATGGCCGCGGCGATCATGGCCGATGGTGCGGTATCCGCGGTCGGCGAGGAACATCATCTGCGCCTCCCAGGCATCGGCGCTGAGTGGCCATCCGTGACTGAACACCACCGGTTGCCCGGCACCCCAGTCCTTGTAGTGGATCTGCGTACCGTCCTTCATGGCGAGCTGGCTCATGGGTTGCTTTTCACTCCTGTGGTTTTGCCCGAGAGCCGTACAGATGCTGGCGAACAGGTCGTCGGCATTGACGGGCTTGGTGAGACAACCGGCGACACCGGCGTTCAAGACGCGTTGACGCACCAGTTCGTTGGAATAAGCAGTAATCAGAACCGTGGCGATCGGGGTTCCTTCACTCGAGAGGCGAAGGTAGAGATCGAAGCCGGACGACTCCGGCAATTGCAGACCTGCAATCAGGCAAGCGGTACGCCGGCTCGCGGCCGACAGAAGAAACTCCGTAGCACTTCGGAAGCCGGCGACTTTGAATCCAAGGGCCCTGACAAGCCCCATCAGCGCCTCGCGCGCCGAAGAATCGTGCTCGACTATGGAAATCAGCTGATCTGCCAACCATCGATCGTTTCCCTTTTCCACAGCCTTCCCCGTTTGCGCGTGGGCTACCAAGCCAGGAGCACTGCGTGGAGAGGAGTATCGGGAAACGCCCGTTGGGCGAGCAATTATGTCTTGGTATAGGTCGATTAACCCTTGGGGATATCGCCCGCGAGTCTATCGGCGATACGCACCAAATCGGGCAGCGTCTTTGCCTGCATCTTGCTCATGACCTTTGCGCGATGCACTTTGACGGTGATCTCGCTCAATTGCAGGTCGGCGGCGATCTGCTTGTTCAACATCCCGGCACTCACCAGCGCCATGACCTGACGTTCCCGCGGGGTGAGCGTGGCGTAGCGCTCTTGCAGTTGCGCCGACATGACGGACTCCGCCCGCCGCTCGCGATCGAGCTCGATGCCGCGCTGAACGGCATCGAGCAGATCCTGGTCGCGGAATGGCTTGGTGAGGAACTCGATCGCCCCGGCCTTCATCGCGGTCACCGACATCGGGATGTCGCCATGACCGGTGATGAATACGATGGGTAGGTCAAGACCCAATCCCGGCAGCGCGCGTTGGAACTCGAGGCCACTCTCGCCCGGTAATCGGACATCGAGCACCAGACAACCCGGCGCGCTCGGCCGCGTCTCGGCCAGAAAGTCGCGTGCCGATTCGAAGAGCCGCACATCGTGGCCATCGGCACGCAGCAGGCTTCCGACGGACTCCCGAATCGAAGGATCGTCGTCGATGACGAACACCGTCGATGCAATCCCCGTCATAACCGCTGCCCCAGGGTCGGCGGATCCCGGTCGTCGCCAGAGGGCAGCGTGAAGTGAAAAACAGCGCCGCCCGTCGCGTTCTCGGTCATCCAGAGCCTACCGCCGTGCGCCTCGATGACCGATCGGGAAAAAACCAGCCCCATCCCCATACCGTCCGGCTTCGTCGTGAAGAACGGCTCAAAGATCCGCTGCCTGCCGTCGGCATCGAACCCGTGCCCCGAGTCGGCAATCGACACCATGATAGTGCCCGAATCCTGCCGTGCGCAGCTGACCCGGAGCAGGCGCGCCCGATTACCGACCGAGCTCATCGCCTCGATCGCATTGGTTACCAAATTCTGCACAACTTGCTGAAGCTGGATGGGGTCGCCGATCACCAACCGGGTTTGGTCGTCGAATACGGTTTCAAGAGAAATGCGATCAAGCTTCGCCAGAACCCGGCAACGGCCGAGAACCTCGATGATCAAATCGCGCATATCAAGCGCAACACGTTCCCGGGCCTCCTGCTTGAACATCGTACGGACGCTATCGATCACCTTGGCGGCGCGATGGCCGTCGTCGGTGATACGCCCCAACGCCAAACGCGCCTCATCCAGATCCGGCGCCGGCTTTTTGAGCCAGCGCAGCGCCGCATCGGCGTTAGTGACCATACTGCCCAGCGGTTGGTTCACCTCGTGCGCGATCGACGCCGACAAGGCCTCCATGGCGCTCAACCGCGTCTCGCGCGCACGGCGCTCGGCGATAACCGACCGTGCGAGCCGGGCATAAAGCGTGGTCATCTCCCACAGCAACACCAACAGAACCACACTCGCCGCGGCGAGGCCGAACAGTCGCCCGGCCCACCAACCGACGCTGAAACGACCCCCCCCAGGTAGGCAAGCAAGACGATTTCGATCAGCGAGGCACACAATACGATGAGCAGCCACAGGTCCAGAATCGAACGCCGCCTGATCCACAACACGATCAAAGTGGACGCGCAAAGCATCCACGCGCCTGTCGCAACATACTGCCAAAGGTGCGAAACCCGCCGGGTATCGAGCATCCACCCGGGGAGCGAGCTGCTGTCGGTCACAACGAACGCGGTGAGAGCGCAGACAGCGCCGACCACGGCGAGGATGCTGTAAAAAACGGCGCCCCGAACCGAACCGCGAGTGAAACGCGTTGCCGGGTCTTCATCCTTCATCAGCACGTAGGCGAACACGAACAGGGGAAAGCCGATACGCCTGACGGCGGCAATGGTCGCTGTGCCCTGCAACCCGCCGTCCAGCAACCCCATGGGTGCGAGCACGCCGGGAAAGGTCAGTACCCAAGGGATCGCCAGCAAACCCGACAGCAGGTAGCCCGCTGCAAGCACAAGCAGTGCGCGAGAGCGCTGTACGGAGAACAGCGCCATCAACAAGGCTGCGGTGATCACCTCATTGACCACCGCAGCCGTGGCATAGGCCGACAGCAGAATCTCAGTACCCGGCAAAGGCCGCTGCGCAAAAGGTATGGTAGCCAGCAGCCCGATCAACAGGAGTGCCAGCACGCTGGCGGCAAGCTGCTTTTGCCGACGTCCGGGCGGCAGGGTCGACAACAGGAACTGCTCGTCCGGCGATGTGCTCATAGGGTGTCTGCGTGTGCTACCCGATGTTGGCTTTCCACTGGTCCTACGCCAGGAAGCTACACGATTACAC
>CBFGWV010000068.1:0-18307 GCA_965652545.1 uncultured Candidatus Competibacteraceae bacterium | reverse complement strand
CGTCGGCAGCATGGATGCTGCCGTCGAGCGCACACGGACGTGTCCACAGCGAGTCGGCCCATGACCTGCCCGACCCGGATGGCGGGATCGAAGCCACCCTCCACGCCGAGCCTCCAAGACAACATGGGGGCATGAAACACCAGTTTCCACCACCCGCTTGACGGTATACACGTTGTATTCATATGCTGTATGCACATTGCGTACAGAAGGCCCGCCCCTCATGGCCCGCATCCCCAAAGTCGCCAGCGCGGCGGATCAATCACTCTACGAGCGCATCCGCGAAGACATCCTGCGCCTGGCCCTGCGCCCGGGGCAGGACCTGGACGAAGTCGGCATGGCCGAGCGCTACGGGGTCTCACGCACACCGGTGCGCGAGGCGCTCATCCGCCTGTCGATGGATCGCCTGGTGAGCTTCAGCCGCAACCGCGGCACTCGAGTGACGCCGCTGATCCTGCCGGACTTCCCGCGCTTCATGGAGGCGGTCGATCTGCTGCGCCGTGCCGTCTTCCGCCTGGCCGCCAGCCGGCGCCACGCCTCTGACCTCACCGACATCCACGAAACCTTCGACGCCTTCGCGGCCATGGCCGACTACCCCGATCTGGGCGACGACCGCCGCGCCGGTGAACTCGCCGCCGGCGAAAAAGCGCTGGTGATGCGTATCGCCACCGCCGGACACAACGGCTACCTCATCGAACAGTTCGAGAGCCTGCTCACCCAAGGCCTGCGCATGATGCGCCTGCCCTTCGCCTACAACCCGCCCCACGGCCAGAGCGTGGCGGCGTACCTGAATCAATTGCTCGGCATCTACCGGGTATTGATCGCGGCCTTGGAAAGCCGCGACCCCGATGTCGCACAAGCCCAGGCGGCGGAACTCCATCACGCCCTGGTGCTGCGACTGCGGGAATACAACGAGGAGAACCTAGTCACCAGCGTGTCCATCGCTGCCGATCCGGCTGGCGAGACGCGTTGACCGTCATCAGGCGGTTAGTCAGGAGAGAACATTCATGTCCGTTGCCCGAAAGATCCGATCGCTGACCACCGCGGTCGCCGTTGGCGCCGCCCTGTCCCTCGCCGCCCCACTGCTGCACGCACAGACCGTGGTCAAACTGGCTCACACCGAGGGGGAGGGCGATCTGCTCAAGAACCCCTACTGGACCTTCACCGAAGTCTTCGGCCGGATACTCGAAAGCCAATCCAATGGCCGCTACACCGTACAGGTCTTCCCCAACAAGCAGCTCGGCGATCTCGAATCCCTGGCCGAACAGGCCTCGCGCGGCATCGTGCACATGGCCGCGGGACTGAGCGCCGGCCACCTGGCCAGCTACTACCCGGGCATCCAGGTACTGGAGATGCCCTACACCTTTCCCAGCACCGAGATCGCCCGCGAGGTCTTGGGCGGGGACTTCGGTAAAGAGCTCTCCGATGCCGTCGCTGAAGGCAGCGGCCTGCGCATCCTCGCCTACCTGCCCTCGGCATTCCGCAACTTCAGCAACTCCGTGCGCCCCATCCATACCCCCGAGGACATGAAGGGCCTGAAGATCCGCACCCAGCCCATTCCCATCCATTTGGAAATGGTCCAGGCCCTGGGCGCCTCGGCCACCCCGATCGCTTGGGCAGAGCTCTACAACGCCTTGCAGACCGGTGTGGTGGATGGCCAGGAAAACGCGCCCTACACCATGCTGCTGGCCAATCTCCAGGAGGTTCAGAAGTACTACACGTTGGACCACCACTTGGTGAACATGGCGCTGATCGTCGTCAACGAAGAGTTCTATCAAGGGTTGTCCGAGGCCGATAAGGCCATCTTCGACCACGCCGCACGCGAGGCCGCCTTCGCCATGCTGGGGGTGATCAAGGCCAAGGAGTCGCAGGACCTCAAGACCATCACCGCCGCCGGGGTCGAGATCTACCAGCCCACGCCCGAGGAGTTCCAGCAGTTCGTCGATGCCACCCGTGGGCCGATCCGCGAATTGATGACCGGTATCGTCGGCGCCGAATGGATCGACAAGCTCGAGGCGGCGGTCGCCGACGCCCAGGCCGGTCTCTGACCCGTCCGACCCCGCGAGGCTGCCCATGCTCAGGATTCTCGAACGCATCGCCGATGCCATCGGCTGGGTGACCGGTGTAGTGGCGCGGCTGATGCTGATCGCCGTGGCCGCCATGCTGCTGGTGCAAGTGATCCTGCGCTACGGCTTCGGCTTCTCCCTGCCCTGGCCGGAAGAAGCCTCCCGCTATCTGATGATCTGGGTGGTGATGCTCTCGGGCAGCCTGTTGGTGAAGGATGAGCAATTGGTCAGCGTCGACTTCTTCGACCACATCTGGCCGCGGCGCTGGCTGGCCTACCGCAATGCGCTGTTCCGCCTGCTGCTGGCGGCCATGCTCGGGGTGTTGTTCTGGCAAGGCCTGGATCAGGCGATCTTCGGCCTGCGGCGCACCACCGCGGCGCTGCAGATCTCCTGGTTCTGGGTGTATCTGGCCGTTCCCGTCGGGGCGGCGCTGATGCTCTTTCACATGGTGGTTCTGGCCCTGCGCGATCTGCTGCGCGGTGTGCCGGAGGCCCATCCCCCCTCCGTGTTGCGCTCGGAACTGTAGGAGCCACCCGTTATGGACCTGTCCCTCTGGGTCGTGCTCGGCCTGCTGCTGACGCTGCTGATCTTCGGCAGCCCGGTGATTTTCGCCGTCGGTTTCGCCGCGCTGGCGTATTTCTTCGTCGAACCGGGCATGACGTCGATGCTGTCGATCTTCGCCCACAAGTTCTTCACCGGCATGGATGTCTTCATCTGGCTGTCGATCCCCTTGTTCGTCATCGCCGGCGAGATCATGACGGCCATCGGCATGACCGACCGGCTGGTGAACTTCTCCCGTCTGCTGGTCGGGCGCATGCGCGGCGGACTGGCCTATGTGAACGTGGTCGGGTCGATGCTTTTCGGCGGGGTGTCCGGGTCGGCCCTGGCGGATATCTCCGCCCTCGGGCCGGTGGAAATCGAGATGATGAAAAAGGACGGCTACCGCAAGGACTTCGCCGCCGCCCTGACCGTGAGCTCGGCCATCCAAGGGCCGATCATCCCGCCGTCGATTCCCTTGATCATCTTCTCCAGCCTGACCAACACCTCGGTCGCCGCCTTGTTCCTGGCCGGTGCCATACCGGGCATCCTGCTGGGGCTGGCGCAAATGGCGGTGGTGTTCGTCATGGCGCGGATGAAAGGCTTTCCGGCCAACCCGATCTCGCCCCTGAGCCTGGCCATCGGTGTGCGCATCGTGCTCGATGCCTTCTGGGCGCTGATCATGCCGCTGATCATCATGGGCGGGATCATCTCCGGCGTGTTCACCGCGACCGAGGCGGCGGCCATTGCCGTCGGCTATGCCCTGCTGGTCGGTGTTCTGGCCTATCGCAACCTGTCGCTCAAGGCGTTGTGGGCCATCCTCGACCGCGCCGCGCGCACCTCGGCCTCGGTGTACCTGATCGTCGGCTTCGCCACCATCATCAGCTGGATTCTGGCCAACGAACGCGTGCCCACGGAGTTGACGACGCTGATCGCCGATATGGACCTGCAACCGTGGATGCTGTTGCTGGCGCTCAATATCTTCTTCCTCATCAATGGATTGTGGATTGGCGACTCGGTGCAGTTGTTGCTGTTTGCGCCCTTGTTCACGCCCATTCTGGTCGCTATGGGCGTGGATCCGGTGCACTTCGGCGTGATCATGGTGGTGAACGTCATGATCGGCCTGATGACGCCACCGTACGGTCTGGCCTTGTACCTGGGGGCGGCCATCAGCCGCGAGCCTCTGGGCGCGATCGTGCGCCAGTCCCTTCCGTTTCTTGCCGCCAGCTTGTTCGTGCTGCTGCTGGTGACCTACATCCCGGCCATTTCGCTGACCTTGCCGCGATGGTTCGGCTTTCTCTAGAGGAGCACCCGCATGACGCTGGACGCTGACACTTTGACCGGTTTGTACACCGCGCTGGTCACCCCGTTCGATGCGCACGACCGCGTCGATGCCGCCGTACTCGCATGCCTGATCGAGCACCAGATCGCCGGTGGGGCGGCGGGGCTCGTACCCATCGGCGGTACCGGCGAATACACCGCTTTGTCGCGGGCGGAGCGGCGCGAAGTGGTTCGTGCCACCGTCGAGGCCGCCGACGGCCGTGTGCCGGTGATTCCCGGCGTGCTCAGCACCGGGTTCGCGGATGCCGTTGAGGCGGCGCGTGACTTCGCCGCCGTGGGCGCTGCGGCGGTGATGACGGTGACCCCGTATTACGCCACCGGCACCCAGGACGGCGTGCGGGCGTATTTCAGACGCTTCCGCGAGGCGGTGGACCTGCCGGTGCTGGCCTATGAGATCCCGCGCCGCACCACCGTGGCGCTCAAGGCCGAGACAGTGCAGGCGATGGCCGAGGACGGCAGCATCATCGGCATGAAGTACTCCAGCTACGACGTGCCGGAGTTCATCAAGCTTATCCAGTACGCCGGCGACAACATGGCCGTGCTCAGCGGTGAAGAGCCGCTGTTCGCCACCCATATGGCCCTGGGTGCCCGCGGCGGCGTGCTGGCCACGGCCAATGCGTTCCCCCGCCAGTGGGTGGAGGTCATGACCCTGGCCGCTGCCGGTCGCCTGCGTGACGCACTGGCCTTGCAGCGGCCGCTGGACGCGCTCGCCACGGCGGTTTTTGCCGAAACCAATCCCGGCCCGCTCAAGCGCTTGCTGGAGATCATCGGCTACGGCGTGGGGTCAGTGCGCCTGCCGTTGGAAGCACCGCAGGCGGCCACCGAGGTTGGGCTGCGGCAAGCCCTGGCCGCGTTGGCGGCATGATTCACTGCGTGTGTGAGGTGATTGCCGACCATGTCCGAAACCCTTCTTGAGGCGCTGCGCGCCATCGTCGGTACCGCGGCGGTCGTGACCGATACTGACGCCATGGCGCCGTATCTGCGCGATTGGCGAGGCCGGGAAACGGGGGCAGCGCTGGCTGTGGTGATGCCGGCGGACACCGATCAGGTGGCGGCGCTGGTTACCCTGGCCGCGTCCGCCGGTCTGCCGGTGTTTCCCCAGGGTGGCAATACCGGGTTGTGCTACGGCGCGGTGCCACGCGCGCCCGGTGCCCCGGGGCTGGTGCTTGCGCTTGGGCGGATGACCCGCATCCGTGAGGTCGACCGCAGCGCCAACGTCATCACCGTCGATGCCGGTGTGGTGCTTACCCGTGTCCATGAGGCCGCGGCGACCGTCGGCCGACGCTTTCCGCTGCACCTGGGCAGCGAAGGCAGCGCGCAGATCGGCGGGTTGATCTCCACCAACGCCGGCGGTACCGGCGCGTTGCGCTATGGACCGATGCGCGATCTGGTCTGCGGGCTGGAGGTGGTCCTGCCGGACGGGCGCATCCTGCGTGATCTGGGCGCCTTGAAGAAGAACAACATCGGCTACGACCTCAAGCAGCTCTTCGTCGGTGCCGAGGGCACACTGGGTGTGGTGACCGGGGCGGCGCTGCGTCTGCATGCCGCGATTCGGGCATCCGCACATGCCTGGGTGGCGGCGGACTCGCCCGCACAGGCGCTGGATCTGCTCGCCCGGCTCCAGGACAGCTTCGATGCGACGATCATGGCCTTCGAACTGCTCTCGCGCAGCGAGATCGCTCTGGTGCTCGACCATGTCCCCGGCACCCGCTGCCCGTTTGCGGCGGTGCCGCCGTGGTCGGTGATGATCGAGCTCGGCGACGCCGACCCCGAGGCCCCGTTGACCGCGCGCCTGGAGGCGACCCTGGCCAGCGTGCTCGAGGCCGGCGGTGCGCGCGATGCCGTCATCGCCGCCAGCCTCGCCCAGGCCGAGGACTTCTGGCGGGTGCGTCACTCGGTTTCGGAAGGCAACGCGGTGGGCGGTTACGGGCTGACCCATGACATCGCGGTCCGCGTCTCCCGCGTACCCGGTTTCATCGAGGCGGCCGACCGCCTGCTGGCCGAGCATTTCCCCGCCGCCCGACCGGTGGTGGTCTGCCATCTCGGCGACGGCAATGTCCATTACATCGCCATGTTCGATAAGGCCTACTGGCGCAGCCTACCCGATCCCGAAGCGGTCAAGGCGGACCTGCAAACCCGCGTGCACGATCTGGCGCTGGCACACGGCGGATCCTTCAGCGCCGAACACGGCATCGGCCGCAAGCTCACCGACGAACTGGTGCGTCTGGGCGATCCGCTGCGGCTCGAGCTCATGGCCGGTCTCAAGCGCCTGGTGGATCCTGCAGCGCGGATGAACCCCGGGGTGTTGCTGGCGCAGGACGGGTCATGAGTTTCAACGCCGAACGCACGGACGATCATCGTATCGATGCCGCTGCGCTGCGCACCCGCGTGGCGCAGATCTTCCGCGCCGCTGGCAGCGGTCCACTGGAGGCCGGTCGCATCGCCGACCATCTCGTGCTGGCCAACCTCATGGGCCACGACTCGCACGGCATCAGCCTCATACCGCTCTACCTGCGCATGGTGCGCGAGGGCAAGGTCATCCCCGACACCCGCCCCTGCGTGGTGGTCGACGCCGGTACCCTGATCACCCTGGATGCCCATCGCGGCTTTGGCCAGTCCACGGCGGTGGAGGCCATGGACGTTGGCATCGCCCGCGCCCGCGAGTTCGGGTCGGTCATTCTCGGCCTGCGCAACAGCCATCATGTCGGCCGTATCGGCCACTGGGCCGAACAATGCGCCGACGCCGGGCTGGTCTCGCTGCATCTGGTCAACGTCATCCACGCCGCACCGGTGGTGGCGCCCTTCGCCGGCGCCGACGCGCGCCTGCACACCAACCCCATCGCCATCGGCGTCCCGCGCGCCGGCGATGCGCCGTTGATCCTCGACTTCGCCACCAGCCGTGTCGCCCAGGGCAAGATGCGCATCGCCATGAATCGCGGCCTGACAGTGCCCGAGGGCTACCTCATCGATGCTGACGGCCGGCCCAGCACCGACCCGTCCGTGGTCTATCAATCGCCGCTGGGCGCGCTGCTGCCCTTTGGCGACCACAAGGGCTCGGGGCTCGGGCTCATGTGCGACATCCTCGCCGGCGCCCTGACCGGCGGCGGAAGCTTGCACCCGGAGACTCAGACCGACGATATCTACGTCAACAACATGCTCTCGGTCATCATCGACCCCGAGCGCCTGGGAGGCGCCGCAAGCTGGCAGCGCGATCTTCTCGCCGGCCTGGCCTATTTCACCGCCTCGCCGCAGCGCCAGCCCGGCCAGCCGGTCCTGCTGCCGGGTGAGCCGGAGCGCCGCACACGCCGTCGGCGCGAGGCCGAGGGCATTCCGATCGACGCTACGACTTGGCGTCTGGTGAACGAGGCGGCGGCCACGGTGGGGGCTTAATAAACGCCCACCTACCGCATCAAGGTTGCATACAGCGCATCCACAAACGCCCGACCCAAATGCCGCGCGCGTCCCGGTGACCAGCCGCGGATCGGGTCGGGCGTGTCGGCGGTGTCCTTGAACGGCATCTCCAAGGTCATCGCCAGGGCTTTGTGGGTGTGGGCGATGTAGTTGGTGCACAAGCTGAGGTTGGCCGTGCCCGGTGGGTTTTTCGGATAGCCGCGCACGGTCTGCATATCCGGTGTCAGTGCCGCCAGCGTGGCCTGGAAGCGCTCGAAGCGCGCCTGGTGGGCGCGGTCCAGGTCGGGGATGCCTTCGTAGCCGACCAGGAAGTTGTACGGCAGTTCTTCGTCGCCGTGGACGTCGATACAGATATCCACACCGGTGGCCGCCATGCGCTCGCGCACCCGGAACACCTCCGGGCTGCGCTCCAGGCTCGGCTCCAGCCATTCGCGGTTGAGATTGACGCCGGCGGCGTTGGTGCGCAGGTGGCCGCGGGCGCTGCCATCGGGGTTCATGTTGGGCACGATATGGAGTACGGCATGTCGGGGCAGCGCGCGCGATACCGGGTCTTCGCCATCGGTCAGGCGCTCGAGGAAACCCTCCATCCACCACTGTGCCATGGTTTCACCGGGGTGTTGCCGGGCAATCGCCCAGCAGACTTTGCGCCCGCTTCCAGCCTCGCCCAAGGTCAACAGGTCCAGGCTGCGTCCGTCCAGGGTCGTGCCCAGAACCTCGTGGCGCACTTGCGGCGAGGCCAGGGTGCGGTCGATCAGCGCCTGGTGGCGGGCGAGGGGATAGGGGGCGAAATACGCAACGCATGCGACATCGCGCTGCGGCGTCAAGCGGATGGTCATCACCTGCCCGTCGAAGTCCGTATCGGTACGTCGCCAATCGTCGCCGTCATGCGATACGACCGCCTGATAACCCTGAAATGCACTGGGGTAGGTGCAGTCCCCTGCATTGACGATGCGCAGCGTCAGGGCGCGGCCGCGTGCGCCGCCGATGCGAAAGCAGAACCACTGGAGAAACGCCGACGCGTTGTCGTTGCGGATACGCAGCTCGGCGGTGCCGTCCTGGATGCTGACGACCTCGATATTGCCGCCGTCGAATGTGCTGTCGATATGCATCGAGACCCTTTGTGGTTGTCGATCGCAGAAGCCGCCGGGGTTCCGTCTTTCGTCCGGCGGGGTCACCATACGGTAGCGATTGTTCAACGAACCCGCGCCCGATGGAAAGAGGAGCCGTCATGAAAGCAGCCTGGTACACCCGCACCGGTCCGGCCCGCGAGGTCTTGCAGCTGGGGGAGATGGAAACACCGACACCGGCGGCTGGCGAGGTGCTTGTCCGCGTGCATACCTCGGGCGTGAATCCCTCCGATGTGAAGCTGCGCGCCGGCGCGCGGGCCGGTGGCATGCCGTTTCCGCGCATCGTCCCGCACAGCGACGGGGCCGGGGTCGTCGAGGCGGTGGGCGAGGGCGTCGATTCGCAGCGGATCGGCGAGCGGGTGTGGCTGTGGAACGCGCAGTGGGAGCGCCCCCTGGGCAGCGCAGCGGCGTTCATCGCCCTGCCTGAGGCGCAGGCGGTACGCTTACCGGCCAACACCGACTTCGCCGCCGCGGCCTGCCTGGGTATTCCGGCAATGACCGCATACCGCTGTGTCTACGCCGATGGCTCGGTGACCGGCCAGACAGTGCTGGTCACCGGTGGTGCGGGTACGGTCGCCCGCTATGCCATCCAGATGGCGGTGCTGGAGGGCGCGACGGTCATCGCCACTGTCAGTAACCCGGAGAAAGCCGCCTATGCCAAGACTGCCGGCGCGCATCACATCGTCAACTACCGCGAGGACGATGTTGCCGAGGCCGTGCTGGCGTTGACCGGCGGGCGGGGGGTGGATCGCATCGTGGACCTGGAGTTCGGGGCCAATCTGGCGGCGAGTGCGCGCATGATCCGCCCCAACGGCGTGATCGCCACCTATGGCTCGGCCCAGCAGCCGCAACCGGCGCTGCCGTTCTATGAACTGCTGTTCAAGGATGTGACGCTTCGCCTGGTGCTCGTCTATCGGCTGACCCCCGCGGCCCGTGCCGCGGCTGTCAACGGCCTGACGCGGTTGATGGAGTCTGGCGTGCTGACCCATTCGGTGGCCGAGCGTTACCCGTTGGCCGATATCGCGGCCGCTCATGAACGGGTTGAGCGGGGCGATAAACTCGGGTCCGTCGTTGTTGATGTGTATTAACAACTACTGCTGGACATTGCCTCTCAAACCCGACACATTAAAGGTGTCGTGGATAAAAAAACCGCCCAGGGAGGTAACACTATGGCGCTGGCATGGCTAGGAAACGTTCTCCGGCCGACACGGCCGAAACTCACGGACGAGGCGGATCGCTTCCGTGATCGACGTCGCAACCCCCGTATCGCACCCACCGATGCACCCACCGTTCTGGTGGTCGATGACTCAAGAACCGTTCGCGTCGTTCTGCAACGCATGCTGCTGCAAGGCGGTTACCAGACCTTGGAAGCCGAGGATGGCCGGCAGGCGGTATCCATCGCCAAGCTGCACAAGCCCCGCTTGATCATCATGGATCTGGTCATGCCGAACATGGACGGCTTCCAGGCCACCCGCGCCCTGCGTCGCGACCCGCAGACCGCCGGCATCCCTATCGTCATCATGAGCGGCAACCGCGTCGCCATAGACAACTTCTGGGCCACCAAGATCGGCGCCAACGACTTCATGATCAAGCCGTTCAATCGTTCGGATGTGTTCCGGCGGTTGGACAAGGCGCTGTACAACATCGAAGTCGCCTAAAGCCGCTCACCGCTCCCGGCGGGGTGATCACCCCGCCCCGAGAATCCGCTGTGCCCGTTCGCGAAACTGCCTGCTCTCGCTGTCGCTCGGGATGTGCTTGCACAAGGCGTCGATGAGCGCGTCGGCCGACAGCCCCCGATCGAACTCACCCTGGCAGAGAAAGCCGGCCATCGGCCCGATATAGCCCACCAATTCCGACTCCAGGGCGGCGGCCTGCTCGGCGCTCAGCGTCGTCGCGCCACTGCCGCCCGGTGCAGGGGCTGGCGCATCCTGCGGGTTGAGGATGGCCAGGATATCGGCGTTCGGCGGCATTTTTTCGCGAATCGTCGGCTTGACGCCGTCCTGGAACAGCAGCCTGGCCTGGGGGATCTCGCGAATCGCAGACACCGCTTCCAAGCCCCGTCGGGCGCGGAAGAACACAAAGACGATATCACCCTCCACGAGGTTGATCTGGGCCATGCGGTCTTCATCCGTGAATAACATCATCGCGCCGGTCCAACGCTGACGGATGCGCTCCATCAACTCGGCGATGATCTGTGGAAAAGCATGAACGGACGTTTGGTCGACCACTGGATGCCCCATGCTGGCGTTCTCCCATAGGGTTGGGCGAATCCCTACACTCAAGTTTCGCGCCAGAACGCCACAAGTACAGAGGTAAATGTAAAAACCGGTGTCGGCAACGACAAAAAGTCACATTTGCGCACCACAAAAGTGCACCGAAACATTGTGATGCACACCCGGGAGTCATCCGTTGTGGCGATGATTGCACGACATCTTCAAGGGGAGGGTTACCATGTGTCGCTTGCCTGGCGCGCCACGAGCCGCGCCGGGGGACAATCCGCAGGAGTTGTGTTTAATGAGCGTCGCCTCGAATCCGGCTGTACGAAGGGCCACCGCCGTGGATGGCATGCTGCTGATCGTCATTGCCATGATCATCCTGCCGGGTATCGACGCCTTCGCCAAAGTGCTCACCGCGACGCTGCCGGTGGGGCAGATCGCGGCCGGGCGTTTTGTCTTCCAGACGCTTTTTCTCCTGCCGGTGATGCTGTTCATGCTGGGGCCGGCCGCGCTGCGGCCGACGCGGGTGGGTTTGCATGCGCTGCGCGGTGCATTGCTGGCGGTGGCCACCTTGTTGTTTTTCTCGGCATTGAAGGTCATGCCGATCGCCAATGCCATCGCCATCTTTTTCGTCGAGCCGCTGATCCTCACCCTCATGTCAGCCCTGTTTCTCGGCGAGCGTGTCGGTTGGCGCCGTCTCGTGGCGGTGGTCGTGGGGTTTGCCGGGGCTTTGTTGATCATCCGCCCGAGCTTTGCCCAGGTGGGTTGGAGCGCCCTGCTGCCGTTGGGTACCGCAATCTGCTTCGCCACCTACCTTGCCCTGACTCGCATGCTGGCGCGCGGTGAAGACCCGGTGGCCATGCAGTGCTATACCGGGTTCTTCGGGTCCTTGGTCATGGGGGCGGCCTTGCTTGGCGGCTCCTGGGGTGGAGTAGACGTGTTGACGCCGGTCTGGCCGACGCTGCGGGACTGGCTGCTGTTGGCCGGGCTCGGTCTGGTGGCGACGGTCGGGCACATCCTGGTCGTCTATGCCTTCCGCTATGCGGAGGCGGCGGTGCTGGCGCCGTTTCAGTACCTGGAGATCATCAGCGCGACCATTCTGGGGTTTCTGCTGTTCGGCGATTTTCCCGACGCGCTGACCTGGGTCGGCATCGCCATCATCGTCGGTTCCGGCTTGTTCGTGTTCTGGCGCGAGCAGCGCCAGTCGGCCCGCGATTCGTTACCCGTCGCCGCGCCGTAGCGCCGGTACGGGCACCCGGTGTGCCCGTGTACTGAACCACCGCATCACTGCGGGAGTCTGTTTCCGGCGGACACTCGTTCGCTATCGCCAAGAGGAGAGTCGCAGATGATTCCTATCGCCCTTGCCCTGCATGCCCTGGCCGCCGTTGTCTGGGTGGGGGGGATGTTCTTTGCCTACCTGGTTCTCCGGCCGGTGGCCGCTGCGCAGTTTCAGCCCCCACAGCGGCTGATGCTGTGGCAGGGGGTGTTCGAGCGCTTTTTCCTTTGGGTGTGGGGCGCGGTCGTCATCCTGCCGCTGACCGGCTATGGGTTGATCGGCGTGAAGTTCGGCGGCATGGGCGCCTCGCCGTTGTACGTGCATGTCATGCATGGGCTCGGGCTGCTGATGATCGCGCTGTTCCTGCATTTGTTCTTTGTGCCGTATCGCCGCCTGCATCACGCGGTCAAGGCGGAGAACTGGCCGGCCGGCGGCAAGGCGTTGGGTCAGATCCGCATCATCGTCGGGGTCAATCTCGCGCTGGGGTTGATTGTGACCGCGGTGGCCATCGGCGGGCCGTACTGGTTGATTTGACCGGGTGCCTCGATCCGCCCGACGCGGTACCTTACGGCATGACCAACAACGGGGGCAGGGCCGATGAACGACCGTCAGATCAGTGAACTTGCAGGACAGCTCCAGCGGCTGGCGCAGGCGGTGAGCGAGCATTCCCAGTCGCAGTTGCGGCTGATGGCCGAGTTGCAGGCCTTGCAGGTCGCCCATCGCATCGTCCTGGAGATCGTCGCCGGTGCCGACCCGCAGGTGAAGTCCACGCTGCAAGGCGCGCTGGGCGAGATCCTCGCGAACCCCGAGCGCATCACCCAATCCCGCCTGGCCGATCTGGGCATGGAGGGAA
Organism: uncultured Candidatus Competibacteraceae bacterium; assembly: GCA_965652545.1. Classification (GTDB taxonomy): domain Bacteria; phylum Pseudomonadota; class Gammaproteobacteria; order Competibacterales; family Competibacteraceae; genus CBFGWV01. Next base: position 5,483 of record CBFGWV010000068.1, on the reverse strand, counting down.
TCGCCGAGCGCGTGCTGATCGAGTTGCGCAACTTTCACGACGCCAGTCGGCGCGGCGAGGGTGGCCCCGGCGCGCGCTCGCACTGAACACAGGCCCGAGGCTGCGTGCGGACGGCGTGGTTTGTCCCGTAGAATCCAGACCCCACTCCCGCACTGCCCCGACCTGGAGCCCGCGTCATGTCTGCAAACATCCATGAGTACTTCAGCGCGGAGACCTTCGCCCGCATGCGGGCGTTGGCGGACACCCGGGAGACGCCGTTCGTGGTCATCGACACCGCGACGATCGCCCGTCAGTACGATGACTTGCAGGACAACTTTCCCTACGCGGGCATTTACTACGCGGTCAAGGCCAACCCAGCGCCGGAGATCCTGAACCTGTTGCGTGATCGCGGCGCGAAGTTCGACATCGCCTCCATCTACGAGCTGGACAAGGTGATGGCGCACGGGGTGACCGCCGATCGGGTGAGCTACGGCAACACCATCAAGAAGAGCCGGGACATCCGCGCGTTCTACGAGCGCGGCGTGCGTATGTTCGCCACCGATTCGGAGGCCGATCTGCGCAACATCGCCAAGGCTGCCCCGGGTGCCAAGGTGTATGTCCGCATCCTCACCGAAGGCACGCTGACGGCGGACTGGCCGCTTTCGCGCAAGTTCGGCTGCCACACCGACATGGCCATGGATCTGCTGATCCTGGCGCGCGACCTGGGGCTGGTGCCCTACGGTGTTTCCTTCCACGTGGGGTCGCAGCAGCGTGATATCGGTGCCTGGGATGCGGCCATCGGCAAGGTGAAGATCATCTTCGACCGGCTGCGTGACGAGGACGGCATCGAGTTGAAGATGATCAACCTCGGGGGCGGCTTCCCGGCCCATTACATCAACAAGACCAACGATCTGAAGACCTATGCCCAGGAAATCACCCGGTTCATCAAAGAGGACTTCGGCGACGACTTCCCCGAGATCATCCTCGAGCCGGGCCGGTCGCTGATATCCAATGCCGGCATCCTGGTGAGCGAGGTCGTGCTCATATCGCGCAAATCGAGAACCGCCCTGCATCGCTGGATCTACACCGACGTGGGCAAGTTCTCCGGCCTGATCGAAACCATGGGTGAGGCGATCAAATTCCCCATCTACACGCAGAAGACCGGCGAACTGGAAGAGGTCATCATCGCCGGCCCCACCTGCGACAGCGCCGATATCATGTACGAGGATTACAAGTACGCGCTGCCGTTGAACCTCGCCATCGGCGATCGTTTGTACTGGTTGTCCACCGGGGCGTATACGACCACCTACAGCGCCATCGAATTCAACGGCTTTCCGCCGTTGAAGGACTATTACGTGTAGGTGCTGTCAGCTCACGACTCACGGCACCACGACCAGCTTGCCGAAATGCTGCTTGGCCAGAAACGCCTCCTGTGCCTCGCGCAAGGCCTTCAGCGGATACGTGCGTGCGAGGAGGGGGCGGATCGTCCCCGCCTCGATCAAGCCGATCAGCTCGGCGAACTCCGCCGCCGTGCCGTAGGACGAGCCCAGCAGATCCAGGTGCTTGAGGTATAGCGTGCGCACATCCAGCGACACCATCGAGCCGCCGATGGCGCCGCTGGTGACGTAGCGCCCCTGCGCCCGCAGGGCCTGGAGGAGCGTGCCGAAGGCCGGGCCGGCCACGACGTCGGCCACCACGTCGACCGGCCGGCCGCCGTTGACGGCCTCCACGGCGGCGGCCAGATCCGCCGTGTCGCGGGGGATGGTCGCCAGGGCGCCCAAGGCCAGCGCCTGATCGGCTTTTCCGTTACCGACGACTGCAATGGCACGGGCATCACGGGCAGCCAGCAGTTGCAGCAGGGCCGAGCCCACCCCGCCGGACGCGCCGGTGACCAGCACGGTCTCGCCGGCCGCCACCCGGGCGCGGTTGAGCATATGCAAGGCGGTCAGATAAGACACCGGAAACGTTGCCCACTCGGCAAGGCTCAGGCGGTCGCTGACCGGGTGGGCATTGGCCGCCGGCACGCTGACGTACTCGGCGTAACCGCCATCGCGCTCGCTGCCCAGGTAGTCCAGATCGACCGGGTTGCTGCCATCGATCCGGTAGAGCGATGGGTTCACCAGAACCCGCTCGCCGACCCGTCCGCCGTCGACCCCGTGACCCACAGCGACGATCTCGCCGGCGATGTCCGAGCCCTGGATGACGGGAAAGCCGCCGGCATCGCGCTTCCAACTGGTGGTGGCCTGCGGATCGTCCTCCCGGCCGTAGCCGCCGATGCGCAGCATCACATCGCTGTTGTTGAGCCCGGTGGCGCCGACCTTGACCAGCACCTCGCCGTCCGCCGGTTGCGGCACCGGCAGGCGCACCGGTTCGAGTTTGTCCAGCCCACCGACACCGGTGAGACGAACGGCAAACATCGTAGCGGGAATGCTCATGCGTGAACCTCCTGGAGAAAGTCGAGGACGTGCCCGGCCACCGCCTCGGGGGCATCTTCCATCGCGAAATGGCCGGCATCGGGAATGACGTGCAGCGGCGCACCGATATCTGCCGCCAGACGCTCTCCCCAATGCAGGGGCTGCCAGCGGTCGTCGTCGCCCCAGATCAACTGCACCGGCATGGCCAGATGCCCCAGCTGCGCTGTGAGCTCGGCCGTGTAGCGGCTGTCATAGTGGGCGACTTGATGAGCAAAGAACGCGGCCTGTCCGACCGGTCCGGTGATCGGTCGCAGGTAGGCCTCCAGCACCTCCCCGCTCATGCGCAGCGGGTCGTGCACGGTCATCTGCAACTGGCCGGTCAGGATGCAGCGGAAGCTATCCGGATCCGGTCCACCGGGCTGCGCGGCATGCTCGGCGATGATGCGCTGCCAGGTGGAGGAGGGCCAGGAGTCGTAGCTGACGGTGTCGATCAGCGTGAGGCTGTTGACCCGCCGCGGTGAATGCACGGCAAGCCGCAGCCCGATACCGCCGCCGATGTCGTGGGCGACGATATCGGCAGTTTCCAGCGCCCAAGCGTCCAGCAGGTGTTCGAGCAGATGCGTTTGGGCGGCTACCGAGGTGTCGGCCGCAAGCGGGCGCTCGGAGGCGCCGTAGCCCAGCAGGTCGAAGACGTGGACGCGCCACCCGCGCAGCCGCGGCAGGACGTTTCGCCAAATCGCACTGTGCGACGGCGTGCCGTGGATCAGAACCACCGGTGGGCCATCGCCATGCACGCCACAGGCGATGCGGTGGCCGTCGATGATCAGGTGTCGGTTGAGCAGGTCGGTCATATCAGGTGCTCCTCGTGGGTCGATGCCGGCACGATCCCAGGCCATGGCTCAGAAAGAAATCAAGTTATACTTCGGAAATCCACAAAACAAAGTCATGACATAAGCCATGCGTCTTGAGATCCCCCAGTTGCGCGCCTTCGTGGCCGTCGTCGAGTTGCAGAGCTTCACCCGCGCCGCCGAGCGGCTGCATTTGACGCAATCGGCAGTGAGCTGGCAGGTGAAGCGCCTGGAGGCGCGCATCGGCCGCGAGCTATTGCGGCGCGGTCCGGACGGCATCACGACCACGGCCGATGGGCGGGACTTGATGAGTGACGCCTTGCGTGTACTCGCCGCGCACGATGTGGCGGTCGATCGGCTGCGCCGCTCGGATCTTGAAGGACGGGTGCGCTTCGGTTGTGCGGAGGATTTGATCGCCGAGCGGCTGGCGGGGGTCCTGGGCCGGTTTCAGCGCTTTCACCCCGCGGTGCGTCTGGAGGTGGTGGTGGATGCCAGCGCGGTGCTGCGCCGCCGCGTCGCCACGGGCGATCTGGACACGGCCATCATCCAGCAGCCCAGCGGCGGTGGGGGGCGGTTTCTGTGGCGCGAGCAACCGTTATGGGTGCGCAGCCGCGACACGGTGATCGACCGTCGGCGACCGTTGCCGCTGGTGACCTTTGGCGAAGATTGTGTGTATCGGGCCGTAGCCGGTTCCGCGCTCGATCAGGCGGGAATTGCTTGGTTTCCGGTGCTGGAGTGTTTCAGTGTCACCGGTGTGCGGGCGGCCATTGCCGCTGGCGTCGGTGTGGGGGTGTTGGCGGCTCGTCATCTGGATGCGCGTCTGGAGGCATTGGATGGCGATGACGGACTGCCCACGCTGGGCGAGAATGATTTCGTTATCGTCGATGCGCGCGATGGCGCCGATACACTCGCGGCCCACCTGATCGAGCTGGTGCTGGAGGAACTTCAAGTGCCGGGACACGGCTGCCCGCTGGTGGCCGTTGGTGCCTGAGCTCAACGGAGGATTTGCCGATGTCGTCGTCGCCGAACCTGTCGGTGGTGCTGCTGGCCACGCCCCACGCTACGACCTCTGTGTTGTACGGGCTGTACGACGTGTTCTCGTCGGTGGGGCGCGACTGGTCGTTATTGATTCACGGCACCCCGGGGGCGTCGCGGGTCAATGTCCGGGTGGTGGCGCATCAGGCGGCGCCTTTCGCGGCGGCGAACGGGGTGTGGGTGCATCCGGATGAGGATGTCGCCACGGCGGCGTGTCCGGATGTGATCTGCATGCCCGATCTGTTGCTGCCGCCTGGGGCAAGACTGGAGGACGAGTACGGGCCGGTTCTGGGTTGGTTGCGGCGCTGCCATGCGCAGGGTGCGACGGTGGCGGCGGTGTGCTCGGGGGCGATGATGCTGGCGCAGTCGGGTTTGCTGGACGGTTTCCGGGCGACGACGCATTGGGCTTACTGCGCCACGTTGCAGGCCGCGCATCCGACGGTGCGGGTGGAGCCCAACCAGGTGATCGTCGCCGACGGCGATGGGCATCGGTTGATCACCGCCGGCGGCGGGGCGACGTGGATGGATTTGGCGTTGTATCTGGTGGCGCGGTTCTTTGGCCAGGATGAAGCCATGAATCTGGCGCGGCTGTATCTGGTGGATTGGCACGGCCAGGGGCAGTTGCCTTATGCGGCGTTGTCGCGGGTGCGCCAGACGCAGGACAAGGTGATCGAGACCTGTCAGGTGTGGTTGGCCGAGCATTATGCGACCCCGAACCCGGTGGCCGGGATGGTGGCGGTCAGCGGGTTGACGGAGCGCTCGTTCAAGCGTCGTTTCAAGGCGGCTACGGGTATGAGCCCACTGACCTATGTCCATGCCTTGCGCATCGAGGAGGCGAAACAGGTCCTGGAGAGCGAGGATCAGCCGGTGGACGAGGTGGCCGCGCAGATCGGGTACGAGGACGGGAGCTTCTTTCGCCGGCTGTTCCGGCGCCGGGTGGGTATGGCGCCGTCGGCCTACCGGCGGAAGTTTCAGCCGATGCGTCGGGCGCTGGGGAGGGCGGCGGGGTAGTGGTCGGGCCGTGATCTGTGCCGTGGTTCCCGCCCTTGAGGCCGGGTGGGCCAGGATCAGACGCGCTGTGAACACATCCGTGTGCGCTCGACGGCAGCATCCATGCTGCCGACGGTCTGATCCCGGCCCACCCGGCCTCAAGGGCTTGGTTCGGTGGCCGCTGGTGGCCAGGCTGCCCCCTGGGATCACCGGTTTG
>CBFGWV010000067.1:0-18320 GCA_965652545.1 uncultured Candidatus Competibacteraceae bacterium | reverse complement strand
CTAGACGCGTTCCGCCATGCTCCCCGCCGCCGCTGGCGGCATCGGTGTCACCGAGGCGACGAAGTCGGCAAAACGCTCGCCTTGGATCAGGATGTGCTGTTTGGCCTGGTCCTCCGCGCGCGCTTCGTTACCGGCGAGGATGGCATCGACGATCGACTGGTGCTCGTCCAACGACTTGCGAACCCGGTTGCGGACCCGAAGCTGGAGTCGTCGATAGGGTTTCAGGCGGGTGTGGAGCTGCCCGGCCTGCTGCACCAGAAAGCCGTTGTGGCTGGCGTGGTAAATCAGGTAATGGAAGGCCTCGTTGGCATAGTAATACGCGTCGGAATCGTTCTGCTCGGCGGCTACCCGGCACGCGGCCATCGCATCATTGAGCCGGGCGGCTTCGGTCTCGGTGATGCGCCGTGCCGCTAGGCGGGCGCACATGCCCTCGAGTTCGGCCATGACTTCGAACATCTCGATGAGTTGCGGCAACCCCACCTGCGCGACATAGGCGCCGCGCTTGGGCACGATCTCGACCAGGCCGGAGGCGGCCAGGTGTTGAAACGCCTCGCGGATCGGCGTGCGCGAGACCTTGAAGCGCTCCGCCAGGACCGCTTCGTCCAGCCGCTCACCGGGCTGGTACTTCCCATTGACGATGTCGTCCTCGAGGGTGTCCCGCAGCCCCCGGGTGCGTGGCACAGCAGATTTACTCACCGCTTAGTTCTCCAAACCGGCGCGACGTTGTCGCAACAGCATAACGACATATTGTCCTCTTCAGACGACTTCTGGATGCTTTCTTGACAATGTAGAACTTCAAGCATAGGTTCTTGCATACAAAAACCGTAGTTAAATATACAAGAGAGGATTGAAGGCATGCAAAAAACCACGCTCACTCTGACACTCGCGGCCTGCGCCACGCTGTTCACCAGCCTGGCCGCGAACGCGGACACCGTCTTGAAGGCCTCGCATCAGTTCCCCGGCGGAAAGGGCGATGTGCGCGACGAGATGGTCCAATTGATCGCCCGCGAGGTCGAGGCCGCCGATGTCGGCCTGACGATCCGGGTGTATCCGGCGCAGTCGTTATTCAAGGCGCGCGAGCAATGGCCGGCCATGATCAAAGGGCAGTTGGACATTACTGCACTCCCGCTGGATTACATGAGCGGGCGCCACCCGCAGTTCAGTGCCACCTTGATGCCCGGTCTGGTCAAGAACCACGACCACGCCAAGCGTCTGAACGACTCGCCGTTCATGGACGACATCAAAGCCATCATCAATGAGGCGGGTATCCGGGTGCTGGCCGATGCCTGGCTGGCCGGCGGATTCGCCTCGTCCAAGAATTGCGTGCTCAACCCTGAGGATGTGCAGGGGCAGGTGTTTCGGGCCGCCGGCCCGGCGTTCGAGCAGATGCTGGCCGCCGCCGGCGCCTCGATCAGCTCCATGCCCAGCTCGGAGATCTACACCGGTATGCAGACCGGCGTGCTCGATGGCGCCAATACCAGTTCGGGCAGCTTCGTCTCCTACCGTCTGTTCGAGCAGGTCAAGTGCCTGACTGCCCCAGGCGATGCGGCGCTCTGGTTCATGTACGAGCCGGTGCTGATCTCCGAGCGCACTTGGCAGGACCTTACGCCCGAGCAGCAGGAGGCGCTGACCGCCGCCGGGCAGAAGGCCGAGGACTATTTCTTCGAGCAGGCCAAGAACCTGGACGGTGAGATGGAAGAGGTCTTCGAGAAAGCCGGCGTCGAAGTCGTCCACATGTCGAGCGAGCAAGCGGCTGCGTGGAAGGCGATAGCCCAGGAGACCTCCTACAAGACCTTTGCCGATGAGGTTCCCGGCGGGCAGGAGCTGCTCGACAAGGCTCTGGCGGTCGAGTAACCGACGCAGGGGCAAGCCCCATCCCGTGACACCGACAGGAGCCTGTCGGACTGACGACAGTCCTCAGGCTCCTTAAGGAGATGCGCCCTTGGATGCCGTGATTCGTGCCGTTCACTGGCTGTCGAGAGCCTGTGGCGTCTTCGCCGCCCTGTGCCTGATCGCCGCCTGCCTGGTCGTCAGCCAGATGGTGTTCATGCGTTACATCCTCAACGCATCGACCATCTGGCAGACCGAGTTCGTCACCTACGCTATCGTGGCCGCTACGCTGATCGGCAGCCCATACGTGCTGCTCACCCGTGGCCATGTCAATGTCGATCTGCTGCCGCACTATCTCGGCCAGACCGGGCGCCTGATTCTTGCGCTGGTGGCTTCGCTCCTGTCGATGGGCTTCTGTGCGGTGCTGGCCTGGACAGGTTGGCACTACTTCCACGAAGCCTGGAGCGAGGGGTGGGTGACCGAGACGGTCTGGGGGCCGCCGTTGTGGATACCGCTGCTGCCCCTGCCGCTGGGCGTGGGCCTGCTGACCCTGCAATACGCGGTGGATGTGTACTGCCTGATCAGCGGCCGCGAGCTGCCATTCGGCATGCCTGCCGCGGACGGTGTATCTGTCTCTGACCCGGAGATCCGCGCATGAGTCCGCTGGAGGTTGGTGCCCTGGCCTGTGTGGTCATCGTGGTGCTGCTGGCCACGGGTATGCCGGTGGCTTTCGCGCTGGGGTTCGTGTCCATCGCGTTCCTGGCGTGGTTCGATGGCTTGGACAGCCTGAACTTCGTCAGCGAGATTTTCTTCGCCGGCCTGAGCGAATTCACCCTGGTGTCCATCCCCATGTTCATTGTCATGGGCGCGGTGGTGGCGGCCTCACCGGCCGGGCGCGATCTGTACGAGGCGCTGGATCGCTGGTTGTACCGGGTGCCCGCCGGGCTGGTCGTATCCAATATTGGGGCGTGCTCGATCTTCGCCGCATTGAGCGGCTCGTCCCCGGCCACCTGCGCGGCCATCGGCCGCATGGGCATTCCCGAGATGCGCAAACGCGGCTTTCCCGACTCCCTGGCCGCCGGGTCCATCGCCGCTGGCGGCACGCTGGGGATACTGATCCCACCCAGCGTGACGATGATCGTCTACGGCATCTCCACCGAGACCTCCATCGGCCGGCTGTTCATCGCCGGCTTGGTGCCGGGGCTGATGCTGACGACGATGTTCATGGGCTGGGCGGTGTTCTACGCATGGCGCAACGGTCAGAACGCCGGTGCGATCACGCGGCACTTCACGCTCAAGGAGAAGTTCGCGTTGTTGCCGCGGGTGCTGCCGTTCCTGGCCATCATCGCCGGCATTCTGTACGTGCTCTACGGTGGCGTGGCCACCCCCTCGGAGGCCGCCGGCGTCGGCGCGGTGTTCTGCATCCTGCTGGTGGCGGTGATCTACCGTCTGTGGCGTCCAGGGCAGATCTGGGAGGTGTTTCGTATCAGCACTCGCGAGAGCGTCATGATCATGATGATCATCGCCGCCTCTGAGCTGTTCTCCTACACGCTCTCCAGCCTGTTCGTGACGCAGTCGATCGCCGAGTGGATCGCCGCGTTGGAGGTCAGCCGCTGGGTGATGATGGGCCTGGTCAACCTGTTCCTGTTGGTTGCCGGCTTCTTCCTGCCGCCGGTGGCGGTAATTCTCATGACCGCGCCGATCCTGCTGCCGATCATCACCCAGGCGGGCTTCGACCCGTACTGGTTTGCGGTGGTGCTGACCATCAACCTGGAGATCGGGTTGATCACCCCACCGGTGGGGCTGAACCTGTACGTCATCAACGGTATCGCCCCGGATATCCGCCTGACGACCATCCTCTGGGGCGCGTTGCCGTTCGTGCTGCTGATGGTCCTGGCGATCGTCATCCTGTGCGTGTTCCCCGGTATCGCCACCTGGTTGCCCAACCTGTTGATGGGGCCTGCCTTATGACCGAACGGGACTGGAACACCCTGGCCAACGACCGCGCGCGGCGCCTGGAGCAGGCAGCACCCCTGGCGCGGGGCAAGCTCGTCTCCAGCGATGCCGCCGTCGCCTTGCTGGAGGCGGTCATCCGCCCGGGTGACCGAGTGTGCCTGGAGGGTAACAACCAGAAACAGGCGGATTTTCTGGCCGACTGCCTCTGCGCTGTGGACCCGCAGCGGGTGCATGACCTGCACATGGTGCAATCGGTCCTGGCCCTCCCGCAGCACATCGATGTGTTCGAGCGCGGGATCGCCCGCCGTCTGGACTTCTCGTTCTCCGGGCCGCAGGGCGGGCGGCTGGCGCAACTGGTCAGCGACAAGCAGATCGAGATCGGCGCTATCCACACGTATCTGGAGCTGTTCGGCCGCTATTTCGTCGACCTCACGCCGCGGGTCGCGCTGGTTGCCGCCCAGGCCGCCGACCGCCACGGCAACCTCTACACCGGGCCGAACACCGAGGACACCCCGGCCATCGTCGAGGCCACGGCGTTTCGCAACGGCATCGTCATCGCCCAGGTCAACGAGGTGGTGGACGTACTGCCTCGCGTGGATATCCCGGCGGATTGGGTCAGTTTCGTCGTGCCCAGCCCGCGGCCGCATTTCATCGAGCCGCTGTTCACCCGCGACCCGGCGCAGATCTCGGAAATCCAGGTGTTGATGGCGATGATGGTCATCAAGGGTATCTACGCCGAGTACAGCATCAACCGGCTCAACCACGGCATCGGCTTCGATACCGCCGCCATCGAGCTGTTGTTGCCGACCTTCGCAGACGCGTTGGGGCTAAAGGGTAAGATCTGCCGCCACTGGGCGCTCAACCCGCACCCGACGATGATCCCGGCGATCGAGTCGGGGTTCGTGGAGTCGATCCACGCCTTTGGCTCGGAGCTGGGCATGGAGAACTACATCCGAGCCCGCTCGGATGTGTTCTTCACCGGACCGGATGGATCCATGCGTTCCAACCGCGCGTTCTGCCAGGCGGCCGGGCACTACGCCTGCGACCTGTTCATCGGCTCGACGCTGCAGATCGACTTGGCCGGCAACAGCTCCACCGCCACGCAGGACCGCATCACCGGCTTCGGCGGCGCCTCGAACATGGGCGCTGACGCCCGTGGGCGGCGCCATTCCAGCCCCGCCTGGCTCAAGGCCGGCGAGGAGGCCGCCCGGCCCGGCAGGATGCCGCGTGGGCGCAAACTGGTGGTGCAGATGGTCGAGACGTTCCGCGAGCATATGGCCCCGGCGTTCGTCGAGCGCCTGGACGCCTGGGCACTCGCCGAGCGGGCCGCCATGCCGCTGCCGCCAGTGATGATCTACGGCGATGACGTCAGCCACATCGTCACCGAAGAAGGCATCGCCAACCTGCTGCTGTGCCGCACGCCCGAGGAGCGCGAGCAAGCCATCCGCGGGGTGGCCGGGTACACCGCCGTGGGTCTGGGACGCGATCGCCGCGCGGTCGAGAACCTGCGTGATCGTGGCGTCATCCGCCGCCCAGAAGACTTGGGTATTCACAAGCGCCAGGCCTCGCGCGAGCTGCTGGCGGCGCGCTCGATCAAAGAACTGGTGCGCTGGTCGGGCGGCTTGTACGACCCGCCCAAGCGGTTCCGCAACTGGTAAGGGAAGGAGGGGCTCACGTGGAGCAACTGCATTACGAATTCGCTCACCCGGCCGGCCAGCGCGCGCAAGGCAGCGAGTCGCCGGATCATGTCCTGGTCGGCGTAGTGGCCTCCGGCAACCTCGAGGTGATGATCGAGCCGGCCGCGTTGGACGGGCGCATGCGCATCGAGATCGTCACGGCTGCCCAGGGCTTCGGCGTTATCTGGGAGGCGGTGTTGCGCGACTTCAGCGAGCGTCATCCTCTGACCGACGTGCGCATCTCCATCAACGATGCCGGCGCAACGCCGGCCTTGGTCAGCCTGCGCCTGGACCAGGCCGCCGAGGCTTTCGGCGGGGTGTCTTCATGAGTGATCGAATGGGGGCCCGCGAACCCAGCTACTACGAGGCCGGTGCCCGCGAGCGGCTGCTGGGCCTGTTGGATGCGGACAGCTTTCGCGAATACCTCGGCCCGCGACACCGCACCCAAAGCCAGCATCTGGCGCTGCTTGGGTTGCCGGCGGCCTTCGACGACGGCATCGCGGTGGGCGAGGGGCGTCTCGATGGCCAGCACGTATTGGTGGCCGCCCAGGAAGGCGCGTTCATGGGCGGCGCCGTCGGTGAGGCCCATGGGGCCAAGCTCACCGGCTTGCTGAGGCGTGCGGCCGAGGTGCAGCCGGCCGCGGTCCTGCTGTTGCTGGACTCCGGCGGCGTGCGCCTGCACGAGGCCAATGCCGGGTTGATCGCCATTTCGGAGATCATGCGCGCCCTGCTGGACGCCCGCGCCGCCGGGGTGAGGGTGATCGCACTGATCGGCGGCAGCAACGGCTGCTTTGGCGGCATGGGTATCGTGGCCCGCTGCTGCGATCGCATCGTCATGTCTGAGGAGGGGCGGTTGGGGCTGTCGGGCCCCGAGGTGATCGAAACCGTGCGCGGGGTGGAGGAGTTCGACTCGCGCGACCGGGCGCTAGTCTGGCGCACCACTGGCGGCAAGCACCGCTACCTGCTCGGCGAGGCCGACGCGATGGTGGCCGATGCCATCGGCGCGTTTCGCAACGCGGTGGCGGCGATGCTGCATGCGACGCCACGGGTGCTGGATCTCGATACCCTGGTTGCCGCCCAACAGGCCTTGGAGCAGCGACGGGCGCGCTTCGGCGCTTGCCGCGACGGTTTCGACATCTGGCGCGCCCGTGGCATCGTCGCACCCGAGCGGTTGCCGGTTCTGGACGCCGATGACTTCCTGGCCGTCGTGCGAGAGGAGATCGACTGATGCAGCTGGACGCTTTGCTGGAGACGCTTTTCCCGCGCGGGCACACGGTTCGGGTGGAGAATCAGGTGCTGCACGGCCAGGCGCAAGCCGGCGATACAGTCGTGAGCGTGATCGGGACCACCGGCCACCTCGAAATCGGTGTCGAACACGCGCTCGCCTTGTCCGCCGCGGTGCTCGAGAGCACCGGCACGGCGCCTGAGCGGCCCATCGTCATGCTGGTGGACACCGCCGGCCAACGCCCCTCGCGAGGCGATGAGTTGCTGGGTATCAACGGCTACCTGGGGCATCTGGCTCAGTGCCTGGAACTGGCCCGCCGACGCGGTGCGCGCCTGATCGCCCTGGTGTACGGCGAGGCCGTCAGCGGCGGCTTCCTGTCCTTCGGCCTGATGGCCGACCGGGCCTACGCCCTGGCCGATGCCCAAGTGCGGGTGATGGACCTGCGCGCCATGGCGCGTGTGACCAAGCAGCCCCTGGAGCGTTTGCAGGCGCTGAGCGAAAGCTCGCCGGTGTTCGCGCCCGGCGCGCAGAACTATGCGGCCATGGGGGCGGTGCAGGCGATCTGGGAAGCCGACCTGGCCGACCGACTGGTCGCGGCTCTGGCCGAACCGGCGGTCGGCGACGAACGCCGCCGGCTGGGCCGGGAACGGGGTGGCCGCACGCTGGCTGCCGACATCGCCGACCGGGTGGCCCGCGGTGAATGCTGAACCGAAGGCTGTCTTGGGACCTCCCGATCGACACATGCAAGGCCCCGTAGGATGGGTTGAGCGTAAGCGATACCCATCAGCCGAGTTCAATCGAAACCACGCCGCATCCGATCTGCGCCTACCCCGTCATGCCCTGGTTCGGTTGCGTTGCGATGCGCCCTGGTACCCTGTAGATCCTGCCGACCGTTCGCGGCTGCTGCGCTGGTTCGGCGACGGTTTCCCGGCAGTGCTGGCGCGGCTCCAAGGCGCAGAGCCGCCCGGGCATTGGCGCCTGGGCGTGCCCCTGCCGCCGGCCGAGGGCAAGCGGCGAATCGCCTTGACCGTACACCCAGGGACGGTGGCCGACTGGTGCGCGCCTTTGGGGCTCGATGAGGTCGTTCCCGCAGCACCGTCCGATTGGCGTGATGCGTTGGCGCTACTCGCCGAGTACGCCGCCGCCCGCGGCTGGGCGCCGCGGGTCTATGGCTCGTTCGCCTGGCAGGCGATCACCGGTGTGGACTATGTGACGCCGAGCTCGGATATCGACTTGGCCTGGCAGCCAGCCGGTAGTGACGACCTGCCTGAGCTTTTTGAGCTACTGGCGCGCTGGGAGCACGCGACCGGTCGCCGGGCCGACGGCGAGGTACTGCTGCCCGGCGGCGCCGGCGTGTGCTGGCGCGAGCTGGCCGGCGGCGCGGCGAAGGTCGTGGTCAAAACCCCAGCAACGGTGGTGTTGCACGCGCGGGCCGACGTGATCGCGTTGCTTGATGTGGGCAACCGACAACCGAGTAGCTATGGCAACCATGCGCATCTCGACACGGCCCGCTGAGCGCTCAGGCGCGCAGGTCCAGCAGCCCCACCCGCGGTCGTATCGCTTGGGGCGGCTCGCCGTGGCCAGTCTGCATGCCGAACTGGTGTGCGCCCCCAAGCCGGGGCTGGTGACGCCCTTCGACAGCGGTAGCCACACGGACATGGATGCCACCACCTTCATGCGCAGCCTGTTCGCCCTGCGTGGCTACTTCGTGGCGATGGCCGACGCCGGGCGGCAGGGGGCCGACTTCGCGGCGCTCAACCGAATGGGCCGCATGGCTGAGGCGGACATGCTCAAGGCGACCGGGGGCGTGAACACCCATCGTGGTGCGATTTTCAGCCTGGGGTTGCTGACCTCGGCCGCCGGGGCGCTGCACGGTGCGGGCTGTGGTGCGTCCACGGGCGAGGCGGTGTGCCTGGAGGTGGCGAGCCGCTGGGGGCGCGATCTGAGCCAGGTGATACTCGATCCGGCGTCCAACGGCCAAAAGGCGGTGCGTCGCTATGGGGCCGATGGTGCGCGGGAGCAGGCCGCCGAGGGGTTTCCCACGCTGCGTCTGCTCGCCTTGCCCGCACTCAGAGACTGCCAGAGCGCCGGGCTGAGCTGGGAGGCCAGCCTGTGCCACACGCTGATGGTGCTGGTGGCTGAATTGAGCGACACCAACCTGCTGCATCGTGCCGGCCCCGCGGGCCTTGAGTTCGCGCGCGCCGCCGCCGCCGGCTTCCTGGACGACGGCGGCGCGTACCTGCCGTCGTGGCGCCAGCGGTTGAGCGAACTGGCCGCGGCATTCGCCGCACAGCGCCTGAGCCCAGGTGGCAGCGCCGATCTGCTGGCGTGCAGCGCATTCCTGTACGCGCTGGACGTGCGATGAACGACCGGTATGAAGCGCCCCTTGCGGATTGCGTCACCCCGGCTGCCGCGGCTCTGCAACCATGAGTTTTGCGCTGCTCTGTCCCGGTCAGGGCGGCCAGCATCCGGGCATGTTTGCACCGATCGCCGGCAACGGTCCGGCCGGGGCGGTCCTCGACGGCGCCGCTCGGGTGCTGGGCGTTCCGCCGATCGAACTGGCAGCCCAACCCGAGACGATCTTCCGCAACCGCATCGCCCAGCCGCTGGTGTGCGCCGCCATCCTGGGGCGCTGGGCGGCGTTGGAGACCAGGCTGCCGCGGCCGTCCATGGTGCTTGGCTACAGCGTCGGCGAGCTGGCAGCCCATGCCATCGCCGGCACTTTCGCGATCGAGACCTGTCTGCGGTTGGCACAGCAGCGGGCCGATTGTATGGATGCGGCAAGCCCGCCAGGCGGCGGACTGGTGGCCGTACAAGGCTTGAGCCGGACGCAGGTGGAGGCGTTGTGCACGGCGCTTGGCGTGGCCGTCGCCATCGTCAACGGACCGGATCACGTCGTCCTCGGTGGCCCCGGCAATGCCCTGGACGCTGCCGAGGCGCAGGTTCGGTCCCTCGGTGCCCGTGCCGTCCGCCTCGCGGTGTCGGTACCCGCCCACACACGCTGGCTGACGGACGCCGCGGAGGCCTTCGGCCGGGTGTTGGCCGCTACGCCGATGCGGTCTCCGGTGTGCCCCGTCCTTGCGGGTATCGACGGGCGGCCGGTCATGGCGGCTGACAAGGCAGCGTTCACTTTGGCTGCACAGATCGCCCAGACCATCCAGTGGCAGGCGTGCATGACGCAGGCGACGGAACGCGGCGCCACCGTACTGCTGGAGCTCGGGCCGGGCAGCGCCTTGACCCGCATCGCCCGCACCCTGTACCCGAACTGCGTCGTGCGTTCGGTCGACGACTTTGGCAGCCTCGACGGGGTGGTCGCCTGGGTTGAGCGGGCGACAACCGACCTCTGAGATGGCGATGCCTTGCCTGGGGGGCTACTTTGCCCTCTCGAGCGATGCGGCCGGCTGCGTCCTGACGCTCGGGATCAACGCGACCAACGCGATGGCGAGCGGCGCAAACGACACCCAGAGCACCGTGTCCCATCCGTAGGCCGTCAACAGGCTTCCGGAAAAGAACGAGCCCAGCGCCATGGTGCCGAATACGGCGAAATCGTTCAGGGACTGCACCCGCGTGCGTTCCTCGGGGCGGTGGCATTCCAGCACCAGGGCCGAAGCGCCCACGAAGCCGAAGTTCCAGCCGACGCCCAGCAGGATCAGGCTCAGCCAGAAGTGCGTCACCTCTACGCCCATGAGCCCGGTCGAGGCGGCCGCGGCGGTCAGGATCAAACCGGTGGCGACCACACGGGAGGCACCAAAGCGTGCGATCAGGTGGCCGGTGAAGAAGCTCGGCGCGTACATCGCGATGATGTGCCACTGCAGGCCGAGATTGGCCGATGCCTGCGACAGGCCGCACAGGCGCATCGCCAAAGGCGCCGCCGTCATGATGAAGTTCATCAGCATGTAGGAGACGACCCCGCAGATCACGGCGGTGATAAAGCGGGGTTGGCGGACGATGAGGCCGAGCGCCCGACCCCCGGCCACCTCTGCCGCCGTCGGCATCGGCACGCGGACACCGAGCAGAATCAGCCCGCATGCGGCCGCGACGGCGGCTTGCGCCAGGTACGTCGCCGCGAACAGGTAGGGTGGCCACAGGTCCATGGTGTAGGTGACCAGTTGCGGGCCGATGACACCGGCGACCACCCCGCCGGCCATGACCGCGGACAAGGCGCGCGCGCGACGCTCCGGCGAGACGCAATCGGCGGCGGCAAAGCGCAGGGAGAGGACGACGGCGGCGTAGGCACCACCGAAGAACGTCGCCGAACAGAACAGCCAGAACGAGCCGGTCACCACCGCCCAGGCCGCCAGCAACCCGACGAGCACGCCGCATCCAGATCCCGCCAGGAATGCGGCCCGGCGCCCGTGACGCCGGGCGATGGCACCGGCGGGCAGGGTGCAGGCCGCCATCCCCACGACGAAGACGGTGATCGGCAGCGTGGCCAGCGCCGGGCTGGGGGCAAGCATGTTTCCGACGATGGCGCCCGTCGCGTACACAATGGCCGAGTTCGCTCCCCCCAGCGCCTGCGCGATCGTAAGTTTCAGAACGTCGGCATTTCCCGATCGGGCTGCTGGCGCGCGCGCGGCTAAAGCACTGGCATCAGTGTCTGACATGGAGTCCTCAGGCGGTGCAGGCGACGGTCGGGACGCTCGCCGGCATCTCCGGTCTCGCCGCTGCGCATCAGGGTGAGAAGGCGCCTATTCTGCATCATCTTGCGCTTGGCGCCGCTGCCACCGATATGCGCGTGCGGGTCCAGAGCCACCGCAGCACCCGCGCAGGCTAGCGAACGTAGCTTCCGCCGTTCACATCCAGCGTCGCACCGTTGAGCGAGCGCTGCGAGGGGCGCAGGGCGAAGGCGACGAGTTCGGCCACTTCGGCCGGTTGCACCATCTCTCCGATGGGAATGTCGGTCACCGCCGCGGCTTTGCCATGTTGCTCGATATACGCATCGGCCATCTGCGTCTGCACCCAGCCGGGCGCGATGGCCACAGCGACCACGCCGTCCGGACCGAAGTAACGTGCGATGGACTTGGTCAGGTTGATCAGCGCGGCCTTGCTCGCACCATAGGCCATGACATCGTCCATATAGCCGCGTTGACCGGCCCGGCTGGTCATGTTGACGATCCGCCCACCGCCGTTGGCCTTGAAGTGACCGAGGGCTTGCTTGCACAGGTCGGCGGCGGCGAAAAAATTCACCTGGAACTCCCGTTGCCAGACCGAACGCCAGGTATCCGGGTCGGCGTCGATAGCCACTTCTGTGCGGATGCCTGCATTGTTCACCAGGGCATGGACCCGCCCGACGGCGGCGAGGGCATTCCGCCACAGCGCGAATGCACCCTCAGGCTGGGAGAGATCCGCCTGCAGGACGACACCGTTGCCGTCGATGCCCGCCAACAAGGCCTCTGCGGCGGAACGGTCGCGGCTGTAATGGATGATCGGGTGGGCGCCTTCGACAGCCAATCGCTCGACAATAGCCGCGCCGATGCCGCCTGACGCACCGGTGACCAGAACGTTTTGCCCGGAAAGGGGTTGGTCAACCGCTGGCATGCGTCGCCTCCGTCTGTCGATGAGGCCGTCGACTGTCGGGCAGCACGGCGTCACTTGCAACCCTGGCACCGCTCATACGTGTGCCGACGTCCACCCCTCAAGCAAGCAGGGCGGTGCGCTGATCTTACAGATACTTCGACGCTTCGCGGCGAGCGAAGGCTTTGAGCGTGCTGCCGTGCTCGGCAAGGAACCGCCGCACCCGCGCCGGATCGCGTTTGGACAGCTCGCGCAGCCACCAGCCGATCGCCTTCTGGATGAACCATTCCCGGTCACCGGCCAAGCGCACGGCCCAGCCGAGCATCCGTTCCGGGTCGCGATCGTTGCGGGTCCACGGCAGGGTGAATACCAGTGCGGCGCGGCGCGTCCACAGGTGCGGACTGTCCACCCAGGTGTCGACCTCGTCCAGCCGGTGCGGATCCGCCAACAGGCAGCGCGAACCGACAGCGGCGAGGTTGTCGGCCACTGCCCAGCCGTCGAGCTGTGGCAGTCGCTCGAGCACGAACGCCCACGAGGCGCCGCTGACTGGCACTGACGGCCGCGCCAGGATGCGCGCGGCAACGATCTTCAGGTCCCACACCGGCTCGGCCCACAGGCGCTCGCTCAGGGGCACGAGTGCCTCGATCGGCAGGTCTTCCAAGGTGCTGCGAATCGCCACATCCATCTTCGGCAGCGGCACACCCCAATGCGTCCACGAGGACTTCTGATAGCGCTTTTCGGTATCGGCACGCGCCGGCGTGCCGTGTGCGCGCAAGGCGTCGGTCAGCCGTCGATAAGTGGCATCCAGGTTGGCGGTGGGCTCCAGCATGTATCGTGTCCGGGCGGCGCGGGGCACCGATAAACCCGATTCTGCACCCTTGCGCAACCGGCACCGTATACCGTCGTTGCGGTCGGAGTCTGAGGTGAACCCTCCTTGCGCGGTATCAGCCGGCAAACAGGTGTTCGGCCATGAAGTCGACAAACACCCGAAGCTTGGGGGACAGGTGGCGGCTCGAGGGCCAGAGCAGGCGGAAGCTGCCCCGGTGTGCGGTATGGTCGGCCAGTACGGTGACCAGCGTGCCGTCGGCCAATTGGCGCCGCAGGGCGAAATCCGGCAGGCAGGCGATGCCCAATCCCTGTTCTGCCAGGTCGATCAGCGGCTCAATGGTGTTTACGACCATGGCCGAGGGCAGGTCCACAGCCATACCGGGGTGAAACGGCCACGGCTCCAGCGTGCCGCTGGTGGCATAGCGGTGATGCAGGCAGGCATGACCGGCGAGATCGGCCGGTGTTTGCGGCACCCCGCGTGTCCTCAGGTACGCCGGTGAGGCCACCAGCATCAGTCGGAACGTGCCCAACACACGGCTCATGAGGCGGGAATCGCTGAGCTCGCCCGCCCGTACCACGGCATCGAAGCCCTCGTCGATGACATCCACGAGCCGGTCGGTGAAATCCAAGTCGAGCTCGATGTCGGGATAGGCGCGCATGAATGCGCCGATTGTCGGCATCATCAACACGCCGACGATCGGCAGGCTCACGCGCAGCCGGCCGCGTGGCACCTCTTGTGTTTGCGCCAATTCCAGTTCGGCCGCCTCGATCTCGCTGAGAATGCGACGGCAGCGCTCCAGAAAAAGCGCACCCTCCGGGGTGAGGGTGATCGTGCGGGTAGAGCGATGGAACAGCCGTACGGCCAAGCGTTCCTCCAACCGGGCGATCGCCTTGCCCACCGCCGAGGGGGAGAGCCCCAGGCGTCGCCCGGCGGCTGTGAAGCTGCGTGTGTCCGCGGCCTGAACGAACACACCAAGCGTACCGAGATTGTCCATCGATGACTCTATTTGTGAAATTCTGTCCGATATGTTTGGAACTGTAGCTCAATTCTCCGCAGTGCATAGTCGCCGTATCGTGTCTCCGACGTTGAAAAACCAGGAGAACGACCATGTCACAGGCTCAGCACGCGCCACTACACCACGACCGCTTTGCATACTCCGCCATCGTCGACCGTCCACCGCTGCGCTGGCCCGACGGCGCCCGGGTCGCGGTTTGGGTGATTCCCAATATCGAACATTTTCTGTTCGACCGGCCCTCCAGTTCGCTGGTCGATTTCACTACCGGCTTCGTGCCCGACGTACTCAACTATTCCTGGCGGGATTACGGGGCGCGCGTCGGCGTCTGGCGGTTGATGGACGTGTTGGATAAGCACAGCATCAAAGGCACCGCCGCGCTCAATGCCGACGCCGCCGTGCACTACCCGCGCATCATCGAGGCGGGGAGGGAACTGGGCTGGGAGTGGATGGGCCACGGCACCACCAATTCGGTGATGATCAACGGCCAGCCGGAGGACGACGAGCGGCGGATCATCCGCAGCGCCCTCGATACGATCGAGGCGGCCACCGGCGATGCGCCGCGTGGTTGGCTCAGCCCGGGGCTGACCGAATCGCATCGCACGCTGGATTTGCTCGCCGAGGCCGGTATCCGCTATGTGGCCAACTGGGTCAACGACGATCAGCCCTACCCGATGCGGGTGAGCACAGGCTCGATGTTGTCCTTGCCGTATTCGGTCGAGATCAACGACTTCGCGGCGTTTCTGCTGCATGGGCACACGGGTGAGGAATTCGCCCAGACCGTCATCGATCAGTTCGATGGCTTGTACGAGGACGGCAAGACCACCGGGCGTGTCATGGCCATTGCGCTGCACCCGTTCCTGATCGGGCACCCCCACCGCAGCCGCTACCTGGACAAGGCGCTGGCGCATATCGCCTCGCGCCAGGACGTCTGGCTGACCACCGGAGGTCAGATCGCCGATTGGTACAACGCGCACTATCGGGCGGCGTGAATCGATCGATCAACCGAACATCAACGACCGGTGCGCGGACACGCCTGCTTGTGCGCCGTCACCCACCGACAGCGCCACATTACCCGTGGCGCGGGCGGCATCGCCACAGGCAAAAACGCCTGGCACGGTGGTTTCCTTGACCGCATCGGTGCGGATGAACGGGCCCATCGGCCCCTCGTCGAGCGCGCAGCCGATCTGCTCGGCCAGAGCACTGGCCATGCGGGTGCGCGGCTGGGTGAACAAGCCGTCCATTCTCAGGCGTCGTCCATCGTCCAACTGCACCGTGGCCGTCTCCTCGATGCGCCGCACGCGGACCGGTTCGATGGCGACGCCGCGGGCGGACAAGGCGGCACGCTGCGCGTCGTCCGGCGAGAAGCTGCCATTGGTGAACAAGGTCACTTGTCCCCAGTCCGGTAGCATCAGCGCGTGGTGCAAGGCCACCGGGCCGGCGGCGATGACCCCAATGCGGCCTGCATTCAGTTCGTAGCCGTGGCAGTAGGGGCAGTGGTATACGCTTCGGCCCCAGCGCTCGGCCAGGCCGTCGATGTCCGGCAACTCGTCGACCACGCCGGTGGCCAGCACCAGGCGCTGGGCCTGGAAGCGCTCGCCGTTGTCGGCAGCCACGGTGAACTGGTTGATTTGGCCATCGGCTTGTGTCGCCGTTGCCGGCAGCCAGCGGACCGTGGGGTAGGCGAGTACCTCGGTGCGGCCGGCCTCAGCGATGGCCTGGGGCGGCCGGCCGTCCTGGCCCAGAAAGCCGTGCGAATGATCTGCGAACCGGTTGCGCCGTATCCCAGCGTCGACGATAAGCACTTCGCGCCGGGCGCGCGCCAGTTGCAGGGCTGCGGAGAGACCGGCGTAGCTGCCGCCGATCACAATGGCGTCGAACCGGGCGACGCGTTGTTCAATGCTCATGCGTTCCTTCCTCTGCGGGTGGGCGGGTGGCGAAGCGCCGGCTGAAATCGGCGGCCAGGTCAGCCAGGGAAAGACTCGCGAAGCGATCGAGCAATTGTCGCTCCGCATCCTGGAATGCGTCGTCGAGTGCGCTGTTCACCGCTTGCTCTACGAGACATTGCGGATGCTCGGTGCGATGTCCCATGGCCAATAGCGATGGCGAGCCGACGGCGTGATAGATGTCGCGCAGACTGACCCGGGCGAGATCGCAGGTGATCACCCAACCGCCGCCATGCCCTTTGGTCGAGCCGACGTAGCCGAGCTCGCGCAGGCCGGCCAGCGTTCGGCGGACCACGACCGGGTTGGTGGACAGGTAGGCTGCCAATGCCTCCGAGGTCAGCGGCCGGTCGTAGTGCGCCATGTGCAGTAACACATGGAGGATGGAGGAGAGCTTACTGTCTCGTTTCATGTAACTAATAATGCTACATGATAGGCGGACGTACAACCCGTCACCCGGCTGCGGGAAGGCGCTCGTCTCTGGTTGTGGTGCGCTGAGCGGACGTCGTGATTAACGCCTTATCAAACAATGAAAAAGTTATGGAGCGCCCAGGCCAAGCCGCCGAACAGCACCACCAGGAAGACACCGGAGAGGTTGGCCTGCATGACGCTGCCCTGAACGCGGCTCATCGCTTGGCGATTGGTCAGATAACGGGCATCGGCCAACAGCGGCAGGATGTGGCGGGTCAACTCGTCCAACCGGTATCCGCCCAGCCCCTGGTTGCGCAGCGTGATGTGCTTGCGACCCATCAGCAGCACATTGTCCGAATACTCCAGCGTTTGCGGGTCGTAGGCGTTTACCGGGCCACGCCCCCAGCGCACCAGGATGCTACCGTCAAACCCTGCGATTCTCGGCTGCCGGTAGTGCATCTGGTACAGGGAGACACCAGCCATCGCAATGGCGGCCAGGAACAGGGTGGCCGGAAAGTGCCAGTCCTGAAGCAGTGCACTGAGCACGGTGCTGCTCGATAGGTCATCCGCGGTCAACAGGCGCAAGCCCAGGAAGAGCGGTATCCAGACTAGGATCATGGCCACGAGAATCACCATCATCAGCAACTGTCCCTGGGGGCGCAGCCAGACGACGTTCTTGGGCTCCGGGGTCAGGACGACGGCAGTGACCGGGGTGCGCTGGCGCTCCTCGACGACGATCTGTCGGCGTCGGTAGGCGTACAGCGCGAAAATACCGGCACAGAAAAGGATATATCCCAGCCACTGCCCGTTTTTGGCGGTGTACAGGCGTTGCCGTTGACCATCGAAGTACGTGGCCACGGGGGTGTCGGCGGCGAACGCCTCGGCCGTCGAGCCGTCCGTATCAACGCTATAGAGCGCGTGACGGGCCGGATCGCTGACGATCACCCCGAACGCCGGATTGACTACCAGAGCAAAAGGCTCGGCGCCTTCGGGCAGCTTGGCCTGCGTCAGCAGGCTGCCCTCGGCATCCAGCTCGACCACCGCCCGGCCGGTCATCAGGTGGTCGGCAAGAACGACCCAAATCGATCCGTTACCGGCAGCCACGGCCACCGGATGCGAGGGCAGGCCATCACCCAGCTCGCGCATGGACCATTCGCTGGCCAACTGGGCGACCCCATCGTCGAACCGCAAGCCGACCAGCCGCTCGTTTCCCGCATCGGCGACCCACAGCAGATCGCCGGAGCGAGCCAGTCCATGGGGGTACTTGAACCGCAGGCTGGCGGGCAGGGCGAGATCGCCACCCAGCCAATCGATGCGGTCGTTCTCTGGTGCCACCAGCCAATCCGTCTGCCCGTCGGCGATGACGGCGAATGGCCGGCGAACGCCATCGACGCTGCCATTATCGGCCTCGCAGGACTGCGCCGATTCGTCGCAGCGGAACAGAGTCGATTTGCCCATATCGGTGGCCAGCAACGTTTGCCGACTGGCGTCGCCCGACAGCCCATAGAGCGCGCCTTCCATGCCGAGCACCTTTAGCGGTTGCTCGGAAGCGATGTCGCCGCTGGTCGTCACTGCCAAGAGCCGATCACACCCACCAATCCACAGTTGATCATCGAGGACGGTCAGCGGCAGGTGGCAGTGCAGATGCCGATAATCCTGTTGAGCGCTGTAGAAGCGGTATCCACCCCCGGCCAGCAGGAGCATGCCGGGAAGCACCAAGATGAGAAGCCAGCGATCGAAGCGCACGATGAAACCCGGGCGGCGGCTAAAAAGGCAGTGGAGTGTGCCATAGCGCCAGAGGCCGTTGGGACGGCGGCGTATGGTGCCGCCGATCGGGAACATCGAAGGTCAAATCATCAGCAGTGCGGCCACCACGCACCATCTACTGAATGCAAATCGGCACCTGGATCATGCTCATCGTGCC
>CBFGWV010000066.1:0-18495 GCA_965652545.1 uncultured Candidatus Competibacteraceae bacterium | reverse complement strand
GTCGTCCTGCGCGCCTCCAGATCGGTATGCGCCCGGGCCGCCTCGCGCAGCGGGTAACGCTGGCGGATGTCGATCTTCACCGCGCCGGAGGCCACCACATCGAACAGCTCCTGGGCCGAGGCGACCAGGTCCTCGCGCTTGGCGGTGTAGGTCATCAGGGTCGGGCGGGTCAGGAACAACGAGCCCTTGGCCGATAAAGTCAGCGGATCGATGGCCGGCACCGGCCCGGAGGCGTTGCCGAAGGTGACCATCATGCCCATCGGCCGGATACAGTCCAGCGACGGCATGAACGTGTCCTTGCCCACACCATCCAGGACCACGTCGACACCGCGTCCGCCGGTGATCGCCTTGACCCGGTCGACGAAGTTCTCGTCACGGTAGAGGATGGTGTGGTGGGCGCCGTTGGCGCTGGCCAGCGCCGCCTTCTCCGCGCTGCCGACGGTGCCGATGACCGTGGCGCCCAGGTGGTTCGCCCATTGGCAGGCGAGCAGCCCCACGCCGCCGGCAGCGGCGTGGATGAGTACCGTATCGCCGGCCTTGAGCGGGAAGGTGCGTCGCAACAGGTACTGCGCGGTCATGCCCGCGAGCATCATCGCGGCGGCGGTTTCGTCGGCTATGGCATCGGGCAGCTTCACCAGGCGGTGCCACGGCATGAGCCGGGCCTCGCTGTAACTGCCTAATGGCGGGGACGCGTAGGCGACCCGGTCACCGGGCTTGAATTCGCTGACCTCGCTGCCCACCGCCTCCACCACCCCGGCGGCTTCCATCCCCAGGGTGATCGGCAGGCCAGCCACCGGGTACAGGCCGCTGCGGTGATAGATATCGATGAAATTCAGGCCGACCACCGTGTGCCGCAGGCGCACTTGGTCGGGGCCGGGTTCGCCGACGTCCACGGCCTCCCAGCGCATGACATCGGGGCCACCGTGTTCGTGAATGCGGATCGCGTGGGTCATCGTTAATCTCCTGGTCCCGGGTTCAAATGAGTGCGCGTCAGTATAGGGGCCGATTCCGCAGGTGGAGACCGGCGCGTTTTTGTGAGGTTTTCACAGAACGGGCATCGCAGGGTCGAAAGCCGGTTGGACCCGTTCTAAATTCATAGACGCCATCTATACTCAACCGAATGGATTCTTTAACCGGAGCGACGGTGACGGACGAACCCCTGCTGTCGGATGAAAGCGAACTGGCCGTGGCCCCCATCCTGGCTTGTGACGGCAACGATGCCGCACAGCCGCGCTGGTACTTGGCTGGTGTCGTGGCCGGGGCGCGCTTTGCCACCCCCAACCGCCAGCGGCTGGTGATCCGTTCAGGTCCGGAGGGTCAGCAAGTGCTCTGGCAGGGCTACCGGCTGCGGCTACACCCGCGTCTTGCGGACGACTATGCGCTGAACCTCGGCAGCGAGCGGCCCAGCATCTTCGTCGTCTGCCGTCTCGGGCCGGACGGGCCGGCGCCAGAGCTGGTCACCGTAAGCCTGGACGAGGCGCAGAACATGGACGCCACCGACTTGCGCGACAGCGCGCAGACGGTGCTCCAGACGCCGCTGCCGCCGGAAATCCACCGTTGGATGGCCGATTTCGTCGCACGTCACTACCAACCGCGCCGTCGGGGACAAGGCAAGCGGCGGCGCGATGGGGAGTACGAGCGCAGCGTGGAGAAAGCCAACCCCGTGACGGGTAACGGTTGATATGACGGCAAAACCACCCGAACAGTACGCACCAACGGAAGCCAGGGAACCGTTCCTTGGCCGATGGTCGCGCCGCAAGCTCGGCGGTGGACAGGACGCGCCCGTTGCCAACGTCGCGGTCGCCGAACCCGCGGCACCGGCTGAGCGCATCGATGCCCGTACCGGTAAGCCGATCGACGAACTCACCGATGCGGACATGCCGCCGCTGGAGAGCCTGGGGCCGGATTCGGACTTCAGCGCGTTCTGGTCCAGCAAGGTCAGCGACGCCTTGCGCCAGGCCGCCTTGCGCAAGCTGTTTCACGCACCGCAGTTCAACAAAATCTGCCTGTGCGCCGAGTATTCGGATGACTACACGAATTTCACCCCGCTGGGCGATGTGGTGCCGCATGACCTCAAGCGCGCATTGGCCCGCGAGGCGCAGCAATTGCTGGATGCCCAACAAGCGGAGGTCGCCGATGCTGCGCCCGCCGACGACCGGGCACCGATAGACGTCAACGATACAACGGAAGCACCCGATGCCGACGGCATCGGGCGTGACGAAGCGACGGCCGGACAAGGGGACCGGTCGATATAGCGAAGCCGTGCTGGTGCCGGTACGGATGACCGCCACCACCAAAGAGAGACCATAACGTGGCCGAAGAGCCCGACACAGACCGTCTCGCCGTCTGGCCGGCATCCACTGCCGACGGGCAGGCGCGCAATATCGCCTTGGCTGCCCTGGGCAGTGTGGATGAGCAACCCACCTCGCTGGTGGCCTATGAGTCGGCCGGCAGCGTGCTGCTGACCGGCACCCGCGCTCAAGTCGCCGACGCTGCCGCGCGGCTGCACGGCCATGCCGGCGGCACTGCGGTGATTACCGATCTGGCGCCCGGCGAGCCGTGCCCGGACATAGCCGGCTTCAGCGCCATCAGCGGGCAGGTGGCACATCTGACCGGTCATCTGGGCCGTTTCGAAGGCCATCTGCAGACGGCCAAGGGCGGTCGCCTCGCGCTGGCGGAGCTCGCCACGCCCACGCGCCCCTGGTTCGATCTGGTGCTGGATTTCTCCAACCCGGCGCTGATCGATGTGCAGACGCCGCCGTTCGGCTACTTCGCTATTGCCACGGCAGCGGATCTCGACAAGGCGCTGGCCGAAATTCCCGAGCTTACCGGCGAGTTCGAAAAACCCAAGTTCTTCAATTTCGACCCGGCGATCTGCGCCCACAGCCGCAGCGAGCTGACCGGTTGCACGCGCTGCCTGGACAGTTGCTCCTCGGGCGCGATCACCAGCCTCGACCACTTGATCCGCATCGACCCCTTCCTTTGCCAGGGCGTGGGCGTGTGCGCCACCTCCTGCCCCACCGGGGCGATCACCTACGCCTACCCGGTGCCACGCGACCTGCTGCTCGGTGTGCGCCGCATGCTGCGCGATTATCGCCAGAACGGCGGGCAGCGGCCGCTGGTGCTGTTCCATGACACCGAACAAGGCGCCGGCCTGGTGCGCGAGGCCATGCCCGCGCTGCCCGAGTCCGTTCTGCCGGTGGCGGTCGAGGATATCGGCAGCGTCGGCATGGATGCCTGGTTCGCCACGCTCGCATTCGGTGCCGAGCGGGTGCTGCTGCTGACCACGCCGGCGGCGCCGCGGCGGGTCGTGCAGGCATTGGATACGCAAATCGGCATCGCCCGCGCGGTGCTTGCCGGCATGGGCTACGAACCCGTGGCCATCGACCGTCTGGCCGCCGGGGATGACCACCTGCCCGCCGCGCTTGCGGGGCTCGAACCCCTGCCGGTCATCCAACCGGCGGGTTTCGATACGTTCAATGAAAAGCGCCGCACGGTGCGCTTGGCCGTCGACCACCTGTATGCCCAGGCACCGGCGCCGCAACTGGTGACAGAGCTGACGGCCGGCTCGCCCTTCGGTGCGGTCGAGGTCAACCGCGAAGCCTGCACGTTGTGCATGGGCTGCGTTCAGGTGTGCCCCACGCGGGCGCTGATGGACACCCCGGACCGTCCGCGCCTGGCCTTCAATGAAGATTTATGCGTCCAGTGCGGCCTGTGCGAGACCGCCTGCCCGGAGGACGCCATCACGCTGCACCCGCGCTACCTGTACGACCCGGAGGACCGGCGCGAGAACCGGGTATTGAACGAAGAAGCACCGTTCGAGTGTGTGAGCTGTGGCAAACCCTTCGCCACCGCCAGCGTGATCGCGCGTATCCAGCAGTCCCTGAGCGGGCATTACATGTTCCAGAGCGACGAGCAGCGTCGCCGCCTGATGATGTGCGGAGAGTGCCGGGTGAAAGACATGATGCGAGCCGAGCTCAAGCAAGGACGGAGCTTGCTATGACCCCGGTCATCGAGAATGCGACGCGCCCCATGAGCGAAGAGACCGCCAGCGCGATCGAAGACGCGCTGCGCGTGGGTGCCTGGTCCCTGCTCGGCCGGTTGCTGGCAGCGGCGCCGGACGAGGACATCCTCGCGCGCCTGCGTGGCCTGCCTGCCGAGGCGCCAGCGCAAACCGACACCGGTCTGCCCGATGCCTGGGCGGCACTTCGCCAGGCGGCCTTCGACAGCACGACCGATGCGCTGGCACGCGAGTATCACGATGTGTTCGTCGGTATCGCCCAGGGCGAGGTGGTGCCGTACGCGTCGTACTACCGCAGTGGCGTATTGATGGACAAGGCGCTGGTGCAGATCCGCCAGGACTTGATCCGACTGGGCCTGCAGCGCAGCGACGGGGTCAGCGAACCGGAAGACCACGCTGCGGCGGTGTGCGAGGGCATGGCCATGGTCATCCATGACGACGAAATCCCCTTCGCGGAGCAGAAGCCGTTTTTCGAACAGCATATCGAGCCCTGGATGGGCCGATTTTTCGGTGATCTTCGCAGCGCACCGTCGGCCCGCTTTTATCGGGCGGTCGGGCAGTTGGGAGACGCACTGGTCACACTGGAGCGCCGGTATCTATCGATGCTGGCCTAGCTAGCGGCCCCGCCGCGACATTGCGCGCGGGACACCGACATCGTTGGGTGAGGAGGCGAAAATGAGCAGCACAAAACAGTCCGAAACGGTCCGCGAGGATCGCCGTGATTTCCTCAAGGGCCTGGCCGTCACCGGCGCAGCAGTGGGTCTGGGTGCGGCGGCCGGTCCGGTCATCGCAGCCCCCGCAGAGGCCCCCTCACCCACGAAGACCAGCAAGCAGGGCTACCACGAGACAGCCCATATCCGCGATTACTACCGGTCGGCCAACGTCTGACGGTGCCAGGGGAAGGAGAGCGATCCATGAAGCTTGTTAAGAAGTCAGGCACCGTACCCGCCAGGGCCACCGGCGCCATCCTCGGTCGGGCGATCAACCGGCGTACATTCCTCCAGGGCTCGGGGCTGGCCGCCGGCGCCACCGCCGTAGCGGCGATGCTGCCGGGCGGCATGATCCGCAAGGCTGACGCGGCCGCGCGCATCGACCCCAAGGGCGAGATCAAGCGCGTCAAGACCGTGTGCACCCATTGCTCGGTCGGCTGCGGCATCATCGCCGAGGTGCAGAACGGCGTGTGGGTCGGCCAGGAGCCGAACTTCGACAGCCCGATCAACCTGGGCGCCCATTGCGCCAAGGGTGCATCGGTGCGCGCCCACGGCCACAGCCTCAAACGCACCAAGTACCCGATGAAGATGGTCGATGGGAAATGGCAGCGCATCTCCTGGGACCAGGCCATCAACGAGATCGGCGATAAAATCCTCAAGGTGCGCGAGGAGTCCGGCCCGGATTCCCTATGGTTTGCCGGCTCCTCCAAGGCCAGTAACGAAGGCGCCTACCTGCAGCGCAAGTTCGCCGCCTTCTGGGGCTCGAACAACTGCGACCATCAGGCGCGCATCTGCCACTCCACCACCGTGGCCGGCGTGGCCAACACCTGGGGTTACGGCGCGCAGACCAACTCCTACAACGACATCAACAACGCCAAGACGATCATCATGTGCGGCTCCAACGCCGCCGAGGCCCATCCGGTGGCCATGCAGATGATCCTGCGCTCCAAGGAGGGCGGCGCCAAGCTCATCGTCATGGACCCGCGCTTCACCCGCACCGCCGCCCACGCCGACCAGTACGTGCGCTTCCGTTCAGGCACTGACGTGGCCCTGGTGTTCGGCATCCTCTATCACGTGTTCGACAACGGCTGGGAAGACCAGGCGTATATCGACGCGCGCGTGTGGGGGATGGACGAGGTACGTGAGGAGGTCATGACCAAGTGGACGCCCGAGGAGGTCAAGCGGGTGACCGGCGTCGATCGTGAGCCCTTGTACGAGATCGCCAAGCAGATCCACGAGGCCAGCCCGGCCACCTTCATCTGGTGCATGGGCGGCACTCAGCACACCATCGGCAGCAACTACGTGCGTGCCTACAACGACCTGCTGCTGGCCACCGGCAACGTCGGCGTCAACGGCGGCGGTGCCAATATCTTCCGCGGCCATGACAATGTCCAGGGCGCCACCGACGTCGGCCCCAACCCGGACAACCTGCCCGGCTACTACCCCATCAACGATGCCGGCTGGAAGCACTGGTGCGGCGTCTGGGGGGTGGACTACGACTGGCTGGCCGCCCGCTTCGACCAGACCGAGTTCGACGACGGCAAGGGCGGCAAACAGAAGCCCATGGGCATGGGCGGCATCACCGTCTCGCGCTGGATCGATGGCGTGCTGGAGGACAAGGCCAACATCACCCAGCGTGACAATATTCGCGTGGCCATGTACTGGGGCATGGCACCGAACTCCCAGACCCGCCTGCCGGAAATGAAGCAGGCGATGGAAAAGCTGGACATGCTGGTCATCATCGACCCCTACCCCACGGTGGCGGCGGTGCTGCACGACCGCAAGAACGACACCTACCTGCTGCCGGCCTGTGTGCAGTTCGAGACCAGCGGCTCGGTCACGGCCTCCAACCGTTCGCTGCAATGGCGCGAGCAGGTGATCGAGCCGTTATACGAGCACAAGCCCGATCACGAGATCGCCTACCTGCTGGCCAAGAAGCTGGGCTTTGCCGACGAGATGTTCAAGAACATC
Source organism: uncultured Candidatus Competibacteraceae bacterium (assembly GCA_965652545.1). GTDB lineage: Bacteria > Pseudomonadota > Gammaproteobacteria > Competibacterales > Competibacteraceae > CBFGWV01. The sequence goes on along the minus strand of CBFGWV010000066.1, from coordinate 11,793 downwards.
GAAGTCAAGGACAACACGCCCTCGCCCGAGAGCGTGCTGCGCGAGATCAACCGCGGCACCTGGACCATCGGCTACAGCGGCCAGAGTCCGGAACGGCTTAAGAAGCATATGGCGAACCAGCACACCTTCGATGTGGTCAGCCTGCGCGCCACGGGCGGCCCCTGCGATGGTGATTTCTACGGACTGCCCTGGCCGTGCTGGGGCACGCCCGAGCTCAACCACCCCGGCACCCATGTGCTTTACAACACCCACCTGCCGGTGATGGAGGGCGGCGGTAACTTCCGTGTCAACTTCGGTACCGAATACGAGGGCAAAACCTTGCTCGCGGAAGGGTCGTATCCGGTCGGCGCGGAGATCAAAGACGGCCATCCGCCGTTCGACCATCAGTTGCTCAAGCAACTGGGCTGGTGGGACGACCTGACCGAGGATGAGAAGAAATTCGCCGAGGGCAAGGCCTGGCACACCGATCTGTCCGGCGGCATCATCCGCGTGGCGCTCCAGCACGGCAACCTGCCCTTCGGCAACGGCAAGGCGCGGGCGGTGGTCTGGAACTTCCCCGACCGCATTCCCAAGCACCGCGAGCCCTTGTACACGCCGCGCCGCGACCTGGTGGGCGACTACGCCACCTATGAGGATCGCAAGGCGTTCTATCGCCTGCCCACCCGCTGGGCGTCGATCCAGGCCAAGGACTACTCCAAGGACTTCCCCCTCATCCATACCAGCGGACGCCTGGTGGAGTACGAGGGTGGCGGCGAGGAGACCCGCTCCAACCCCTGGCTGGCCGAGTTGCAGCAACACATGTTCGTGGAGATCAACCCGGCCGATGCCAACGATGCCGGAGTCCGTGACGGCGGCGATGTGTGGCTGGAAGGCCCCGAGGGCGGGCGCATCCTCATCCGCGCCATGATCACCGACCGCGTCGGCCGCGGCACCGTGTTCACCCCGTTCCATTTCGGCGGCCGCTACCAGGGCGAGGACCTGCTGGCGAAATACCCCGAAGGGTCGGCCCCGTACGTACGCGGCGAGTCGAACAACATCGCCACCACCTACGGGTATGACGCGGTGACCATGATGCAGGAAACCAAAACCACGTTGTGCCGGGTCGTTCCGGCCTGAACCCGAGCAGATTAGGAGACGACCGCTATGGCACGTATGAAGTTTCTGTGTGACGCCGAGCGCTGCATCGAGTGTCAGGCCTGCGTCACGGCCTGCAAGAACGAGCACGATGTGCCCTGGGGCGTGAACCGCCGCCGGGTCATCGTGCTGGACGACGGCCAGCCGGGCGAGAAGTCGCTGTCGGTGGCGTGCATGCACTGCACCGACGCCCCCTGCGCCGCCGTCTGTCCCGTGGACTGCTTCTACACGACGGACGATGGCATCGTCCTGCACGACAAGGACTTGTGCATCGGCTGCGGCTATTGCTTCTACGCCTGTCCGTTCGGCGCACCGCAATACCCCGAGCAAACCGCGTTCGGTGCGCGGGGCAAGATGGACAAGTGCACCTTCTGCGCCGGCGGGCCCGAGGAGGCCCACTCGGAAGCCGAGCAGACCAAATACGGCATGAACCGCATCGAGGAAGGCAAGCTGCCGCTGTGCGCCGAGATGTGCTCAACCAAAGCCCTGCTGGCCGGTGACGGGGACGTGATCTCCGACATCTACCGCCAGCGCGTCCTGCGTCGCGGCGGACGGCCGCAGACCTGGGGCTGGGAATCCGCTTACGGCGCGGCCTGAAGCGACCACCCGACCTAAGGAGTCCGAACGATGAGGGGCGACGTAATCCGCATTTGCATGGTGGCGGGGTTGGCCACGGTTCTGCTGACCGGGTGTCTGGAGGACACCGATCTGCACGAGCCCGGCGTTTACAAGGGGGGAGCCGACGAACTGACCAAAGCGTCCCCACAGCGCGAAGAGGCCCTTCGGGAACGTGGTGAACAGGCGTTCGCCGACCGTTAGAGGAGAGAGACAATGCAAACAGCCAAGCTCCCGCCGCCGGGCAACGCCAGCCGGCGTCGGCGTGCCATGACCTGGGCCTTGTTCGTCATCGTGTCGCTGTCGATGCTGTTGCCCGTGGGCGCCTATCTGGCCCTGCCGGAAGCCGTCGCCCAGGACGGTGGCGGCCAGCGCTTCAGTGAAGACCACGCCACCAACCCACGCTCCGACACCTGGCGTAGCGCACGCGAAGGCGTCGAGGGCTTTACCGCCTCAACCGGCCCCTACACCACCAACCAGTTGATCTCCAACATCGGCCAGAACTGGCGCCAGCTGCGCAACGGTCCGGTGGCCCGCTACGGGGCCTACATCATGGGCATCGGGCTGGCGGCGGTCGTGCTGTTCTTCCTGATACGCGGACGGATACGTATCGAAGGGGGACGCTCCGGCATGGTCGTACCGCGCTGGAACGCCTTCGAGCGCACGGTGCACTGGTTGGTGGCCATCAGCTTCATCGTCCTGGCCATTACCGGGCTGTCCATGTTGTTCGGTCGCGCAGTGCTGATCCCGCTGCTGGGGCCAGAGGCCTTCGCCGCGTACGCCCAGGTGGCCATAGTGGTGCACAACTATCTGGGACCGGTATTCGGGGTGGCCTTGCTGGTGATGTTCCTCATGTGGTTGCGCAACAACCTGCCCGCGCGCGGCGACTGGACCTGGTTCAAGGTCGGTGGCGGCCTGATCGGCCGCACCCACCCCCCGGCCGGCAAGGCCAATGCCGGTGAGAAGGTCTGGTTCTGGCTGGGCGTGTTCATCATGGGCGGTGCCGTGGTGGCCACCGGACTGATTCTAGACATGCCCCAATGGGGGCAGACGCGCGAGGTCATGGCCTGGTCCAACATCATCCACGCCGCCGTCGCCATGTTGTGGACCGCCTTTGCATTCGGTCACATCTACATCGGCACCCTGGGCACCGAAGGCTCCTTCGAGGGCATGGCCCACGGCACGGTGGACGTGAACTGGGCCAAGCAGCACCACGATTTGTGGTACGAAGAGCTGGCCACCAAGGGTGTGCGCCCGGTACCGGCCGACGGACCCGCCGCACGGGCACCGTCCACGGCGCCGGCGGATGCCCGCCCCGGGCCGGCTTGAGGCCGCTATGGCGGGTGGCGTCCGCGCCACCCGCCCCGGACAAGGACCGGTAGATGAAGTTTTTACGCGTGGTTCGTTTCGATGACTCCGATGACCAGGTCTTTTCGCGCGCCGCCCGGGCGGGCGAATGGGCGGTGACCGGGAGCTTCGTATTCACATTCGATGACCAGGACCCCGGCACCCTGACCGGCAAGCCGCGGCAGGCGTTTCGCAACGGCTTCCTGGGCACCGAGAGTTTCGGCTGGTCGACACTGGTCACGGTGGCCGAGATCGACGAGGCGGGTTACGAGGCGGTGGTCGACCGCATTGCCCAGTATTTCGTCGAGCACTACGGCGCCCCCAATGCGTTTCTTGCCCGGCCCAATGCCAGCGTCGAGGTGGAGTACGCCGCCAGCCTCTGCGGCCATCCGGTGAATACCATCCTGGCGGTAGAGCGCGAGACCCAGGGACGGGACATCCGCGAGAACTTCCGCATCGTGCGCCCGCAGGCCCGCTGGGAGGACGATAACGTCCGCGTCTGGTCGTTGATTCCCGAGGACTGAACAGCCATGACGCCAAGCGCTGAGGACTACCGCCAACTGGCCGATGCCGTGCTGCGGGTACTGACCGGTGGGCACGCCGAGGCCCGCGCCTACTATTACCGCGAATGCGATCGCATCGGCGAGGCCCTGGACCAGTTGCAGTCGGTGTACCCCGACCACGACGGGCCGATGGACGACGAGGCACGCGAACTGGCGGATGCCGGAGAACTGCTCGGCCGCTATTACGCGGATCTGGCCACCTTTGCGCTCACCGGCGAGCGACCGCTGCCGTCAGACCGTCTGCGCAGCCCCGGTTGAAACGACCGTCATGTGGCGCAGCGTCCGCGGGCTTTGCCTGGTGCTCGTGCTATGGGCAACCGACGCCACCGCCGATACTGCCGCCGACGACGCCCTGATTCAGGCGGTCCGTGCCGGTGATGCGCCGGCGGCACGCGCCGCCCTGGCCGCCGGTGCCACAGTGGATGCCGCCACCGTGGATGGCGAACACGCCGGGAAAACCGCCCTGATGTGGGCGGTGCAAGAAGGCGATGTCCGCATGGTCGAATGGCTGCTGGCGCACGGCGCCAGCGTGGACATGACCAACCCGCGCGGCGGCACCGCCTTGATGTACGCCGCCGTCGAACCGGCACCGGCCATCGTCGAGCGCCTGCTCCAGGGCGGCGCCGCGGTCAACCACACCGTGTCCAATGGCTGGAGTCCCCTGATGCTGGCCACCGTGAAGAACCGTCTCGCCAACGTCCGCGCCCTGGTACGCGCGGGCGCCGATACCGATGTCCGGGACGTCCAGGGCTGGACGCCGCTGATGCGGGCGGCGGAACAGGGCAACCTGCCCATGACGCGCCTGCTGCTGGAGCTTGGCGCAGACCCGTCTGTCACTGATCCGGCAGGGATCACGGCGGCAGACATGGCCGAGCGGCTCGGGTTCGACGACCTGGCGACATTGCTACGGAACGCGACGATCAGGCAGGCCGCTCAAACCGTGCCGCCGCCACAGTGAACGACCTTCTCCGAGAACTGCTCCAGCGGCACCACCACGGACCCGTCGGCCACCAGGTCAGCGGGGTCACGATCGCCGAAGTCCAGCTTCAGGCGCTCGCCGAACGCGGCGAAGTAACGGTGAAACATCTCCCCGCCCAGAATACCGTCGGCGTAGAGGCCATCGTCGCGTGCATCGTGCACCAGGGCGATGGCGGCCAGCGGCTGATCGGCCGGCCCCTGGATCACCCGCGCCCCGCGGGCCGGGTCGTACAGACTGCCCTCGCTGCAGCAGGCGATCACACCGGCATCCGAGGCCCGGCTGCGGATGTCCGGCCGGTAACTGATGAAGCTGATACTCCGCGCCGGATGTGACATGCGATGGGCGCAAATGGCCGAGTACGCCACGATTCGCCCCTCCGCGCCCACCCCGCCTCGCCAGTGGTAATCGCGACCCTCGCGGTCGGCCAGAGTCACGGCCGCCACCGGCTTGTCCAGGCGCAACAGGAAGCACGGCGTTCCAAGATAAGGGTAGGCGAACACATAATTGCGCCCCGCCTCGATGGCCGCGGCGCGCAGCGGCGCACCGTCGCGCTCCAGCAGGCGCACTTTGGGGTAGTCTTGGAAACGCAGCTCGGCAACCGCAGATGCGCCGCCCAGTGACCAGGCACCAGCCGCGAGAGCACAGGCCTTGAACAGCGTTCGACGTCGCATGCGCCAACCTCCCACCGCGAGCAGCACCGGCAAAGTATAGTGCGTCGCCAACGATCGTTACGGGATACGCATATGAACCCACCGATTCCCCTCATATCGCAGATGGCTGCCGCCGAGCGCGACGATTGGCTGCGGGCCCTTGCCACCGCCATGCCCGGTGAGCGGATCATCCCGCTCGAGCAGGTGACCGACGATGAGCGCCATGCGGTCGATGTGGCCATCGTCGCCAACCCCGACCCGCGCGAACTGGACCGGTTGCCGGCCTTGGGCTGGGTGCACAGCCTGTGGGCCGGGGTCGAGCGCCTGGTGGCGGACCTGGGCGAGCGGGATCTGGCGATCGTCCGGCTGGTGGACCCGCAGCTGGCACGCACCATGGCGGAGGCGGTATTGGCCTGGACGCTCTACCTGCACCGTGACATGCCCGCGTATGCCGCACAGCAACGCCGCCACCATTGGCGCGCGCTGCCGTATCGCCGGCCGGAGCAGCGTACGGTCGGCCTGCTCGGCCTGGGCGCGCTGGGCGAGGTCGCCGCCGCAAACCTGGTTCAGGCGGGTTTCAAGGTCTGCGGCTGGAGCCGGACACCCAAATCGCTGCCCAACGTAGCCACCTACTGGGGCCAGCACGGCCTGGAGGCGCTGGCGGCAGAAACCGACATCCTCGTCTGTCTTCTGCCCTTGACCGCGCAAACCCGTGGACTGGTGGACGGAACGCTTCTGGCCCACCTGCCTAGCGGCGCTGCATTGATCAACTTCGGCCGAGGACCGGTGGTGGACATGCACGCATTGCTTCAGGCGTTGGAGAACCGGCATATCGAACATGCGGTGCTCGATGTCTTCGATGAGGAGCCCTTGCCACCGCAAAGCCCGCTATGGGACCACCCCCATATCACGGTTTTGCCGCACGTCTCGGCCCCCACCGACCTGGAGACAGCCTCGGCCATCGTGGCTCGCAACATCGGGGCCTTTCGCAGCCACGGCACCATTCCGCCGGCCGTGGACATCCGGCGGGGGTATTGATCGGGTCAGGACGCCGACAACACCATACGCACCTTGCGCGCAAGCTCGATGCGCTGGTAGGGCTTGTTCAGCAGTTGCGCCCCCTCGTCCAGGCGGCCGTGATGGACGATGGCGTTTTCGGTGTACCCCGAGGTGAACAAGACCTTGAGCCCCGGCCGTAGTGCACGCGCCGTATCGGCCAGTTCGCGCCCGTTCATCCCCCCGGGCATGACCACATCGGTGAACAGCAGGTCGACCTGCCCCATCTGCCCCAGGCGCTCCAGCGCCTGGGGTCCGTCGCCGACAGACACCACGTGGTAGCCGAGTTCGATCAGCTGCGCCTCCGCATAACGGCGAACCAGCGGGTTGTCCTCGACCAGGAGAATGGTCTCCGAGCCTTTGAAATCCGTCAGCACGCCGCGCAGCTCGGCAATCTCCCCGGCCTGGGCGGTCGTCCGTGGCAGGTACATGCGGACGGTGGTGCCGAAGCCGAGCTCGGAGTAGATGCGAATATGGCCCCGTGACTGCTTGACGAAGCCGAAGACCATGCTAAGGCCCAGCCCGGTGCCCTTCCCGGCATCCTTGGTGGTGAAAAACGGCTCGAACACACGCCCGAGGTGATCCGGTGCAATGCCGGTGCCGGTATCGGACACCGCCACCAACACATATTGCCCCGCGGCAACATCAGCGTGCTCACCGATATAGTCTTGATCCAACGTGGCGTTCGCCGTCTCGATGGTCAGCCGGCCGCCGCCGGGCATCGCATCCCTGGCGTTGATGCACAGGTTCAGCAACGCCCCTTCCAGTTGCGAGGGGTCGACCATGGCATCCCACAGACTCTCGGCCTGCACGAAACGGATCTCGATGGCCTCGCTCAGCGTCCGCCGCAACATGCCGTCCATACCGCTGACAAGGTCATTGACCTTCACCACCTTCGGCTCCAGCGCCTGGCGGCGGGCAAAGGCCAGCAGACGGTGCGTGAGCTGGGCGCCCTGCTGAGCGGCCGAGACGATCATCTCCGCCATCGTGCGCAGATCTTCATCGTGCGCCAGCTCTTCGGTCAGCAACTCCGAATTGCCCAGGATCACCGTCAGCAGGTTGTTGAAGTCGTGCGCCACGCCTCCGGTCAGTTGGCCGACCGCCTCCAACCGCTGCGACTGGTTCAGTTGCTCCTCCAGTTGCTGGCGCTTGGTGATATCGGTGTTGATGCAGAGAATCGACGTCGGCTGTCCGTGTTCGTCGCGCACCAGCGTCCAGTTACCCTCCACCATCAGGGCGCGGCCGTCCTTTCGCCGCTGGCGGATCTGACCGTTCCATTCGCCGCTCTCCAGCACATGTGCCGTGGCTCTGTGGAGATCGTCGAGATCCGCGTAGATGAGCGCATCGATGGTCTGGCCGATCGCCTCGTCGCGCGACCAGCCGTACAAGCGCTCGGCGCCCTTGTTCCAGAACCGCACGCGCTGATCGATGCCGCGCACGAGAATGGCATCGTGTGCCTTGTCCAACAACGATGCCTGCTCGCGGATGCTGGCATCCGCATTCTGGCGCTCAAGCTCTGCGGCGGCGCGCGCGGCGAAGATCTGCAACGTGGGCGCGATCAGGCCCGGCGGTTTGTGCGGCCCCTCGAACACCACGAACAACTGGCCGATGGCATGTCCCGATGCGCTGTTCAAGGCCATGCCCAACACGGTCTGGCGACCGGACGCCATGCCCGACGACCACGGCAGCGGCGAACTCAGCTGCACCGACACGACCCGATCGTCAGCCTGCGCAAACGTCGTCCAGGCCGCGTCCTCCAGGTGGTATTCCACCTCGTCGATGACCCGCCCGCCGACCACTGCGGCCACGGTACGCGCCGTGCGCATATCGGGAGGCAGCAGCCGTGCCACCACACCGGCCTGCGCACCGACGGCCTCCGCCATGCTGCGTGCGAGCTGCTGGAAGAAGGCCGTGCCGGTGCCGGCGGAGACGCCGGCGGCCACCTTGAGCATGGCCGCCTGCATACGCTGGCGTGCATGTTGCGCGCGCAGGTTGCCGATACCGAAGGCCAGATTGTCGGCCAGGTCTGTGAGCAGTTTGATCTCATCGGCGGGTATCGGGCGGATCTCGCCGGAATACAGGGCCAGCAGGCCGAACACCCGGCGCTCGTTGCGCAGCGGCAGGCAGACGATGCCGCAGTAACCGCGTTGCGAGGCGGCATCGCGCCAGAAGAACATCGGCTCATGCGCAATGTCCTCGCACACCACCGGCGCCCCGGTCTGGATGCAGCGCGCCGCCGGCCCCGGTGGCGTCGGCCCATCCTCTGCCCAGCTGAGCTCGATTTCAGAGAGGTACCCGTCCTCCTCCCCCGCGTAGGCCATCGGCGCGATGCTGCTGGCCTCGTCCTCCCGCGCATAACCGACCCAGGCCATGCGGTATCCGCCGACGTCCACGGCAAGCCGGCAGACGGCGCGCAACAGTTGGGTTTCGTTGTCGGTGCGGGTCAGCGCCTCGCTACTGGCACTGAGCATGCGCAAGGCACGGTTGAGGCGTGCAAGGTCCAGTTCCGCCTGCTTGCGCTCGGTAATGTCCGTCCAGGCACCGGCCACCTCGAACGGCTTGCCGGCGGCATCGCGCAACAGGCGCAGCTGGTCGCGAATCCAGATGACCTTGCCGTCCTTGCGAACGAATCGATAGTCGTGTTCCAACGCATCGACACTGGCCAGGGTGGCCAGTGCCTGCATCGCATGCGGTCGATCGTCCGGGTGCACATGACTGGCCCACCAGCCGGCGGCCATCACCTCGGCCATGGCGTAGCCGAGCATGCGTTCGGCATTCTCACTGACGGACACCGTCGTCGGCACGCCGTCGACAAACCGAAGGACGTAGATGATCGTGGGGCTGGCGTTGAGCATATGCGACATGCGCTCGGCCATGCGCCGCTGACGGGTTTCGGCCTCCTGTCTTGCCGAGATGTCCTGCCCGAGCACGATTCGCGCGGCCCGTCCGTTGTAGTCGATGGAGTGGGCGGTGATCTCGACCGGGATGACTCGCCCATCCTTCAATCGGTGGTACCACACCCCCGCCTGATCGTACCCTTGGGTGTGCGTGGCCAGGTAGTTCACAAGCTCCTGCCCCGCATCCGGTGCACGGATATCGAGGATGCTCATCGTCAGAAACTCGTCCCTGCTGTAACCGTAGCGGGCGACGGTGGCGTCGTTGACCGCCAGGAAACGCAGGGTTTCCTGGTCGTAGATCCACATCGGCTGCGGATTTGCTTCGAACAGTTGCCGATGGTCGAAGCGCGCCCGATTGGTCGCCGTGGACATGGGTTGCGCCATGACTAGTTTACCGCTGCGCGGCCACTGACCGAACAAACGCATGGCCGACTGTTCACATCGACAGGCGCCCATTCACCAGCATTAACTATTTGAAACATAACGATTTTGCCGCGATTGCCCGGTACAAGCCAATTATGCAGCATCTCACGCGATCATACTGAAAAGCCGTTTCGACGGGCTTCCGCAAGCATGGTGCCGGCGGTCTCGCCGACCTGGCGCACGGCCTGCTCGATCGTGCCGGTAAGCTTGGCGGCATAGTTGATACGCAAGCAGTTACGGAACTTGCCCGAGGCCGAGAAGATACTCCCGGGGGCGATCTGAACCCCCTGCAAGGGCAGCATCCTGCTCATGCGCAATGCATCGAAGCCCTCATCCAGTTCCACCCACAGCATGAAGCCGCCCTGAGGCCGGCTCATCCGCGTGCCGGGCGGGAAGTACCGACCGACCCAGTCGATCATGATGTCCCGGTTGGACTGGTACTGGGCCCGCATGCGGCGCAGATGCGGCTCGAGGTAACCGCCCTGGAGAAAGTCGGCGATGGCAAGCTGCGACTGGGTGGCGGTAGCGCCGCTGCCGATATACTTCATGTGCAGCACGCGATCCTGATAGCGCCCCGGCGCTATCCAGCCGATCCTCAGACCGGGGGCGAGCACTTTGGAGAATGAGCTGCACAACACCACCCGCCCGTCCTCGTCGAACGACTTGATCGACCGCGGACGCGGATAGGCGTAGGCCAGCTCGCCGAAGATGTCGTCTTCGATGATCGGCAGATCGAAGCGCTGGGCCAGCGTCAGCAAAGCACGCTTGGCGGCATCCGGCATGATGTAACCGAGGGGGTTGTTGCAGGTCGGGGTCAACTGGATGGCCTTGATCGGCCATTGCTCCAGGGCCAGCTCCAGCGCCTGGAGGCTGATGCCGGTGACCGGGTCGGTGGGGATCTCGATGGCTTTCATGCCGAAGCCCTTGAGGGACTGCATCACCCCGTGAAAGCTCGGCGAGTCCACTGCCACGATATCCCCCGGCTCGCAGATCACGCGCAGGGCGGTGGACAAGGCCTCGTGGCAGCCCGCGGTGACGATGACGTCGTCCGCGGTGAGCTGGCAGCCGGCGTTGAGCATCAGGCGGGCGACCTGCTCGCGCAGCGCCTGCGAGCCATAGACGCTGTCGTAGTACAGGCCGCGCAGGTCGCGCCGCCGGTTGACCTGGCCCAAGGCGCGCATCAGCGGCCGCAGGCTGGGGCAGTCGACCTCCGGCATACCGCGGCCGAGCTGGATGACGCCTTCGCCGGGGGCATGGCGCTGAAGCTCCAGGATGTGGTCCCAATCGGAGATCTCCACCGGCCGCTGGGCGACGCGCGCTACGGCCGGCAGATCGGGCAGCCGGCGACGGCGGGGCACGAAGTAGCCGGACTTTGGCCGCGGCTCGGCCAGGCCTTTGCTCTCCAGCACATGGTAGGCCTGCTGCACTGTGCTGATACTCACACCGTGCTCGGCGCTCAGTGCACGCACAGAAGGCAGGCGGTCCCCAGGGCGGTAGAACCCGCCTTCGATCCGGGTGCCCAGGGTGTCGGCCAGACTCGTGTAGCGCGTCATGACAATGGCATCCTGTTGCGGTGAACTTGCTGTGTACCAGTACAGATGGGCATTGATTTGGCCATACAGGGGTGATTTTTGCGGCTTCTGTATGATTTTAGTTCGCGTTTTCTGAATCTGTAATGCTTTTCAGTAAACGCGGATGATGGACACCTCGCCAGATCAAAAACGCACGAGGGTCCGATGTCCAGGTTCGTCGATGTACAAGCAGCACTTCACCAACTGGAGCTTGGTCGGGGGCAGCGTCTGCGAATCGTGGCCCGCGATGCGTCTGAGAACACCACCGAGAGCCGGTGGAACCGATACTGGCGCCGGTGGCGCACGCGGCGGGCGCTGCACGGGCTGAGCGATGATTTGCTCGAGGACATCGGGCTGACGCGCGAACAGGCAAGGGCAGAGGGCAGGCGCTGGTTTTGGCAGTCTTAGTGGGCTTGGTGGTGATGCCGGGCCGGCATGGCTTGGCTTGGCGCCTCGGCAGGGGTTCCTGCTCATAGCCCGCCCGTTGAGACCCGGTCGAGTATTGTCCGACGCGCTGTGAACACGTCCGTGTGAGCTCGACGGCAGCATCCATGCTGC
>CBFGWV010000065.1:0-18614 GCA_965652545.1 uncultured Candidatus Competibacteraceae bacterium | reverse complement strand
GCTAGAGGGGGCGACGAGGTAAAGCGACCGCGTGGCGAGCAATGTTGCGATGCAGGACTCGACTGCTTGCTTGGGCATCGATGCGACCGATATCAGTTGTTCAATGTCCAGGTGTCGTCGCTGCAAGGCAGAAATGACACGGATCATACCGCTGTCTCGTCCGCCCAGCGCGCCGAGGTTGGGCCACTGGGTCATTCCGAATCGCGACTCTCGGTAGCGATGTGGAAGGCCATGTCTGAGATACATTTCGGGTGCTATTTGCCATAAGCATTGGCGTAATGGCCTGCTCAAGCCTTGTGGGCCAGTGGCGCCGTCTACCTGAGTGAGCCCGGCAAGCTCGTTGCTCTCGATGGCCTTGATGAGGTCTTCGTTATCCGCACCGGTAATGGTGTCTAAAGTCCAGTCAAGCGTTATGTTGGGCGTTGGGCCCAATTCAAGCCGATCGATATCAGGGTCGAGCAGTGATGCGAATGCGCTCTGACCCGCTGGCGAGGGCTTACGAGAGCGCGTTCGCAGTTTGCGCAGGAGCGCCTCCAGTTTGTCGGCGCGCAAGGGCTTTGTCAGTGCAAGCGATGCTCGACCCAATACCTCACTATTACCGCTTACCACAATGACCGCTGTACATCTGTGAGACTGTTGCTCGGCCTGGAGTGCGGCGCCTGGATCGTTGTCCACGTCGACCAGGATCACATCGGGATCTGCATCCGACAGGCGCCACTGTCTGCCCTCCGTCATGACACGCAGAAACAGTTCGATCAGCTTCCTGTCCTTGGGAGTAATATGCTTTACAGACAAGGTATTGTAGACGCTTGTAAGCGGCATGGGTGCTTTACCGGTGGCGGCATGACATGGGGTGCCGTATGGTGAAGATCGATGCGCTATCCACACTCCAGGATGACTTTCAGATCCTTTGCGACGGATTGGGTCGATGACAAGACAAGGCCTAGGCTGCTGCTGCCGTCTGCGATCGTTGCCAATGCGATGTACTTGCTGATTCGCATGACAATCATCCGCCCTCCTTCATTTTCCAGGATCGCAAAATTGCACGACGCCTGTTCAGCCTCTTTGGCGATGCTGTCGCCCAGTGCCACAAGTGCGCTGCTCATGGTGGAGATTTTGCGCACTTTGAACGCCGGGTTGTCGGCATCGCGCGGAATCGAGTAGTCGACTATCAAGTTTCCATCAATGGTCGCGATGACTAAGGCATTCATCCCCGGAACAGCGTTTGCCGCTTGCGCGAGTCGTGATCTTGCGCGCTCGATCTGGTCTGCCGGAAATGTCAACATAAGTCGATGGAGCTCTGTCTGGGTTCATTCTTGCGCCAGCTCGATGCAACTGAGCAGGGTCTCTATGAGGAGTTTAACGTCCTCGATTTCACGAACGTCCACGGTGAATATCGGCAGGATAAGCTTTCTGACGGCCAACAAGTCATACATCGGGGCCAGCGAGAACTCCGGACGCTCATCCGTTCCGGTAACACCGATTACTGCTGCGCCCCGGCCAATATGCCCACCGAAATGGTCGAGGTAATCCGACATTTCGCCCAGGGTGTCGTTTCCACGAGCATTGATCAGGATGATGACGCCCAGTGCATCCTCGGCCAGCATATGCCACATGAACGCGAAGCGACGCTGCCCTGGCGTGCCGTAGACGCGGATGATCGTGCCGTCCTGGAGGGTGAACTCGCCCATGTCCATGGCGACGGTCGTCGTCGCCTTGACGGCAGCGAGCTCGTCGGTCGTTGGCGCTTCAGTCGTGATCGGGGGGTATTCGCTGATCTGAGCGATGGCCGTGGTCTTGCCGGCTCCGGGCGATCCCGTGATGACGAGTTTGACGTGACGGTGCATCGGGACGTCCGCTCAGGTGTGACGTATTTACATTAGGTTAATGGAAAAATACACAACCGTACGGAGCCGGATGGCAGCGCAACAGAAAGTCACAATTGACAGGTGTCCATGCTGTCCAGGTACTCTTCGATGCATGACTGATCCACGCACCTGCTATGTGAACGGCCGCTTCGTCGCTGAGGCGGATGCGACCGTTTCGGTCTTCGACCGTGGCTTTGTTTTTGCGGATGCCGTCTATGAGGTCACCGCGGTTCTTGAAGGACGGCTGGTGGATTTTCCGGCGCACATGGGCCGGCTTCGGCGTTCCCTGCGGGAGTTGGGTATCGTGCTGCCGATGGACGATGCGGCCTTGCTGCGCATGCATCGGGCGCTTATCGATCGCAATCGTCTGATCGAGGGCGGGGTCTATCTGCAGGTCTCGCGTGGGGCCTGCGAGCGGGACTTCGTCATACCGGCGGACCTGGAACCCACTGTCGTGGCGTACACGCAAGCGCACCGCCTGATCGACAACCCCAAGGCCCTTCGCGGATTGTCGGTCGTCAGTACGGCCGATATCCGCTGGGCGCGCTGCGATATCAAAAGCGTCGCTTTGCTGGCATCGAGCCTGGCCAAGTCGCACGCGGTGGCCAGCGGTGCCGACGATGCGTGGTTCGTCCATGATGGATTGGTCACCGAAGGCACATCCAACAATGCCTGGATCGTCACCGGCGATGGCGTTCTGGTGACCCGCCAGCTCGGCAACGACATCCTCCACGGCATCACCCGCCGCAGCGTGATGGAACTGGCGATGGCGTGGGGCCTGACGGTGCAGGAGCGCCCCTTTGGCATCGAAGAGGCGCAATCGGCGCAGGAGGCGTTCGCCACCTCGGCGATGGGGATGGTCCTGCCCGTGGTTCGTATCGACGGCGTGGCCGTCGGCAGTGGCCGCCCCGGCCCCATCGTGCAGGACTTGCGGGCGCGCTATATCGCCAAGGCCATGGGTACGGCCCACGCCCAGGACGGGCCGGTCGCACCGTCGTAAGCCGACAGGAACGATGCCATCGAGCACTCATCCACCCGTACGGTCGTTTTCCTCCTGGTGCCGGGGTTCAGCCTGATCGCCTTCGCGGCGGCGTCCGAGCCGCTGCGCCTGGCGAACCTGGCGGCGTGTGCGGCGATGTACCGCACGCACAAGGTGTCCATGTCCGGTGAGCCGGTTACCGCCAGCAACGGTACCACCGTGCTGATGGACGGCCCGGCCGCCGCTGCACCTGCCGCAGCGTTGACAGTAGTGATCGGACCGAACCCGCTGCCGCCGGCGAACGATCCGGCCCTTGCCCGTTGGCTGCGCCAGCGGGCAAAAACCGGCGTGCCGCTGGCGGGGGTGTGTACCGGGAGCGTCCTGCTCGCCCGTGCCGGCCTGCTCGATGGCTACCGCTGTACCGTGCACTGGGAGGACATGGCCGCGCTGCGTGAGGCGTACCCGACGCTGATCGTGTCCGATCATCTGTTCGAGGTCGACCGCGACCGGCTGACTGCCTCCGGCGGCACTGCGGCCATGGATATGATGCTCGATTGGATCGGGCGCGACAGCGGCGACCGCGCCCTGGTCGCTGCCACCTCGGAATTGCTGGTGTGCGAGCGCGTCCGCGTCGCGGGCGATCGTCAGCGAATCCCCCTGCGCCAGCGTATCGGGCCGGGGAAACCGCGGCTCTCCGGCGCGGTGGCCCTGATGGAGGCGAATGTCGAAGAACCGCTGTCCATGGCCGAGCTGTGCGCGTTGCTGGATCTGTCCGCGCGGCAGCTGGAGCGGCTGTTCCGCGACAGTCTGGCCAGTACGCCGACCGCCTACTATCAACGGTTGCGACTGGAAGCGGCACGCAAGCGCCTGCGGACGACGGCCGAGCCGGTGTCGCAGGTCGCCCTGGCCACGGGCTTTGCGTCCGTGGCCCATTTCTCGCGCCGCTACAAGCAGGTGTTCGGCCTGGCGCCGGCGCACGACCGTCAGCGCTGAATCACATTGTGGGCCGGCCCGTAGGGGAAGCCGGTGATGTTATCGGCGCCCTCGTCGGTGACGATGAGGATGTCGTGCTCACGGTATCCGCCGGCGCCCGGCTGGCCGTCGGGGATCATGATCATCGGTTCCATCGACACCACCATGCCCGGCGCCAGGACGGTGTCGATGTCCTCGCGCAGCTCCAGCCCGGCCTCGCGCCCGTAGTAATGGCTGAGTACGCCGAAGGAGTGGCCGTAGCCGAACGTGCGGTATTGCAGCAGGCCCAGTTCCTCGAAGATGCCGTTCAACTCGCGGGCGATGTCGCAGCAACGGGCGCCGGGGCGGATCAACGCCAGGCCGGCCTCGTGCACCCGCACGTTGGCCTCCCAGTGCTTGAGATGGGCCTCGTCGCAGTGCCCGAGGAACAACGTACGCTCCAGCGCAGTGTAGTAGCCCGCGATCATGGGGAAGCAATTGAGGCTGAGTATGTCGCCGCGGCGGATGGGGCGGCTGGTCACCGGGTTGTGCGCGCCGTCGGTGTTGAGACCTGACTGAAACCACACCCAGGTGTCCATCAACTCGCCATGTGGAAAGCGGCGTGCGATCTCCCGCACCATGGCCTGGGTGCCCGCCAGTGCCACCTCGTACTCTGGAACTCCATCCGCCAGCGCGGCCACACAGGCCTCGCCACCGGCGTCGGCGATGCCGGCGCCCGCGCGGATGATGGCGTGCTCCTCGGCCGATTTGATCATGCGCAGTTGCATGACCGATGGTGCGAGATCGACCAGTTCGGCATCCGGGTACCACTGGGCGATCCTGCTGCGCATGGCCACCGTGGCGTGGTCGAACTCGATACCGACCCGGCCGGCGCGCGGCAGGATTTCGGTGAGGGCGCGAAAGTAATTGTCCCGCCGCCAATCGGTGTAGACCAGGTTGTCCGTGCCGACGGTGCGGCGCCAGGGTTGGCCGCCGTCAATATTGGCGCTGACTGTGACGATGCGCTCGGCGGTGACCACCAGGGCATAACTGCGGCCGAAGCTGCAATAGAGAAAGTCACTGTAATAGTTGATGTTGTGAATGGAGGTGAAGATCGCCGCATCGATGCCTTGTGCATCCATGACCGTTCGCAGAGCGTGGATGCGCCGGTCGTACTCGGCATCTGAGAAGGTGTGGCGGACCGGTTCACCATTGCGGATTCGCAGCGTATCGGGCAGTGCTTGCATGTCGGGTCGACCTCGGGTTCGAATTGGCGGCCAACTGATAGTAGGCTCCTCGTCCGATGCGGCATGACGGTTCCCGCCATCGTCTTGACCGCCGCCGCCACAACCGCCACCCGAGTCCGCCATGCCTGCGACTGTCGTTCGCTCTCTGACTGCAACGCAAAGCCATCTGCTGGGCAGCGGTATCACCGCGGCCGGGGTTTTCGTCCTGAGTTTCGAGGCCTTGCTGGTGCGCATTGCCGATACCAGTGGCTGGAACGCGGCGTTTTGGCGCGGCAGCTTGATGATGGTCATGATGCTGTTCGTGGTGCTATGGCGTCATGGTCCGTCGGGCTTCAGGGTGTTCCGGCGTCAGCCGGCCGCCTGGGTGTGCGGCGGGCTGTACGGCTTGTCCGGTTTCTGCTTCGTCTCGTCGCTGGCGCACACCGCGGTGGCCAACACTGTGGTGCTGGCCAGTTCGGCCCCCTTGTTCGCCGCCTTGCTCACCCGGGTGTGGCTGCGCGAGGCCGTGGCGGCTCGAACCTGGTTGGCTATCGCCGTGGCGTTTTGCGGGGTGGCGGTGGTCTTCGCCGGTTCGATGAGCACCGGTGGCTGGGTGGGCGATGTGTTCGCCCTGGGCGCGGCGTTCTCACTGGGCTCTAACTTCAGCGTCATGCGTCGGCATCCGGGCCTGCCGCGCTTTCCGTTGGTGTTTCTCGGCGGTGCCGTGACGGCATTGCTGGCACTGCCACTCGCCGATCCCTTGAGCTTGTCGCCGCAGGGTTATCTCGCATTGGCGCTTCTGGGCATGGTGGTCATCCCCATCGCCTACGTGGGGATGGCGGAGGGCACCCGCTATCTGAGCTCGCCGGAGGTCAGTCTGTTCTTGTTGGTGGAGGCGGCCTTGGCGCCGGTGTGGGTATGGTGGGTCATGGGCGAATTGCCGCCCCGGCTTACGGTGCTCGGGGGCGGGTTGATCCTAGGCGTTCTGGTGCTGCACGCGGTATTGACATTGCGCGCGCTACGCCGCCGTCCACCGGCGGCGATCAGGGTGTGACCGCGGTGCAAACCGCCGTGCGCGTCAGATGACGGCCGGACGGGGGGTGCGGGCGGTGCCCAGCAGATCCGACAGGATGGTCAGGCCTTTTTCCAGCTCTTCCCGCGTGCGCGGCGTAGTCAGGCACAAGCGCACCGCATGCGGCGGCTCCCCGCGCCCGACGGAGAACAGATCACCCGGTACCACGGCGACGCCACGGTTGAGCGCCTCCTGGGCAAACAGCTCGGCCCGCCAGGGTTCCGGTAGGTGCAGCCACAGATGGAACGCGGTCGGCTCGGTCCAATAGCGCCACTGGCCGAGAATACGGCAGGCGATGCGTTGACGGTCGCGGGCTTCGTTACGTTGCTGTTCGCTGATGGTATTGAGGCTGCCGTCGCCGATCCACTGACTGGCGATCTCGGCGTTCAGCGGCGAGGGCATCCATACCGATGTGCGCACGCTGGCCGCAATGCCCGGTACCCAGCGCTCGGGTGCCACGACATAACCCACCCGCAACCCGGGGATGGCGCACTTGGACAGGCTGGTCACATGACAGGTGCGCTCCGGTGCCAGGGCGGCCATGGGCGGTGGCCCGTCGGGCACCAGAAAGCCGAAGATGTCGTCGTCGATCAGGCGCAGATCATGGCGGCGCGCGACCTCGACGATCTGCTTGCGCCGCTCCTCGGGCATGATGATCGTGGTGGGGTTATGCAAGGTGGCGCCGCAGACGAGGATGCGGGCCTGGGTCTGGCGGCATGCCGCTTCCAGGGCGTCGGGGCGGATGCCGTGCTCGTCCATCTCCACGCCCTGCACTCTGCGCCGATGCAACTGACTGGCAATGGCGGTGATGCCGGCGTAGCTGACCGACTCGGTGAGAATCAGGTCCCCCGGCTCGCTGAGCGCCGCAATGCTGACCGCCAGCCCGTGCTGGCAGCCGGCGGTGACGACGACATGCTCAGGGTCGGCCTCCAGGCCGCAGCGGGTGATCCACTGGGCACCGGCTGCACGGTGCTGGGGCAGCCCGCCATCGGGCGAGTAGGCCATGAGCTGGCCCAGGTCCCTGCGGCCGGCGATGCTGCGCAAGGTGTCGGCCAACAGGGCACTGTAGAAGTGTTCGTTGGGGCGGATGATCGACAGATCGATGGTGCCCGGCGGTTGGGTGGGGGCGATGGCGGCCAGTGCGCCATTGGCTTGATCCTGTACGAACGTGCCGCGCCCCACCTCGCCATAGGTCAGACCGCGGCGCTCAGCTTCGGCGTACGCGCGGCTGACGGTGCCGACGGTGACACCCAGCCGGCCGGCCAGTTCGCGGTGGGTGGGAAGACGAGTACCTGAACTCAGACGGCCTTCGGCGAGGTCCCGCCCGATGGCATCTGCAATGGCGATATAACGTGGACCTGGAATGTCATCGATGGACGGATGCCAAGTGGTCATCATGAAGCCACACTCTCCTCAATCGGTTCGGTGATGCGCGTGTCTTATGGTGGGCGCGTGAATACCCTGTGTGCCGCCCCTGCCGCGTCGCTGATGGAACACGCCGGGTCGGTCTTGTCATCGTGTTTGCTACAACAAGATTACCATTATAGTGTAGACAATCGTGAGTACAATGTGTCGATGCAAGTTGGGTTCGCAAGGGAGTAAGCAATGACGGCGTTGAGTGTGAATCTGAACAAAGTGGCCTTGCTGCGAAACGCCAGGACGCTGGATATCCCTAGTGTGTTGCGGGCCGCGCAGGTCTGCATCGACGCCGGCGCCGCGGGCATCACCGTCCACCCGCGGCCAGACGAGCGCCATATCCGGCGCCAGGACGTGTTGGACCTCGCCCCGCGGTTGGCGGTGGAGTTCAACATCGAAGGCAACCCGTTCCCCGACTTCATGGCGCTGGTGCGACAGGTGCGGCCGGCGCAATGTACGCTCGTGCCCGACGACCCCGACCAGTCGACCTCCGACCACGGTTGGGATGTGCCGGCCAATGCCTCCCGTCTACGTGAAATCATCAGTGAACTCAAGTCTTTAGGTGTGCGAGTGAGCCTATTCCTCGATCCGGACGAGGGCCAGGTCGAAGCGGCAGCCGATGTCGGCGCCGATCGCATCGAGTTGTATACCGAACCCTATGCGGTGGCGTTCGCAGCGGGCACACCCGAACGCGCACTGCCCATGTACCAGGCCGCGGCCCGCAGAGCCCTGGCCCTGGGGTTGGGCATCAACGCCGGGCATGATCTCAACCAACTGAATTTACGCACATTTCTGGTTTCGGTTCCGGGCGTGGCAGAGGTGTCGATCGGGCATGCACTCATCGCCGATGCATTGTTCGACGGCCTTGCACCGACGGTGCGCAACTACTTGGCGTGCATTCCCGCATAAGGATGTCGCTAAGGGGACAATACAAATCGTCTCGAAGATATTGCATAAATTGTATCCTTTGGTAGACTTGTCTCCGTTGCTTCATGGTGACAATTTTATCCATAAGGGGTCATGACAATCATGCACACGATTCGCTTCTTCGATGGGGCCTCCCGGGTCCTCGGTGGTGCCGACGCCAAAGGCTCGACGGTCAACGGCTTCTCCGCCCCGCTGCGCACTATCCGCCGCGCGCTGACGACTGTTGCCGTGTGGCGCGAGCGCGCAACGACCCGCAGCCAGCTCATGAACATGGACGAGCGTATGCTCTCCGATATCGGTGTGGACCGCATGGCGGTGCATCTCGAGGCCAAAAAGCCGTTCTGGCGTGCGTAATCGCCGCGCCGGTGGGCGCAACACCAACGACGTTTCCTGATACGGGGCTCTGAAAAGGGCCCCGTTCTTTTTGGGGAGTTTTAAGTTTTAAGTTTAAGGTTTTAAGTTTGGCTCTTTCTGGATTCCAGCCATGTGTGCCGTCGGTACCCTGAGGTACTTAAAACTTAAAACTTAAAACTTAAAACTTAAAACTTAAAACGCAAAGCTACAGCAACAACACCGTCGCCAACCCCAGGAAGACGAAAAACCCCATGATGTCGGTGCAGGTGGTGAGCATCATCCCGCCAGCCAGCGCAGGGTCCACGCCCATGCGTTTGAGCAGCAAGGGAATGGTGACCCCGGCGAGGCCTGCGCAAAGCAGGTTGATGATCAAGGCGGCGGCGATGACCCCGCCGATACCGACGCTGCCGAACCAGACTGAGGCCACGACGGAGACGACCAGCGCAAACAGCGCCCCGTTGACCAGGCTGACGCCCAGCTCCTTGCGTAACAACGTGCGGGCGTTGGAGGCATCCACCTGGCCCAGGGCAACGGCGCGGATGATCAGCACGAGTGTCTGGTTGCCGGAAATACCGCCCATGCTGGCCACGATGGGCATCAGGGCGGCAAGGGCGACAATCTGCTGCAAAGTGTTCTCGAACAGGCTGATGACCCAGGCCGACCCGAATGCCGTGAGCAGATTGATGCCCAGCCAGAGCGAGCGTCGGCGCACATGGGTGGCCACCGGTGCGAACAGATCCTGCTGGTCGTCGAGACCGGCCATGGACAGCAGGCTGTGCTCAGCCTGATCGCGGATCACATCGACGACGTCGTCGATGGTGATGCGGCCTAGGAGGATCCCGCCCTCGTCCACCACGGGCGCGGAGATGAAATCCCGCTGCTCGAACAGCTGCGCCACCTCTTCCGCGGTGGCCAGTGCCGGAATCCCGTCGACCGAGCGGTTCATGACGTCCTGCACGGTCTTGTCCGGCGGGCTGACCAGCAGGTCAGCCAATGACAATAATCCCTGGTATCGATTGTCCCGATCGACCACGATCAATGCATCGGTCTGCTCCGGGATTTCGCCGCGCAGGCGCAGGTAACGCAACACGACATCGAGCGTGACGTCGGCGCGTACCGTTACCGGGTCGGTGTTCATCAGCCCGCCGGCACTGTCCTCGGGAAACGACAGCACCGCCTCCAGGCGCTGGCGGTTCTGCAAGTCCATGGACTTGAGCAGTTCCCCACCGACGGCCTTGGGCAAATCCTGGAGCAGATCGGCCAGATCGTCGAGGTCCATGTCCTCGGTGGCCGCCTGAAGCTCGGTGAGGTCCATGTCCCGCAGCAAGGTGGCGCGCACCTCGTCGTTGACATGCAGCAGGACCTCGCCATCGTCGTCCGGATCGGTGAGCTCCCAAACGACTTCGCGCTCAGCCGGCGGCAGCGACTCCAGGAGGTTGGCGATCTCGGCCGGGTGCAACGCCTTGAGCATCACGCGCACGTTGTGCAGCGTGCCACCTTCGAGCGCCCGGCGCAGGTGATGCAGGACATTGACGCGTTCGGCCGGGTCGCGATCTGACATGCTTCCTCCGGGCAGAGTCGATCCGATGGTTTGCGTTCGCGCGGGTTCTTACCGGCGCGGACGCCGGTAGGTCGGTCGGGTTCACGGGGGCCCGGGACGGCATATGGACCGCCGACAGGCGCGCGGCAGTGTATCGGGCTTCAGCCCAGGGGTCCACGGCCTTTGGACAGGTTCCTACCTATCGACCAGTTGCTCCAACAGCTCGCTGAAACGCTGGCCGTCGTGAATCTTGAGCAGCCGCGAGGCCATGCCCCGAAGCTCGGCCCGGTCGGCGGAGTTGACCATCTGCTTCACTTCGATCAATGCACTGGGGTGCATGCTGAAGCGTGTCAGCCCAAGACCCAGCAGCAGGCGCGTGTAGCGTCGGTCGCCGGCCATCTCGCCACACATCGACACCGGTATACGCGCGCGCTCGCCGGCCTTGATCGTCATCTGGATGAGGCTGAGCACCGCAGGGTGCAGCGGGTCGTACAGGTAATTGACCTCATCGTCGATGCGATCGATCGCCAGGGTGTACTGGATAAGGTCATTGGTGCCGATCGACAGGAAGTCCAACTCGCGGGCGAACAAGTGGGCGCAGATGGCAGCGGCGGGGACTTCCACCATGCCACCGATCGGCATCGCCGGATCGAACGCCTGACCGCGTCGGGTCAGTTCGTCGCGCGCCTCCTGCGTCAGGCGCAGGACTTGGCGAACCTCCTGCACCGAGCACAGCATGGGGATCATCATGCGTACCGGCCCGTGTGCCGATGCACGCAGGATGGCCAGCAACTGTGGGCGAAACAGGTCCAGGTCGCGCAGGCAGAGACGGACCGCGCGCAAACCCAGGGCGGGGTTGGTGACCACGGGGCTGCCGTGACGGCCGCCGTCGACCTGCTTGTCCGCACCGAGGTCGGTGGTGCGGATGGTGATCGGCTTGCCTTCGAGGGCGCGGATCACGTGCAGGTAGGCAGCGAGGTGTTCCTCTTCGTCGGGTACGTCGTCCCGGTTCATGAACAGGAACTCGGTGCGGTACAAACCGACCCCCTCGGCACCTTCGCGGCGCGCGGCGGCGGTGTCCTCGGGCAGCTCGATATTCGCCTCCAGCGTGGCCGCATGCCCATCCAGCGTCACTGCCGGCGTTTTGCGCAGCCGCGTCAGCGCCTTGCGCTGGCGCAGGTCATCTTTTTGACGCTGACGGAAGAAGGCGAGGGCGGAGGGGTCCTCACCGCTCATGACGACACCGTGATGGCCATCGACGATCAAGGTCTCGTCATCGCGCAGATAACGTCTTGCGTGGCGTACCCCGACCAGCGCTGGAATGCCCAGGCTGCGCGCGAGGATGGCGGTATGCGACAGCGGTCCGCCATGTTCGGTGATGAACGCGCTCACCCCCTGGTGCTGCATGAGCAAGGTGTCGGCGGGCGTGAGGTCGTCGGCGACGATGATCTTGCCGTCCAGGCGGTGGCCTGTTTCCTCCAGGTGCGTGGCACCGTCCTCCGCCAACAGCAGACGCAGTACCCGGCGGACGACGTGATCCACATCATCCTTGCGGCTGCGCAGGTAGGGATCGTCCATGGCCTCGAACACCGCGACCACGCGGTCGCGCTGAAGCTTGAGCGCCCATTCGGCATTGCAGCTGCGCTCGCGGATCAGCTGCGCCGGGGCGTCGCGCAAGGTCGAGTCCCCCAGCATGAGCAGGTGGGTCTCGATGAACGAAAACAGATCGACCCGACCGGCCTCGGCGATGCGCTCGCGGATGGATTCCAGCTCCCGCATCGCACCGGCGAGTGCGCCGTGCAGACGTTGCACCTCGTCCTCGATCAAGGGCGTGGGCAACACGTATTCCACAACTTCGGGTTGATCCCGATGCAGGATGAAGGCCGGGCCTATGGCGTAGCCTTTGGATACGGCGGTGCCGTGCAACGCGAGCAGCATGTGATCCGCTTGTGGTGGTGGTCGTATTTTATTGAAG
Source organism: uncultured Candidatus Competibacteraceae bacterium (assembly GCA_965652545.1). Lineage (GTDB taxonomy): Bacteria > Pseudomonadota > Gammaproteobacteria > Competibacterales > Competibacteraceae > CBFGWV01. The sequence goes on along the minus strand of CBFGWV010000065.1, from coordinate 6,306 downwards.
CCGGCGGGGGTCAATGTCCCCAAGTCTGTCCGTTTCAGTCTTAGGACAGACTACCCGACTCTTGATTATTCATCTTCACCGAAGCGCTGGCTGATCAGCTCGGCGAGACGCTCGAGCGCCTCTTCGGCATCGTCGCCGAAGGCGCACAATTCGATCTGGGTGCCCTTGGATGCGGCCAGCATCATGACGCCCATGATGCTCTTTCCGTTGACCACGCGCTGGCCGCGCTGGATCTTGATCTCCGAGCCAAAGCGCGATGCCAGGGTCACCAGTTTGGCCGCAGCGCGCGCATGCAGGCCCAGCCGGTTGACGATGGTGATCTCGCGTCTCAGCACCCCGGTGTCCTCTCGTGTTGGCCGCAGTAAGGCGATCTGAAGGTCCGACAGTCTCTCGGCATGATACGACACCGCGGGCCTTGAGGGCGACGGGGGGCATTGCCGGCTGCAGCGAAAAAGGCGCTGATGTGCAAACCGCACAATGAAACCTTGCTGCGATCCCGGCGGACGGTGAAGCGCTCACGCCCGTCGCACGAGCTCTCGATGCCGCACCAGGACATTGCGGCGGCTGTCGCCGAACTGTCGCCCAAGGGTATCCACGACGAATACCGAGCGGTGTTGGCCGCCAGTGCAACCGACGGCGATGGTCAGGTAGCTGCGACTGCCGGTTTCGAAGGCGGGAATCCAGCTTCGCAAAAAGCCGCCGATGGCATCGATCATGCGGCCGACTTCCCCTTGTTCGGTCAGGAATGATGCAACCGGCGGGTCCTGGCCGGTCAGGCCGCGCAACTCCGGTACCCAGTACGGGTTGGGCAGGCACCGCACGTCGAACACGAAGTCGGCATCGGCGGGCACACCGTTCTTGAACCCGAAGGATTCGAACAGGATGGACATGACCCCGGGTGGGGCGTCGTGCAGCCGCGAGCGCACCAGGTCGCGCAGCTCATGCACTGTGGTATGGCTGGTGTCGATGATCAGGTCGGCCTGGGCCTGGATCGGATCGAGCAGACGGCGCTCGGCCTGGATGGCCTCCTGCAAGGATACGCCCTCCAGGCTCAGGGGATGTTTGCGCCGGGTTTCGCTGTAGCGCTTGAGCAGCGTTTCGTCGGAGGCCTGGAGGAAAAGCGTTTCGACCTGAAGACCGGCGTCGCGCAGTTCGCGTATCAGCTCCGGGAAGCCGGCCAACTCCTCGGTGAAATTGCGCGCATCGATGCCCACGGCCGTGATCGGATGCCGGCCGTTGCGCTGACGTACCAGCAGTGCCTCGGCAAAAGGTTTGAGCAACGCCATGGGGAGGTTGTCCACGCAGTAGTGCTGCAGATCCTCCAGTGTCTGCAGGGCGATACTCTTGCCCGAACCGGACAAGCCGCTGACGATGATCACTCGCATGACGGTGGTTCCAAAGCCTTGTGCAATCGATCCTCGAACAGTTCGCGATGGGCCGGCGCATCCGCCCCGTCACCCATGACGGCCACGGCCAGTTCCGTGAACAAGGCCAGGCGCGGGTTATCGGCGTCCAGATCCAGCGCGGGCAAGGCAACGGTGCCAAGCGCTTGACTATGCCAGGCGCCCAGATGCGCAACCGGTGCATCACGCAACAGGTTCACGATCAGGTGAACCTCGTGTCGCCGTACTGAGGCCTGCGGGCCATACAAAGCGGTCACTTGGACCGGCCCCAGGCCCCTGAGCAGCAACCATCCCTGTCCCAGACTAGCACCGCCGGCTTGCAACTTGATGTCATCGCTGATGGCCAGTTCGACAAGATCGTCGGCGATCAGCACATGACCGCGGCTGATCAACTCCAGCGCCAGGGCGCTTTTGCCGATGCCCGGCTCCCCGCACAGCAGAACGCCGCTGCCGTTGATGACGACCGCCGTTGCATGCAGGACGTCAGATCGGGGATGGAGGGCGGTCACGGCGCAGCCGCCGTCAACCCATGGCCGCCGGTTGCCAGTCCATCATCAACTGGAAGATGGCCTCGGCGTCGTTGCTCTGGCGCAAGGCATCGCACAATGCCGTGTCGCTGAACATCTCCGCCAGGTAAGCGATGATCTTGAGGTGCTCGTCGGTGAAGTGCTCGGGGACGAGCAGGGCGAATATCATGTCGACCGGTTGCTGGTCGATGGCATCGAAGTCCACGCCGCCACTGAGGCGGATGAACGCCCCGACGGCCGCAGTGCTGCCCCCCAGGCGGCCATGGGGTAACGCGACCCCATGGCCAAGACCGGTACTGCCCAGGCGCTCGCGCCCGATCAGACTGTCGAAAACGGTGCGGGCGGAAAGCCCCTCGTCGGCGCTGGCGATCAGTTCGCCCAGACGCTCCAGAGCGCGTTTTTTGCTGCTGACCGCTTCATCGCAGAGGATGCGGTCAGGTGTGATCAGGTCGCGAATATTCATACCGGTTTCGGTTGGAGTAAGGTCTGTTCCTTCAGGCCGTATAGGTCCGCGGTTTGTCCTCGCGGTGCTTGTCGGTGAGTTTTTCCTTATGCTTCTTGATCTGCCGGTCGATCTTGTCCACGAGACCATCGATGGCGGCGTACATGTCTTCCTCGACCGCATCGGCGAAAATGTCGTTGCCAGCAACGTGCACTGTGGCTTCGGCCTTGTGTCGAAGTTTCTCGACGCTGAGTATGACATGGACGCTGGTGACGTTCTCGAAGTGTCTTTCGATACGGTCCATCTTCTCGCTGACATACCCGCGCAGTGCGTCGGTGATCTCCACATGATGACCGGTCAGATTGGATTGCATGGCGATCGTCTCCTTGCCGTGTGGTTGTGATTCAAGTGGTGTGCCACGGCAACCCGCAACACCACTGGAGGGATTCAGGCCAGTCGCTTGCGATCGGACGAGGAGGGGATGTTCATCGCCTCCCGGTATTTCGCGACGGTTCGGCGTGCCACGTTGATACCCGACTCGTCCAGCATGTCGGCGATCTTGGCATCACTCAACGGCTTTTGCGGATTCTCGGACCCGATGAGTTTCTTGATCATCGCCCGGATGGCCACGGACGAGGCTTCACCACCGTCCGAGGTCCCCACGTGGCTTGAGAAGAAGAACTTGAACTCATAGATCCCCCGCGGTGTGTGCATGTATTTCTGCGTGGTGACGCGTGAGATGGTCGATTCGTGCATCTCCAGCATCTCGGCAATGTCCCTCAGCACCATCGGCTTCATATGCTCGTCACCGTGTTCCAGGAAGGCCCGCTGCTGCTCGACGATGCACATGGCCACGCGTAGCAGCGTCTCGTTACGGTTGTGCAGGCTCTTGAGGAACCAGCGTGCCTCTTGCAGCTGATTTCGTAAATACGTGTTGTCCGCACTGGAGTCGGCGCGCCGCACCATGCCCGCATAGCCGGAGTTGATGCGGATGCGGGGTGCGATCTCCGGGTTGAGGGTGACCTTCCAGTTGTTGCGCTGGCGGCTGACGAAAACATCGGGTACGACATACTGAGCCGGTTCCGAGGCCCAGTCCGTACCCGGGTGCGGGTTGAGCGACTGGATCAGGCCGACCACGGCCTGAAGCTCCTCGCGGGAGAGCTTCAGCTTGCGCATCAAGGTGGTGAAGTCGCGTGCCGCAAGAAGCTCCAGGTGGTCGCGGACCAGTCGTCTCGCGGCCTCGCGGCACGCCGTCGCCGGCGGGAGTTGATCGAGCTGCAGCAGCAGGCACTCTCCGGGGGTGCGGGCGGCCACACCCGGTGGATCGAAGCGCTGTACGCGGTGCAGTACCGCCTCGATTTCATCGTCCTCGGGAGGTTCGTCCAACTGCCGCGCAGCGGCCTGGGCGATCTCCTCGACGCTCTGGCGCAGGTAGCCGGATTCATCGATGCCGTCGATGATGGCCGCCGCGATGACGCGGTCGGTGTCGGTAAACGGCGTCAAGTCGGCCTGCCAGCGCAGGTACTCCTGAAGCGAACCGTGATCGCCGGCCTGGCGGGCGAAGGGATCCCGATCGTCGTCCTCCGGCTGGGCAAGACCGCCGATGCTTTCGTAGGCCAGGCCATCGAGGGGGTCGTAATCGGTCTCTACCGACGACTCCTCGCTGGCGGCATCGGATTTTTCTGTACTTTCGGGACCGGTGATGGCCTGCGGATCGGCCCCGTCGGCGGGGCTGAACTCGACCTGATCGTCCTCACGCTCGAGCATCAGGTTGGAGTCCAGGGCCTCCTGGATTTCGGTTTGCAGATCCAGCGTCGACAACTGCAACAGCCGAATGGCCTGGCGCAGTTGCGGGGTCATGGTCAACTGCTGACCCAGGCGGAGCTGCAGGGACTGTCTCATATAAATTTAGGGGTCACGGTGGAGGCGGGGTTCCAGCCCCGCGTGGATCCGGCCGCCACAGGCGGGGGATGCGGCCTCAATCCAGTTATAGTCGAAAGCCCTCGCCGAGGTAAACCCGCCGCACCTCGGCATCGGCCAGGATGTCCGTCGGGCTGCCCTCGGCAATGACTCGCCCTTCACTGAGAATGTAGGCGCGTTCGCAGATTCCAAGGGTCTCGCGGACATTGTGATCGGTGATCAACACCCCGATACCGCGCTGGCTCAGGTGTATCACGATGCGTTGGATATCCATCACCGACAGCGGGTCCACCCCGGCAAACGGCTCGTCCAGGAGAATGAACCGGGGGTTCATCGCCAGAGCGCGGGCGATCTCCACACGCCGACGCTCGCCGCCCGAGAGGCTCACCCCGATGCTCTTCTCCAGGTGCCCGACGTGCAGCTCATGCAGCAACGAGCGAGCATGGTCGAGTCGGTCGATCTTCTTGATGTCGGCGCGGGTCTCGAGCACTGCCAGGACGTTGTCCAGCACGGTCATCTTGCGGAATACCGAGGGTTCCTGCGGCAGGTAGCCCAGCCCCAGCTTCGCACGGGCGTGCAAGGGCAGGTTGGTGATGTCCTTGTTGTCCAGATACACCCGGCCTTCGTCACAGGGCACCAGGCCGACCATCATGTAGAAACTGGTGGTCTTGCCGGCACCGTTGGGGCCGAGCAGGCCGACGACGTCGCCGCCGCCGACCCGCAGCGAGGCGGCATCCACCACCCGTCGGCCCTTGTATCGCTTGACGATTTCCCGCGCTACCAGTTCGGTCACGGGTTGCCCTCGCCGGGTTTGGGCTGGATGGTGAAGCGGACCCGTTCGCCCTGTCCGTCGGCACGTACGGTTTCGGTGTTGACGTCGTAAACCACCAGTTGGCCGGTGAACTCGTCGCCGCCCTGGGTGAAGTGCGCATTGCCGGTGACGGTCACCAGGCCTTGCGCCGCCTGGTATTCGATCTTCCGCCCCACGCCGCTGATCTCCGGCTTATCGACACTGGGTTGGTAGCGGAAGGTCGCCGGTGCCCCGTCGGCCTCCATGCGCTGAAACTCGCCGTCGTCACTCATGTACACACGCGCTTCGTCGGCGGTCATACGCATGGTGCCCTGGATGACCACCACATTGCCGCGATAGACCGATTGGCCGGAGGTCTGGTCGTACTCGGCGCTGTCGGCCTCCAGTTCGATGGGCTTGCTGCGGTCCTCCGGCAGCCCGTGGGCCGTGCCGGCGAGCAGCAGGGCGCAGATCAGCAGGTTATGGCGGCGCATAGCGACCTCGCACGGTGGAGAGCAATCGGATGGTGCCGGCGATCATGTCGGCGCGCACACCGATGCCCGTGAGTTCGCCGCCGGGCGTGGTGAGCGTGGCCGGGGCATCGGTCTCGGCCCGTTGACCGTCAGGGTACACGGTCACATCGCGGGTGCGCAGCGTCAGGGCGGCGGCACCGGCTACCGGAAGCCGGAATGCTTCGACATCCTCGGTCAGCAGCAGTCGGCTGCTGTCGGTGGACACCCATCCCCGGTCAGCGTTCAACCGCCACAGCAGTTGCTGGTCGGGCGAATAGATGGCCAGGCGCGGCGCCTCCAGCCAACTGCCGCCATCGGCGGGCATCTGAGTCAGCTTCGGCGCGCTGAGGGTTTGTTCGCGTATCCCTTGGGCGTTGATCAGTGTGGCGGTGAAGCGGCCCATGACCAATTGCGGCGCATCACTGTCCTGGTTCTGTGCTGCCAGACGCGCCTCCAGGCTGTAGAACAGCCAGCCGGTTCCGGCGGCCATCAGGCCCAGTACGAGGATCAATCCAAGCAGGCTCCGCATCGGCTGCGTCCCTCAGCTCTTGTCGAAGGCGGCGGCGCGCAGTTCGTCCAGACGGCCCTGGGCTTCGAGCAGGGTCTCGCAGACCCGGCGCACGGCACCCGCGCCGCCGGCCTCTTCCGTCGTCCAGTGCACTTGGGAGCGTACGAAGGCATCGCCGTCGGCCACGGTAATGGCCAGGCCCAC
>CBFGWV010000064.1:0-18711 GCA_965652545.1 uncultured Candidatus Competibacteraceae bacterium | reverse complement strand
GCACTGTGGACACGTCCGTGTGCGCTCGACGGCAGCATCCATGCTGCCGACGGTCGGCCCATGACCTGCCCGACCCGGATGGCTCACGTTGGTGGACGGTTGATTGTTTGAGCGCGGTACAGTCAGTGCTGGACCGCGGTACGGGTGTGATATCGATGGGCTGGGTTGCGGATCTGAGCATGAAGACGGTCGACACGGTATGCGCGCGGATTCCGTATCCGCCGGCCGACCGTGCGCGTCTTGCCGAGGCGCGGATCGTGGCCCACCGGGGGGCGCATCACGGGGGCATCATAGAGAACACTTGGCCGGCGTTTGAGGCGGCGTTGGAGCTAGGGGCCTGGGGTGTGGAGCTGGATGTGCGCTGGAGCGCCGATGGGGTGCCGGTGGTGATGCACGATGCCAGCCCGCGGCGCTTGTTCCCGGCGGTTCACCAGCCCATCGCGGCGATGCGATCAGGCGCGCTGGTGCGGGAGCTGCCGCAGGTGCCGTTGTTGGAGGCGTTGGTGGCGCGCCTGGGCGGGCGGCTGCATTTGATGATCGAGCTCAAGGAGCCGCTGGACACGGCGGCGAAACGGGCGCGGATGGCGCGGCTGCTGGCCCCGCTGACACCGGTGGTGGATTTTCACATCCTGAGCCTGGAACCGGTGTTGTTCGAGGGGTTGGGGTTTCTACCGCCGCAGTGTTTTCTGCCGGTGGCGCAATGGAATGTCCATGCCTTGTCGCAGCAGGCGCTGATGCACGGCTGGGGTGGGATCACCGGTCATTACCTGCGCCTGTCGGACACACTGCGGCAACGGCATCAGGCCATGGGGCAGGCCTTGGGCACCGGTTTCATTCGCTCGGAGAATCTCCTGCATCGGGAGATCGGTCGTGGCGTGGACTGGGTGTTCACGGACCACTGCCATCGGCTGCGACCGGCGCTGGAGCGGGCGCGCGAGGCGTAAGGTCCGCGCCGCCACTGGTCAGCCGTGCACTGCGCACTTCGACCACCCGCTGCATTTGCCCCAGCAACAGTCCGGCGACATGGGTGCTGCAGCCGTCGATCTGGAATTCGATTTGCGCCCATTCGCCGACCGCTTCCATGTGCAGGCACAGCGGCGTAACACGGCGCCGCGAGAGGATCAGCAGCAGGCGCGGGAGCACACTCGGTGCGTTGAGCACTTGCAGCGAGTAACGATGCGAGGTGGTCATGTTCGGCTCCATCAGCGCAGGCGGACATCACTGACCGACGCACCCGCCGGCACCATGGGGAAGACATTGCCCATCGGGGCGACGGCGACATCCAGCAGGTAGGGCCCGTCCGCGGCGAGCAACTCGCCGACGGCCTCGTCCAGGTCCTCACGCCGCTCCACCCGCCGCGCGGGGATGCGGTAGGCGGCACACAAGGTGACGAAGTCCGGCTGGTCGATACGCACGCAGGAGTAGTGCTCGTTGAAGTACAGCTCCTGCCACTGCCGCACCATGCCCAGATAGCCGTTGTTGAGGATGACGATCTTCACCGGCAGGCGCTCCTGGGCCAGGGTGCCGAGCTCTTGCAGGGTCATTTGGAAGCCGCCGTCGCCGATGATCGCAACCACCCGCCGGTGCGGTGCGGACAAAGCCGCCCCGATGGCCGCCGGCAGGGCGAAGCCCATCGTACCGGCGCCACCGGAGGTGATGTGGCTCAGCGGCTGGCTGAACCCGTAATAGCGCGCGGCCATCATCTGGTGCTGCCCCACATCGCTGACGATGAGCGCCGCCCCGTCACTGGCCACCGACAGCTTGCGGACCACCTCGCCCATGCGCAGAGCGCCGCTGCCGGGCTCCAGCTCCGCGCCGACGACCTCGGCCTGCTCCTGGCGGTCGCACTCGCGAAAGCGTGCCAGCCACTGTGGGTGGCTGGCGGGTTCGATCGACGGTAAAAGTGCATCCAACACCCGGCGCGCATCGCCGACCAGACCCACCGTGGCGGGCACGTGTCGATCGAGCTCGGTCGGGTCGATCTCGATGTGCACGATGGCGGCCTTGCGGGCGTAGGTGTCGACCTTGCCGGTGACGCGGTCATCGAAGCGCACACCGACCGCGACGATGACGTCGGCCTCGTTGGTCAGAAGGTTTGCGCCGTAATTGCCGTGCATGCCGACCATGCCCACGTACAAAGGGTGGTCGCAGGGCACGGCCGACAAGCCGTGCAGCGTGGCCGCCACGGGCAGGCCGGCCGTTTCGGCCAGTTGCCGCACCTGGGCTTCGGCGCGCGAGAGCGACACGCCCTGCCCCACCAGCAGCAACGGCCGGCGTGCGGTGTTGATCAAGGCCGCCGCCTGCGCCAACGCCTCGGGACCCGCGTTGGGCGGAAATGGCGCCCAAGACTGGTAATGCGGGTGATCGATGCCCGGCGCCGGGGCCGGTTGCGAGGCCAGCCCAGCCTGCACGTCGCGGGGTAAATCGATGAGCACCGGCCCCGGTCGGCCGCTGCGGGCGATGCGCAGGGCCAGGTGGATCACCGCCGGGATCTCCTCGACCTTGGAGACTTGATAGCTCCACTTGGTCGCCGCCAGGGTCAGCCCGATGGTGTCGGCCTCCTGGAAGGCGTCGGTCCCCAGCAAATGGCTGGCCACTTGACCGGTCAGGCAGACGATGGGGGTGGAGTCCATCAACGCATCGGTCAGACCGGTGATGAGATTGGTCGCCCCCGGTCCGGAAGTCGCCATGCACACCCCCACGGTACCGGCTGCACGGGCATAGCCCTGGGCGGCATGAATGGCGCCTTGCTCGTGGCGCACCAGCACATGGCGCAGGCGGTCGCGCACCGCGTACAAGGCATCGTAGCTGGGCATGATCGCCCCGCCCGGATACCCGAACACCGTGTCGACCCCTGCATCGAGCAAGGCTTGCATCAGCACATCACCGCCGCTGGGCTTCATGGCAACCGCTCCTGACCGGCAAAAAAAAGCCCGCAACCTCGTTGGCAGGTTGCGGGCTTTGCGATTCGGTTTGTCTTGCGTGTCTACGACATGGCCGCGCCCACAACCTCAGGTTGCGGGAATAATGATATCGACGATGCGGATGACGACGCAGGTACTCATGACCGGCAGACTATGCTGTGCCTGTGGACGTTGTCAACGAAGGCGCAAGCCACGGGATGCTGGGAGCCCGCGAGCACTTGCACCGATGAAAAAAATTGTCAAGCCGATGGGCCGAAATCCCATCAGTCATTGATCTGCATCATAATGATTGTGTGCGAAATTTGGCATTCCTGTATCGTCGCCAATGCACCCGAGCCTAAAGACCTCTTCTGGCTCGTGATCCCGCTCCAATCCTCGGGGGTGTGGTACGAACCCCGCTCAGAGACCTCGAACATGAGTGCACACCAAAGATCTGGTGATTTGGACGATCCCAATCGTTTGCACGCGCTCGTGGAATACCGGGTCATCGATATCCCCAAATCGCGCCAGTTCGCCGACCTGACCGCGAAGTTGGCCCGCGACTGCCATGCGCCGGTGGTTTACCTGTCGGTGGTGGGTGGCACGCGCCAATGGCTGTTCGCGCGCGTTGGCTTGCCGATACAGGAGACCCCGGCGGATCAGGTCTTCTGCGACAGCCCCACAGTGATGCAGGTAGATAACCTCGCCACCGATCCGCGCTTCAGCGAGCATCCCTGGGTTACCGGAGCGCCAAATCTGCGGGCCCTCGCCTGCGCACCGTTGCTGACCCGTGACGAGGTCTGGATCGGTGTCCTGTGCATGGCCGATACCGTCGCCAGGCGGTTCACACCCGCGCAGATCGATGCGCTGAGCAGCGCAGCGAACGCAGCCATGGCGCTGCTCGAACGCCAGCGTGCGGTGCAACCGCTGCATGAGCAGAGGTTCCGCGACATGCCCGTAAAGGTGTGCGCCTGGTGCAAGCGGGTAAATGTGGAATCCGGTCGCTGGCTGTCACCCGAGGCTCATCGCCTGGATGCCGATGCGTATGTGACCCATGGCATCTGCCCGGATTGTCTGGCGATAGAGATGGCGGCGCAGGACTGAACGCTCTGGGAAATGAGCCGTTCACTGAAGCTCGCCCAGACACCAGTCGTTGAGGACGAAGGTCGCCAGATCGTCACCCGGCTGGTTCGGTGCGATGACATACGCCAGGTGAATGATGTCCAGCACATCCCGGCGTAGCTTGGGGTGATTGGCCACGCTCTCGACGCTCAGGATCTCCCTGCGCATCGTCGACTGGCCGATGCCGCCATCGCGACCGCCCAGGATCACCTGCGCCAGCACATAAACCGTATTGCAATAACGCTCCACCGCGCTTGCCGCATCGGACGGGTCTATGGGACGTGCCCAACCACCCGAGACCGACACAGCAAACACGATCAGTGCGATGCGAATCCAGCGCCTGCCGTTCAAATCCTCACGACTCCCCCATGCACCACTCTTTCACCACGAGCTCGGCCAATTCATCGCTGGGCTGGTCCGGCGCGACGACGTAGGCCAGATGAAGAACGTCCTCCACATCGCGCCGCAGGCGCGGATGCTCCGTCACACCCTCCACCGCCATGATCTCCTCGCGCATGCTGGCCTGGTCGATGCCCCCATCACGTCCGTCGAGGATGACCCGGCTGAACACGTACAAGGCGGCGCAGTAGCGGTCCACCTCCATGTCCTGGGCTTGAGCCAGCACGGTCATCGACAGAAACAGCGGGATACACAGCAGGGATCGCAAGGTCATGGCTATCCTTCCTGACAGGCGGGAGCGCGATAGGGTATATCGCTGGGACAGCGTACAGGGGCCGGAGGTCCTTTGACGACATAGTCGATTACAAGTTCGACCGCCATCCGCGTCAGCGTCTCTAGCACATCCCTACAGGTAGCGCTGGGTTTGGCGCTGTTGCAGTCGGCGTACGAGATAGAAGCTGGCCAATGCGTCCGGGTTGCCAAGGTCGAACCGACCGGTACCCTGGCACCGCCCAGAGCCGGCGTATCTCAGGCAATGCATCCGACGCGGAAGCAGTTGGCAGCATCTACACGACACTCAACCGGGCCAAGCATCGCCGAGCAAGATGCCGGACCAGACATCAAGGATGTTTCTGTGGTCGCAGGAAGTCGGCGTCGTTCAGGTTGGAAGCAACTCAGGGAGCTATTATTTCATTAGTGGCCCACGCATTTCGGCTCAACCTGGAGATTATGGCAGTGAGCAAAGACTGGCGCGATGTGACTGATGACGAACTCTTGAACTTTGAAGAATCGAACACCGCGAAGATGTCTCGATATGACCGAATATCTCGACAGCGAGCAATAGCCGCCATCAGTGACGCTGCCACCAAAATACAGGGACTTGCTGGCACACTATACAAAGCTGGGCAGAACATCAAGACAAAGATGGATGAGCAAGCCGCACTTGTCCAGAAACTTGCAGAGGCCCAAAGCAAGCAACAGAAAGCATTGATCTTGCTTACCGGAGTTATTGCCGTCTGCACTTTACTCTACACATTCATCACCGGATACTCGGTTGCAACGATGCGTGAAGCCAATCGAATTCAGCAGGAATTCCTCGAACTTAAGCAGCGAGAAGAGCTTCGGAATGTGCCCGCCGTACGCGCACCGACGTCGGAAAGCGAAACGCAAGTGGAGCAGATAAAATGAAAGACTAGCCGTTACTGCCACTAGCGTCGATCGAACAGCTGCATCTTCGCAAATGGTTACAACCAACCACAGTTCCGTCAGGGTGTGTCGTTTGGCTTCCGTGGTTTTGAAGTGTCGCCCCTCGCGTATAGCCGCTTCCGTCTGCTGGGCCCATCTACGAGCGCCTGTGAGACGATCGAAGGTTGCAGACTGTGCCGGATGCCCCCTCTGGCGTATTTTCACCCTGTAGAACGTACTACCCTTGGAATTAACGCGCTTTTCGATGCTGGCCATGTCACCCCGTCCGTTCTGCGATGGGGGAAGACAGAGCCGGTGCTACGCTTGCAGCAAGCCGAGGCATTGCCCCTGCAACGGCAATGGTGTGGTCAGGGGCGTCGGGGTCCTCGTAACGCCCCGCCCTGGAGACTACACCGCTCGGCAATAACGATGGGCAGCGAGACGCAACAGGGGATAACAATTCCCCAGGATTGATCGATTTTTTCAAGATAAATCAATTAGCTATGTTTTAAATCATGCTCTGCGGGGCGAACAAGTGGCACTTGATGTGGCGAACAACGGGATTTCCAAGGCTCACGCATCGTACCGATGAAGGCAGGAATCAGCGTGCGGCTCAGTAAGCGGCTGGGGGGGCTGATCGCGCTCGCGGCTCTTGCAGGCTGCGATCCCAACGCAGAACCGACCTATAGTGATAGCGGCCTGCCTAAGAACTGCCGGGCAATTGTCCAGTCCGGTGTCGACGGATGGCGCAGCGGACAATGGTCGGCGTCTGACGCTCTGATTTCCATAGAACGGAACTGCGGAGCCAACGGGCACTCGTGGGGTCAGTAGGCCTCGTTATGCCGAAGGGCCGGGGGTAGGGAAGTGATTAGGGAATCAACAGGACGCGCGGGCTTGCTGCTCCTACTCGTTGCGCTCACGGGGGGTGACGAGGATTATTTTGTATCGCCCGCGCAGGCATCCGGCGCGCCTGACGAGGGGTGGGTTATAGAAGGCGATGCGCCGGCAGACCTTCCGCCGGGATGGATTCTGCTCGACGATACTAGTGACGAAAGCGAAAACAACGATGGGCTCCAAGAACCGGCACAGGCGGACGAGTTTGACTGGAACAGTTTGCCCCCAGGATCCATAGTCTGGGAAAGCGTGATACCAGACGAGCAGAACGTATCCGAAAATGATATCCAAGAGAAACCGGAAGATTTTCTCCCTCCGATATACGACAAGGTCTATTTTTGCCGACAGCACCCAGGCGTCGCCATGTTCAAAGGATCAAGTGCGGTTCGCGTCGCGCGCGACTCTGATTCGGTTATCGTTCACAGGTTGGTCGACGGCGCGGTGCTTGAGTCGGACTGGTGGAGCTATAGCGTAGTCGCAGAAGACAAACATACGGGCTTCCGCGCGATTCGTATGACGTCACCTCATATCCCATCAGCAAGCCTGCTTGATGTCATCATCGCAGGTGACCTGATCTTGTTCAGCCACAAGGACGAACTTCGCTTAGTCGCCACAAGCATAAACGCCGTCAGCGCTGAATCGATAGCAGCTGAATTTTCTTGTATTGATGGGGGTTGAAGTTGGGCACATCATCGTTTGTTCGTAGGCGCTGAGACGGGCTTCCGCAGACCTCCAACGAATCTCATCGGCACAGCACCGTCCATTTGTATTCTCCTCGCATCGCAACCTGTGCAGGAAAGCATGTGGATACTCCCGGAGGTTCGACTACTGGCGGCATCGGGGGCTTGGGGTACGGCAGCGGGACGGGGCAAATACGTGGCGAGCAGAATTCTGTCATGTATGCGCTGCTGCAAACCGGTTGGATGCCGCCGTCCACGCATGCGCAGACGCATCCGCTACGGGACGCATATGGGTAGACAAGGACGTCGCTTGAAATGGACGAGGATGGTTGGGGATCGGACAGCTCCACGGCTGCGATGCCAGACAGCGCGTCAAGCGTGCTGCGCGTGTTCGCCGAGCTACAGGCGGCGAGGGCGGCAACAGCCAGGGCAAGGAGCACGGCACGCATTGATAGCGCCACAGGGAAGTCTTTAGAAGGACTGTAGCCCATCAGCAACGGTCGTTCGGGCGACGCGCTGGCCGGCGTCCCGGCGGCGCGTTCAGGGGCAGCGTTACTGCTTCTTGCGGCGAACTGTCCCAAGAGTGCCCCACGGCAAAAACAAAGGGCCTAGGTGTTAACCTAAGCCCTTGCTTTGTATGGTGGCCAGGGACGGAATCGAACCGCCGACACGGGGATTTTCAATCCCCTGCTCTACCGACTGAGCTACCTGGCCGTCGTGGAAGGCGCGTATTAAAGCCGCTGGGCGCCGGGGCGTCAAGCACCGGCGATGCCGACCGTCTGCCGCTGCGGCTCACGACGAGGGCGGGACGTACCCTTCAGGCCGCTGCGCACCTCCGCCGAAGAAAAACTGCTCCATCTGTTCTTCGAGAAACTTGCGCGCTTTGGGCTCGAAAGGGGTGAGGCGGTACTCGTTGATCAACATGGTCTGGTGGCCCAGCCACATCTGCCAGCCCTCCTTGGAGACGTTCTCGAAGATGCGTTTGCCCAGATCGCCCGGATACGGCGGGCGGGCCAGGGCTTCGGCCTCGCGACCGAGTTTGACGCAGTTGACCATGCGGGTCATGAGCTACTCCTTGACAGTGGGGTTCAATGCGCCGATCAGCCGCACCACCGGTGCGGGGAGTCCGAGAGCGGCATCCTGGGCGGGGTTATACCAGAGGCCGGAGCCCGCATTAACCCTGGAGATGATGCGCACCTGTACCGGCGTGATGTCCAGGTGATAGTGGCTGAAGCTGTGCCGCAGCCCGGGCCAGATACGGGTTTCGAGTGGCGCGGTGCCGAAGCGGTCGTGACACAGGGCCTCGATAGACGCGGTGTCAGGGGCTTCCGGCAGGCTCCACAAGCCCCCCCAGAGGCCGGTCGCCGGCCGCTGCTCGAGCCAGATGCCACCATCGTCACGGACCGCCAGCAGCATGACGGTGGCCCGCACCGGCAGGGTCTTGCGCGGTTTGGGTGTGGGCAGGGCGGTAGTGAGACCGCGCGCAGCCGCAAGGCAGCCGGCGGCGACCGGGCAGAGGCCGCACAGCGGTTTGCGACGGCGGCACACCGTGGCGCCGAGGTCCATGATCGCCTGCGTGTAGTCGGCCACCCGTGCGTAAGGTGTCAGCCGCTCGGCCAGGGTCCACAATTGACGGTGGACGGCGCCATCGCCCGGGTAGCCGTCGATGGCCGCATAGCGGGTCAGCACCCGTTTGACATTGCCATCGAGGATGGCATGACGTTGACCGCATGCCTGGGCGAGAATGGCACCGGCAGTGGATCGGCCAATACCGGGCAGCGCCTCCACGGCGTCGATGCGCTCGGGAAAGCGGCCTTCGTGCTGCTCGACGATGAGGCGGGCGGCCTTGTGCAGGTTGCGTGCGCGGGCGTAGTAGCCGAGCCCCGCCCACAGGGCCAGGACATCGTCCAGCGGCGCGGCGGCCAGCGTCTGGACGTCAGGGAAGCGCGCGAGGAAGCGCTGAAAGTACGGTGCAGCGGTGGCAACCTGGGTCTGTTGCAGCATGATTTCGGATACCCACACGCGGTACGGTGTGGCCGGGTGCTTCCAGGGCAGATCGCGACGACCGTGGCGGTCGTACCAGGCAAGCAATGCAGGGCCGAACCCGGGATCCAGGGTAGCGTCGTTAACGATTGCGGAGAACAGTGATGACACGGGTCTTGATTGCCGGTTGCGGAGATGTGGGTACACGCCTGGGTTTACTGTTGACCGCCGATGGCAAGACGGTGTTCGGTTTGCGCCGCGACCCGTCCGGCCTGCCGGCCACGTTCACGTCGATCGCGGGCGATCTTACGCACGCCAGCACGCTCAAGTCGCTGCCCGGGGCCGTTGACGCGTTAGTCTACTGTGCCGCCGCCGGCCGTCGCGACGCGGCCCGTTACGAGCAAGTGTATCTGCGCGGTCTGGAGAATGTGTTGTCTGCATTGCCGGATACACCCAGCCGGGTGGTCTTCGTCTCCAGTACCTCGGTGTACGGGCAGGACGCCGGGGAGTGGATCGACGAGGACAGCCCGGCCGATGCCAACACCGGGGCGGCGGGTTGGTTGCGGGCGGCGGAGGCACGCGCTCTGGCGGCGGACGGCATCGCCACGGTGGTGCGTTTCTCGGGCATCTACGGGCCGGGGCGGTTGACCCTGGTCAACAGCGTTCGCCAGGGCAACCCGGTGCAGGAGGACCCGCCCTGGTACACCAATCGCATTCATGCCGATGACGCCGCGTCGGTGCTCAAGCACGTGCTGGACCGCCCCGCGCCGTTGCGCCTATACCTCGCCAGCGACAACGACCCCTGCCCGCAGGCAGAAATCGCCGACTGGTTGGCCGACCGCCTGCACCTCAAGCCACCGCCGCGCAAGGCCGCAGGCGGGGCGAGCCGCAACAAGCGCTGCCGCAACACGCGTCTGCTGGAGGACGGCTTCCGCTTCCGCTTTCCCAGCTATCGCGAGGGCTACACGTCGATACTCGCCCATTAGCGCCGCTCAGAACGTCAACCCCGAGAAGTCGAAATCCATGGTTTCCTGGGGACGTTGGAGGACATAGCCCTGAACGAGGTCTGCACCGCAGCTCCATAGGCTGGGAAGAACGTGCAGGTCCTCCACCGCCGGCACGATGGGTTTGATGCCGCGGTACCCCAGGTTGGCGATCATCTCGCCCAGTTCCACCTTGGTCTGCGCGGCCCTGCCGTTGCCCAGTTCATTCGTGACGGTGGGGTCTAGCTTGACGTAGCTCGGCTGTAGCTCGGCTGCGAACGACACTGAGTCTCGCAAACGACCGAAGCGGATGAGACATGTCCCCCACTCCTGCTCGGTGCAGGCGGCAAAAAAGGCGGCGGTGGCTTCGGGCGATTGGCGCGCGGCCAGCTCACTAACTTGAAACACCAGGCGATGCCCGAACAACGGGCGCTCCAGTGTTCGCTCGACCAGCCACGCAGCCAGGCTGCCGGCTTCAAGTGTCGCGGCGGATACCTGCAGAAACAGGCTGACGTCTTCCAGACCCGGCCCCATCAGGGCGCGCACACCGTGACCGACGACCCAGCGATCCAGCGCCTGGGCCAGACGCGGGTTGTTCTTGGCCATGCCGAAGACGTAGTCCACCGGCAGCGGCTGATGATCGCTGTCGAACACCCGCAACAACGCTTCGTAACGCCGGCCGCCCTGCCCGCGCAGGCTGACCACAGGCTGGTAGACCAGACGCATGCGCTGGGCCTTGACGGCCTCGGCGATGCGCTCGCTCAATGCGGCGCTGTGAGCGGCCTCGACCTCGGGACGCGCACCCGGCTGATAGACGTGCACGTGTTCCTGATCGTGCTCTCGCGCCATGCTCAAGGCCAGGTCCGCCACCTGCAAGGCGTTCTGTACATCGGTTTCGCCGGCCGGCACCACGCCCACGCCGATACAGATCTCCAACGCGACGACGTCATCGCCGACCCGTAACGGCTGGGCCAGAAGTTGCTGGCGCAGGCGCAGGGCCTTCTCGCGCAGGCTGGCGGCATCGCGATGACCGACCCAGGTGGCGAACTGGGCATCGGCGGTGCGCCCCAGAGGCGCATCGCCCACGATGCACTCGCGCAGACGCCGCCCAAGGCGCCTGAGGATGGCATCCAGCGCCAGTGCGTCGTGCGTCTCACGCAGTTGGCGCCAATTGCTCAACATGATGAGCATCAGCCCCCCGGCCTCGGCGCCGGCTATCGGCCGCTGGGTCAGCATCGACTCGAGGCGCTCGACGAAGCGTCGCCGATTCTCCAGCCCGCTGACCGGATCCACGTTGACCAGAGTGGAGAGGCGTTGATTCACCGCCCGTGCGCGTTGCAGGCGGCGCGCCAGCAACCAGCGCACCTGGGCATCCGGTGTCGCGTCGGTGAACAAATCGTCACCCTGCCGACCCAGCCGCTGCACGTAGGGCAGCCCATCTTTGCTGGCGCACTCGAGTAGGATCGGCAACGCATACCCCAGGTGATGCTGACGCAGCACGGCGGCGAGTTCCAACCCGTCCACGCCATCGCACCCATCCAGATCGAGGCAGATCAGCTCCGGACGGAAGCGGGCCAGTTCATCCAGCATGACCGCGGGACGCGTCCGATGCACCGACCAACCGGCGGTTTCCAGGCCGGCTTTTAAGCGGCCCCAGCGCGGCTGACCATCGCCGATGCACAACAGCCGCCCCACCCGCTCCTCGCCGCTGCGCTCCATCAGCAGGCTGCTGACTTTCGCGATCAGGGCCTGCACGTCCAGGGGCCGGGTGAACAAAGCCTGACCACCGACTCGTACCGCGGCCAGGCGCGTATCCAGATCGTCGCGTCGGGTGATGAACACCAGCGGCGGGTGCTGCTCGGGCAGGTTGGGTATCAGATCCAGGCCCGGCCGACCGTCGCCCTCGCCTTCGATGTGCACGATCAGAACCCCGGCCCGCTGACGGGCCATCGCCCGGCGACCGTCGGCGAACGAGGGCATGTAACGCACCTGGAGACCGGCGTCGACCAGCCGTGGAATGAGCACTTGGCTGGCGTCGGGGCCGATGACGACCACATCGTCGATGCGGGCTTCGTCCGGCGATTCGTCCACACCGCCGGACACGCCGCCGACGCTGCGCAGTTGCTCGAGCAGCACGCGCAGGCGCTGCATGGCGTCCGGGCCGGGTGCGCCGTTCGAGGACAGGCAGCCTTGCAGTTGGCCGCGAATGATGTCGATGAGCGCATTGCCCGGCGGCGAGCCGGTATCGCTGGGCAGACGACGCAGCATATCGCGCGCCATGACCGGGTCCCAGCGGAACTCCCGGTGGCTGAGCTGGGACCACAATGTCTGTCCGAGCAATCTGACCTGTGCTTCGATTGCCTGATTCGGCGTAGTCATCGGCCTCTCCCCCCGGTATACGGCCGTTGCGCTGGCTGCCGCCGAGGGCAGCCGCTACAATGCCGCCTCGGTCGGGCCAGCCACGGCGCGTAATGGCGTTGGGTTGTCGGCCAGACTACGAGGGGCAACAATACCGCGCCTGTTCAGTGTAGCCCCGCGCCGTCCCGGTCGTACACGGTGGCAGTCGACCGGGAATACCATAACCAAGACCATCTGATTGCGAGGAGCCCATGACGAGGCATTTGCTGCGCGCCGTGATTGCCGGAAGTGTCTGCCTGCTGGCCGGAATCGGCTCAACGGCGTCGGCCGAAGCCGATGTCCAGGCCGGTGAGCTGCGGTTCAATACCTGTCGGGGCTGCCATGCCATTCCCGGCTACACGAACGCCTACCCCACCTTTCATGTACCGCGACTGGCTGGACAGAATCCAGGGTATATCGTGGCGGCGCTGACCGCGTACCAGGCCGGAGCGCGGGCCCACGAGACCATGAAGGCCAATGCATCCGCGCTGAGCGAGTCCGACATGGCCGACATCGCCGCCTATCTGGGTGGGCTCGATCTCGAGGCCCGGCAGGCCCCGATCACCGTAGGCAACCCCGAGGCTGGGGCACAGTTGCTCAAGGACACCAACCGCGGCCTGGCTTGCGCCTCCTGCCACGGTGAGAACGGCGGCACGACGACCACGGGTGAGTTTCCCAAACTGGCCGGTCAGTACGCCGACTACCTCAAGCACTCTCTGGAAGAATACAAGAGCGGTGCGCGCAACAACCCGATCATGAGCGCGCAGGTGCAGAACCTGTCCGAGCAGGACATGGCCGATCTGGCTGCGTTCTATGCCGCCCAGGCCGACGGACTGGCCACACCGGACTGACACCTTGCAGGCTTCGGGCCCATCCGGCCGCGCACAGCCGATATCCGGGTGTGCGCGGTGCGGCCACCGCCAACGACGCCGCTCATGAAGGATCCCGCCAGGGCCCGTGTCACACCCGCGGCCATCTGGCGCATCGTCCAGCTCATCCCCGCCGGCCAGGTGGCCTCGTACGGCCAGGTTGCGGATCTCGCAGGCTTCCCCCGCCACGCCCGTTTCGTCGCCCAGGCCTTGAAGCAGGCTCCGCGCGCGCTACACCTGCCTTGGCATCGTGTGCTCGGTGCCGGCGGCCGGCTGGCGTTCGCACCGGGTAGCGAGCCGTTCAAGGAACAGGCGGCAAGCCTGCTCGCCGAGGGTGTACTGGTTCAGCGCGGACGGGTCGATTGGATGCGCCATCGATGGCAACCGACATTGGACGAGTTGCTGTGGGCTCCGCCGCCGGAGGGCCCGGCGGACTGACTATGCACCGCCCTGCGCAAGCCCCAACAGCAAGCCGACGACACCCTCGACGGTACCCAGATGCGGCCTCAACTGGATGCGGGTATGCGGATATGACGCCCGCGCCTGCTCGATAAGAGCCGGGAGGTCTTCGGCAACGTGGTTCCCGGCCGAGAGAAAATAGGGCACCACGACGATCTCATCGACGCCGGCGTCGATGCATTGGCGGATCGCGCTGTCGATATCCGGCTGTACCAGCTCCAGAAACCCGTACGTCACCGGGTCAAAAAGGCCTTCCGCGCCCTTGCGCAGACGGGCACTCAGGGCCTCGACTTCATCGTTCGACGCTTGGCGGCGACTACCATGGGCGGCAAGCACAAGGGCACGGCGGGGTATGTCTGTCATGGTATCGGTCTCGTCGCGACGATGGTGATCAGGATGCTAAAGAAGGTACTGGCAAGCCAGCCCCGGCCCTGAGTAGACTGCCCATATGCTCAAGTTCGCCCGACTCCTCGCCGTCGTCGTTCTACCTGCCTTCGCCCTGCCCGCGCATGCGGCCTCATGGAGCCGCCATGCCTCACCAACGGCAGGGCCTGCACAAGTGTACGGCGGCTACGCCGCCGGGTGCGTGGCCGGTGCGCAGCAGTTGGAGCTGCTCGGTCAGCATTTTCAGGTCATGCGCCCCAGCCGCAACCGATACTATGGCCATCCGGACCTCCTCCCGCTGGTCGATGCCCTGGCGGCGACGGCGGCCCGCCATGATGCGCGGCTTTTGGTCGGCGACATCGCGCAACCGCGCGGCGGTCCTATGCCATCCGGTCACCGCAGCCACCAGGTTGGGCTGGATGGGGATATCTGGCTGCTGAAAGGGCCGGTGCAGGCTTTCTCCGGCGCACAGACCGAATCAGTCAGCGCACGCAGCGTCGTCGACCCGATCGCCGGTGCGGTCATCGCCGCCGAGTGGGGGCCGTATCAGCGCGACGTATTATGGACGGCCGCCAACTGGCCGCAAACCGCCCGTATCTTCGTCAACCCGGTCATCAAGAAGCATCTGTGCCTGACCGAGACCGACACCGGCTGGTTACACAAGCTTCGCCCATGGTGGGGGCACGATGCGCATTTCCACGTCCGCCTGGAATGCCCGCCGGATTCGCCGCTGTGCGAATCCCAGGACCCGATTCCGGCAGGCGACGGATGCATTCCCGATCTGGACAATTGGATTGCCGACCAGCGCGCAGCGGCGCTCAACCCGCAGGAGCGCCCCACCACGCCACCGCCGAAGCCAGTGATCCTGCCGGCGGCCTGCGATACCGTGCTAAGGGCGCCGTCGCCCTGACAGCGTCCTAGGGAAGCTCTAGACGTTGAAGCTCTCGCCGCAGCCGCAGGCGTCTTTCACATTGGGGTTGTTGAACTTGAACATTTCGTTCAAGCCGTCCTTGACGAAGTCCAGTTCGGTACCGTCGAGAAAGTGCAGGTGCTCGTCCTTGACGATCACTTTCACGCCGTGCTCCTCGAACACCCGATCGTCACCATCGACCGTGTCGGCAAAATCGATGACGTAGGCGTAGCCGGAGCACCCGGACTTGCGCACGCCCACGCGCAGGCCTTCACCATGGCCGCGCTGGCTCAGGTAACTGCGCACCCGGTTGGCTGCGCGCTCGGTCAGGGAGATGTTTGGCATATGCACTCCGGATTCAAAGCCGCTCCAGCGCACGACGCAAGGCCGTGACCGCTGCAACGGCACAGTGTACTCGGTTGGATGGCAGTTGTAGCGCAAGTTCCATGTCGTGGGCAGAGACCGAAGCCAATTCGGTCGCCGTCGCCCCGTTCGCCTGCTCGGCAACCCAGTCAGCGCAGGCGATGGTCGCCGGACAGCCGTGGGCGAGGAAACCGGCTTGCAAACGCCCATTGCCCCGCTCGCGCAGATGAATCTCCACCAGAACCTCCAACTGCGTATTGGCCGCTCGCCCGACTGCCGCATCCGCCGGCACCGTGGCGAACGCGGGGGCCGCGAAACGGCGCATCACCTCTGCACTGAAATCCACTGCCGTCAGCTCGTCCATAGCGCCTCCACATCGCCGCCTGCGCGGCGTACCGGCCACAGGGGCGACAGACCACGCAAACGACCGATGGCCTCACCGAGACGACGCACGGCCTGATCCACCTGGCGCTCGTCGCTCCACCGGCCGAGACTCAGGCGCAGCGCCCCCTGGACCCGGTCACGCGGCAAGCCCATGGCGGTCAACACATGGGACGGCGCGTGATCGGCCGCCGTGCATGCCGACCCCGTGGCCATGGCCAGCTCCGGCACACTGGCGAACAAGGCCTCCATGTGCACATCGAGCAGACTCAGGTTAATGATGCCCGGCACGCACAGCGCCGGGTCGGCATTGAGCATTACCGCATCGATGGCCAGCAGCCCCGTCACCAGCCGCTCGCGCAAGGCGGCCTGCCGCTGTTGCTCCTGAGACCCAAGCACCGTCACCAGGCGGGCCGCCTCACCGAAGCCAACGATCTGGTGTACCGGCAATGTGCCCGAGCGCAGCCCCCGCTCATGGCCGCCGCCGTGGATCAGCGGCTCCAACCGAACCCGCGGAAACGGGCGCACATACAGTGCACCTATCCCCTTGGGGCCGTAGAGTTTGTGTGCGCTGAGGCTGAGCAGGTCCGCCCCGAGGCTCTCGACGTCAACCGCCAGACGGCCGGCGCTCTGGGCCGCATCCACATGCAGCAGCACACCGCGCTCGCGGGTCAGGCGACCGACGGCCTCGACATCGTTGATGAGACCGGTCTCATTATTTACCTGCATCAACGACACCATTACCGTGTCCTCACGCAATGCGGCGGCCACGGCGTCGGGGCCGATACGCCCGTCGGCGTCCGGCGGCACGTAGGTGACGCTGAAGCCCTCCCGTCCCAGGGCAGCGCAGGTGTCCAACACGGCCTTGTGCTCGGTACGCCCGGTGACGATGTGCCCGCGCTTGCGCGCGCTGGCGCGCACGGCGCCTTTGATGGCCAGATTGATGGCTTCTGTCGCGCCAGAGGTGAAGACCAGGCTGTGCGCCGGGGCGCCGATGAGCGCCGCCACCTGCGCCCTGGCCACCTCCACCGCCGCCAGGGCGCGGCGTCCGGCGGCACTGGGCGAGGCCGGATTGGCGAACACGCCCTCGGGGCCCAGGTAGCGGCCCATCAACGCCGCCACTGCGGGGTCCACCGGCGTCGTGGCGGCATAGTCGAGATAGACCGGCGCCTCGCTCACCGGCTGCCGTCCTTATCGGTGCCCGGCGCAACGGTCGGTGCCACGGCGGTGAGTATGCCGCGCAGGATGTTCATCTCATGCTGATCGGGCGCGGCGCGGTTGAACAAACGGCGCAGGCGCCGCATCAGGTGTTTGGGATTGGCCGGGTCGAGAAAGCCACTGGCCACCAGGACATTCTCCAGGTGGGTATAGAACCGCTCGTACTCATCGTGGGCGGCCGGGATGTGCGCCTCGGCCGCGGCGAGCGTCGCCCCGAGCGCCAGATGCAGTTCATATGTCAGCACCTGCACGGCCTGGGCCAGGTTCAACGAGGAGTAGTCCGGATTGGCCGGTATCCGCGTCAGTGCCTGACAGCGGTCGACCTCCTCGTTGGTGAGGCCGGTGCGCTCACGGCCGAACACCAGGGCCACCGGGCCGTTGCCGGCGGCCTCGACCAGCCGGCAAGCGGCCTCGCGCGGCATAAGGGCCTCGGCACTCAGATGGCGCGGTCTGGCGGTAGTGCCAATGACCAGACGACAGCCGGCCAACGCGGAGTCCAAGTCATCGACCACCGTCGCCTGCATGAGCAGGTCGTCCGCTCCTGAGGCCATGGCCGTGGCCTCGGCGTTGGGAAACAGTTTCGGGCGCACCAGGGTCAGCCGGTGCAAACCCATGGTTTTCATGGCGCGGGCACTGGCGCCGATGTTGCCGGGGTGGGAGGTTTCCACCAGGACGATACGGATGTGCGGCTCGGTCATGCGCAGCTCACGGACAATGTTTGGTGGTATCCTACGCGGCTGTTTCGGGCGGGGCACCGCCTGAGTGATCTTTGCCAATCGGACTTGCCATGCATCCCACGCTGACTATCGCCAAACGTGCGGCCCTCGCGGCCGGAAAAGTACTGCTCCGCTACCAGGACCGGCTCGAGCGTCTGAAGGTCAGCCAGAAAGGCGCACATGATCTGGTCAGCGAGGTGGATCTACAGGCCGAGGCCGAGATTATACGGACCCTGCGCCATATCTACCCCGACCATGCCATCCTGGCGGAGGAAAGCGGACGCAGCGGCGAGAACGAGTTCGAGTGGGTCATCGACCCGCTGGATGGCACGACCAACTACCTTCATGGCTTCCCGCACTACGCCATCTCCATAGCCCTGCGCCAGCAGGGGCGTCTGGTGTCGGGCGTCGTCTATGACCCGTTGCGGCAAGAAATCTTTACCGCCTCCAAGGGCGACGGCGCCCGGCTGAACGACCGTCGCATCCGCGTGCGCGGCGCCAGCGTTCTGGAAGAGTCGCTCATCGGCACCGGCTTTCCATTCCGCCACCCACGCTACCGCGAAGCCTATCTCGCAGCCCTGGGCGATCTGTTCGGCCGCTGCCGGGAGATACGCCGCGCCGGGTCCGCCGCCCTGGACCTGGCCTACGTAGCCGCCGGTCGGCTGGATGGTTACTTCGAGCTTGGCCTGGCACCTTGGGACAGCGCTGCCGGCGCACTCCTGGTACAGGAAGCCGGTGGGCTGGTGGGGGATCTGGAAGGCGGCCACCGTTTTCTGGACACCGGGCAGATCGTGGCCGGCAATCCGCGCATCTTCAAAGCCTTGCTGCAACAGATTCACGGTCAGTTGGGCGGATTGGCAGGAAA
>CBFGWV010000063.1:0-19046 GCA_965652545.1 uncultured Candidatus Competibacteraceae bacterium | reverse complement strand
CAAACCGGCGGAGGCCAGTGGCGCCGGCGACAATCGCCCTGAGGGCAGGGCTCCTACGGGTGCCCGGGTTCACGACGTGCCGAACAGCTACCGAGCAGCCATTACCGAGCAGCCATCGAGCAGCCATCGAGCAGCCATCGAGCAGCCATCGAGCAGCCATCGAAGTGAGCCGTGAGGGTCGGGCGGGTTCCGATCGGACCGTCGGCAGCATGGATGCTGCCGTCGAGCGCACACGGACGTGTTTACAGCGAGTCCGATCGGGACTCGCCCGACCCTCACGGCGGCGTGCAGACTGCGGACGCGTAGTGCGGACTGCGGCACCGACAACCCGCCGGCATCAACCGGGCGCGAGTTCCATCAATTCATCGACTGCCACCTGCGCCCCGCTACGCTCCCTGGCCAGCAGATCGATGGCGTTCATCTGACCCGGGCAGAGGCATGCCGGCGTCGGGTGCGCCCGCTTCACCTCTTCAGTCACCCCCGCAATCTGCTCGCGCAACCAACGATGCCCCGGATCACGCTCACTGCGCTCATGCCACAACAAAGACAGCGGTTTGGTCGATAAATCGAGCGGGGGACGCGTGATGAACAAGTCGTTCACCGCCGAACACTCGGCCACCACCACGAACGGCACCGTGCAGATCAGATCACTCTCGCGCAGCAGGGACGGAACGGCCGCAAAATGATTCACCGTCACCGACACGCGGCGCCTCAACCCCTGCTGCTCCAGCAGATCGTCCACCATGCCGCGCGGGTCCCCCGAGAGCGACACCAACAAGTGCTCGGCCGCCGCATACGCCTCCAGGCTCAACGGCCGCCCGGCCAGCGGGTGGTCCTTACGCATCGCGCAGGCAAAATACGAACACAGCAGCGGCGTGTGATGAATCTGCGCCGGCGTATCGCGCATCGTCGGTCCGATGACCGCATCCACCTCGCCGTTCATCAACAGACCGTCGGCACCGAGCTTGGTATAAGGCACCGCATAGAAATCGATACCCGGCGCATCGCGCTCCACCCGCCGCCGCAACGGGCGCCACAGCATCTCGACGATCACATCGGCGGCGGCGATGCGAAAGCCGCGTCGCGATGCTTTGGCATCGAAGGGCTCCGGCGTCACCGCCTCGCGCAAACCTTGCAGATGCGGCCGCACCCGCTCCCACAAGGCCACCGCCTGCGGCGTGGGGACGACACCGCGACCGTTCTTCACGAACAGTGGGTCGTTCCAGGCCAATCGCATGCGGGCCATCGCGTTGGACACCGCCGGCTGCGTCATCGCCAGGCGATCCGCCGCCCGGGTGACCGACCCTTCCCGCATGATGGCGTCAAAGACCGCCAACAGATTGAGATCGCCTGTCTTCACGATTGATCACCTGAAGTTATGTGACGCATACGAACTATAAATTAGACGATAGTTGCGCCGCCCACCACAATCGCTGCACTGCAATAATAAGCGAACCGTGGGAGTCACAATGGACGGAATCGACCGGATTATCCGCCGATCTCTTGGCCTCGTGCTGGCAGCGATCCTGACAGCATGCTCGGCCAGCAATGCCGAAACCGCGGCCGAGGCCCCGCCCGCGCCGCAGGTGGACGTGGCCACCGCCATCAGCGAATCGCTGAGCGAGCGCAGCATCTTCACCGGCCGACTGGCCGCGCCACACGAGGTGGACATCCGTCCGCGCGTGAGCGGCTACATCGAGGCGGTGGCGTTCGACGACGGCAGCCGTGTCGCCAAGGGCGAGCTGCTCTATCGCATCGACCCGCGCCCCTACCAAGCGGACGTCGATCGGCTCGAGGCCGAGCTCAACCGCCAGCGTGCCCAACTGGAGCTGAGCGAGCGCGAGTTCAACCGCGCGGCACGGCTCAAGCAGCAGAATGCCATCAGCGCCGCCGGCGTCGATGCCACCGAATCGGCCGTCAAGCAGGGCAAAGCCGCCATCGCCGCCACCCAGGCCGCCCTGGATGCTGCGCGCCTGAACCTCGAATACACCCGCATTACTTCGCCCATTGACGGCCGCGTCTCGCGTGCCCAGGTGCGCGAAGGCTCACTGGTCAGCGCCGGTGAGACCGTGCTCACCCGTGTGGTGTCCACCGATCAGGTGCATGCGTACTTCGATATCGACGAGCAGACGTATCTGAAGATCGGCCACCGCACCGATGCGGCCAAGGTCTTCATGGCGCTGGCCGACGAGCAGGGGTTTCCACATCTCGGCCGGCTGGACTTCATGGACAGCGGCCTGAACCCCGACACCGGCACCATCCAGGCACGGGCGGTGTTCGCCAACGACCATGGCCGCTTCACGCCGGGGCTGTTCGCCCGCGTTCAGCTCGTCAGCGGCGACGCCCGGCCTGCGGTGCTGATCGACGACCGCGCCATCGGTACCGACTTGTCCAACCGCTTCGTCTACGTGGTCAATAACGACTTTCAGATCGAATACCGCCCGGTCGTGCTCGGCCCCAAGGTCGAGAACCTTCGCATCGTGCGCGATGGGCTCACCGCCGGCGAGACCATCGTCGTCAACGGTCTGCAACGGGTGCGCCCCGGGGTGACGGTCGATCCGAACCCGGTGGCCATGGCCACGCCGGAACAGCGCCAGGCCCTGCTCGCCCGCGAAAGCCGCCTGGACGGCCCGGCCCTGGCCGAACGCCAGCCGCCGACGCTTGCCAGCGGCGGCTAGGAAGCTGTCGGACTTGAGACTGTCCTACTGCGGAAAGCCGGATATCGGCCATATTTTCCAATCCTTTTTGTCAGATAGCTAAGACTATCTTCCGCAAACGATAGAAAAATCTGTCTCGATACCGGCTTCCCTCGCTACGGACGCTCAAGTCAGACAGCCTCCCAGGAGTCCGGTCATGAACCTGTCCCAATTTTTCATCACCCGGCCGATCTTCGCCGCCGTACTGTCGTTGATCATCCTCATCGCTGGCGGGCTGGCCTTGTTCCAGTTGCCGATCAGCGAGTATCCGGAGGTCGTCCCGCCCACGGTGGTGGTGCGGGCGACCTACCCCGGCGCCAATCCCAAGGTGATCGGCGAAACGGTGGCGACGCCGCTGGAGCAAGCCATCAACGGTGTGGAGAACATGCTCTACACCGCCTCGCAATCGACCTCCGACGGCGGCATGACACTGACGGTGACCTTCGCCTTGGGCACCGACCTGGACGAGGCGCAGGTGGCGGTCCAGAACCGCGTGGCGCGCGCCTTGCCGCGGCTGCCCGAAGAGGTCCAGCGCCTGGGCGTGGTGACGGAAAAATCATCCCCCGACCTGACCATGGTGGTGCACCTGGTCTCGCCAAACGACCGCTACGACATGCTGTACCTGGCCAACTACGCCCGCTTGTACGTCAAGGACGAACTCGCGCGGCTGCAAGGTGCCGGTGACGTTCAGGTCTTCGGGGCCGGCTCCTATGCCATGCGCGTGTGGCTGGACCCGGCGCGTATCGCCGCGCGCCAGCTCACGGCCAACGACGTGGTCGCGGCAATCCGGCAGCAAAATATCCAGGTCGCCGCCGGCTCCCTGGGTGCACCGCCCTCCCCCGGCAGCAGCGACTATCAGTTGCTGATCAACGTCAAAGGACGCCTCTCCAGCGAGGAGGAGTTCGAGAACATCGTCATCGATGTCGGCGACGGCGGTGAGATCACCCGCCTGCGCGATGTCGGCCGGGCCGAGATCGGCTCGGACAGCTACGCCATCCGATCACTGCTGGACAACAAGCCGGCCGCCGCCCTGGGCGTGTTCCAACGCCCCGGCAGCAACGCCATTGCACTCTCCGATCAGGTGCGCAGCACCATGGAGACGCTCAAGCAAGGCTTCCCCGAAGGGGTGGACTACCGCATCGTTTACGACCCCACCGTGTTCGTCCGCGGGTCCATCGAGGCGGTGGTGCACACCTTGCTCGAGGCCATCGTGCTGGTGGTCATCGTGGTCATCCTGTTCCTGCAGACCTGGCGGGCCTCGATCATCCCGCTGGTGGCCGTGCCGGTGTCGTTGATCGGCACCTTCGCGGTGATGTACCTGATGGGCTTTTCGCTCAACGCGCTGTCGCTGTTCGGTCTGGTGCTGGCCATCGGCATCGTGGTGGACGATGCCATCGTCGTGGTGGAAAACGTCGAGCGCAACATCGCGCTGGGGCTCACGCCGCTGGAGGCCACCAAACAGGCCATGCGCGAGGTCACCGGCCCCATCGTCGCCACCTCGCTGGTGCTGGCGGCGGTGTTCATCCCCACCGCCTTCATCTCGGGGCTGACAGGGCAGTTCTATCGCCAATTCGCGTTGACTATCACCATTTCCACCTTCATTTCGACGATCAACTCGCTCACCCTGAGCCCGGCGCTGTCGGCGGTGCTGCTCAAGCCGCACGGGGCAAAAAAGGACGTGCTCACCCGTGTGATCGACGGGCTGTTCGCGCGGTTGGTGTTCAAGCCCTTCAACCGCTTCTTCGACTGGGGCAGCCGCGGATACGTGGGCATGGTCGGTACGCTGGTGCGGCGCAGCGGTATCACACTGGTGCTGTACGCCGCCCTGGTCGGTCTGGCTTACCTGGGCTTCTCCAACGTCCCGGCGGGCTTCGTGCCGCAGCAGGACAAGCAGTACCTGGTGTCCTTCGCCCAGTTGCCCGATGCCGCCTCGCTGGATCGCACCGATGCGGTCATTCGCGCCATGACCGATATCGCCCTGGCCCAGCCGGGGGTGGAGTCGGCGGTGGCCTTCCCGGGCTTGTCGATCAACGGCTTCACGCCCAGCTCCAACGCCGGCGTGCTGTTCGTCACTCTCGATCCGTTCGACGAGCGCCGCGACCCGTCGCTGTCGGCCGGCGCCATTTCCATGGCGCTCAACCAGCAGTTTTCCGGCATCCGCGATGCGTTCACGGCCATATTCCCGCCGCCGCCGGTACAAGGCCTGGGCACCATAGGGGGCTTCCGTCTACAAGTGGAAGACCGCGCCAGCCTGGGTTTCGAGGAATTGTTCCAGCAGACCCAGAACGTGGTCATGGCGGCCTGGCAGGATCCGGCCCTTGAGGGCGTCTTCTCCAGCTTCAGCGTGGGGTCGCCACAGTTGAACGTCGATGTCGATCGCGAGAAGGCGCTGACCCAGGGTGTGCCCCTGGCGGCGGTGTTCGATACCTTGCAGATCTATCTCGGCTCGCTGTACGTGAACGACTTCAACCGCTTCGGCCGTACCTATCAAGTCAACGCGCAGGCCGAGCCGGAGTACCGCCAGGAGCCGGACCAGATCCGTAACCTGAAGGTGCGCAATATCCATGGCGACATGGTGCCGCTGGGGTCGCTGGTGGATGTGAGCTTCACCGCGGGACCGGATCGGGTAATGCACTACAACGGCTACCCGACCGCGGAGATCAACGGCGGGCCGGCGGCGGGCTTCAGTTCGGGCCAGGCCGAGGCAGCGATCACTCGCATTCTCGACCAGACCCTGCCCAACGGCATGACCTTCGAGTGGACCGACCTCACCTACCAGCAGATCCTCGCTGGGAACACGGCGGTGTTCGTCTTCCCGCTGGTGGTCGTGCTGGTGATGCTGGTGCTGGCGGCGCAGTACGAGAGCTGGTCGCTGCCCCTGGCCATCGTCCTGATCGTGCCGATGACGCTGTTGTCGGCCATCGTCGGGGTGATGATCCAGGGCGGTGACAACAACATCTTCACGCAGATCGGGCTGATCGTCCTGGTGGGGCTGGCGTGCAAGAACGCCATCCTCATTGTGGAGTTCGCCAAGGAGCAGCAGGAACAGGGCAAGAGCCGCGTACAAGCGGTGTTGGAGGCCGCGCGACTGCGGCTGCGCCCCATTCTGATGACCTCGGCGGCCTTCATCATGGGTGTGGTGCCCCTGGTCACCGCCAGCGGCGCCGGCGCGGAGATGCGTCAGGCCATGGGCACGGCGGTGTTCGCCGGCATGATCGGCGTCACCGTGTTCGGCCTGCTGCTGACGCCTGTTTTCTATGTCGTGATCCGCGCCGTCGTCGAGCGGCGGCGCGGACACATCGGCCATGCGGAGGTGGCGCTATGACACTGCGAATGCTCGCGATACTGGGCGCGGGGCTGATCAGCCTGAGCGGGACCGCAACCGTCGCCCCGGAACACGCCGAGCGATCTGTAGCGGCGGCCAGCGTCACCCCCGATTGGTGGGTGCGCTATGGCCAACGCGCCCTGCTCGCCCCGACACTGGCCGGTGAGCAGAGCATGAGCGCCGCGCTGGCCAATGTGCGGGCGGCGCGCTCACTCCATGGAACATCGCTGGAGTGAGCGTTCACCGTGCGGCGGCGAACCCCCAGCGCT
Source organism: uncultured Candidatus Competibacteraceae bacterium (assembly GCA_965652545.1). Classification (GTDB taxonomy): domain Bacteria; phylum Pseudomonadota; class Gammaproteobacteria; order Competibacterales; family Competibacteraceae; genus CBFGWV01. The sequence continues at coordinate 12,756 of CBFGWV010000063.1, read as the reverse complement.
GGTCGTGATCCAGCCCCGTCACCGTGGCCAGCATGCGCGAGCGGACCATGGGCACGCGCAGCGCCTTGGGCAGGAATGTGCGTCGGGCAAGGCGGTGGACAGCAGTTTCTCCAGAGGCCAGGCGCGATAACTGGCGCACCCGTCGTACCACCTGGTGGTCGACGGGCCGGCGCATACGCTCGTACTGCAACAATGCATTCGTTCTGACCAGTTCGGCGAACACCCAGGCATCCTCGATACCCAGGTTCATGCCGCGGGCGCCGACGGGCGAATGAATGTGCGCCGCATCGCCGGCGAAATACACCGCGCCCAGCATCATCGGCGTGGCCAGACGGTGCGAAATACCGAACGCGGACGTCCACACCGGTTCGCCGGCCGGCTCGGCATGGGTAAGACGGTGCAAAGGATCCGGCCGGTTGCCGATCACCCGCCACACCGGTGCGGCCTGGCCGTCCCACTGCTTGTCGACGACACGGACCATGAACTGGAAGCTGCCGTCGTCCATGAACAGCAGGTGCGCACGATCCTCAGCCAGATCGGTCCTCATCGGTGCATCGGCCAGATACCAGTCATGCCGGAAGGACGACCCGTCGAAGGCCACTTTCAAGCGCTCGCGCACCGTACTGTGCGCACCGTCGGCCGCGAGCACCCAAGGGCAGGTGAACACATCGCGCGCATCGCTCTCGCCCATCGGCTCCAGTGCCACCTCGGCACCGCCCTCGATATTGCGGCACTCCACCAGTTGCACACTGCGCTCCACCCGAGCGTCGGCCGTGGCCAGCGCGTCGGCCAACAAGCGCTCCGTGCTGGCCTGCGACAAGGCGATCATGAACGGGAATTTCGGGTGGATATGCTCGAAACTCAGTTGGGCGATGACTTTTCTGCCCTCATGGACGTGCACCCCATGGATCGCCAAACCATCCTCCAGGATGCGGTCGGTTACGCCCGTAGGCTCGAGGAGCTCGAGTGTTCGCGGGTTGACGGCCAGCGCTTTGGAATGGCGAGACGGGGCACTGAGCCTGTCGATGATCCGTACCTTCTGGCCCTGCCTTGCCAGGAACAAGCCCGCGCTCAATCCCACGGGGCCGGCGCCGACGATCAGCGGCGGATGCGCATAGTTCATGTCGTCCCTCCATGTCGAACGGGCGCTAATCGCTCCAGGGCCCGTGTCCTGTGATGGACAACATGGGGTGGCAGGGGTTGCCGGGTTTTCAGCTCACCCCATACCGCCCGAGCCGAGCAGCTCATACAACCGCGATCGCGATATCCCCAGCAGTTTCGCCGCTGCCTGTTTCTGCCCGCCGGTGCGGCGCATGGCCTCGGCCAGGGCACGCTGCTGGGCGTCGGCGACGATGTCGGACAACTGCGCCATGCCGCTGGCGCTGACCGGCGAGCCCGAGCGCACCGTGAGCACCGAACGGATCTGCTCGGCCGTAAACTCGGCATCGTCGATGACCAGGCACAGACGCTCGAGCGTATTGCGCAGCTCGCGCACGTTGCCGGGCCAATCGTGCGCCGCCAGGGCGGCCAGTCCCTCCGCGCTCACGCTGCGTGGGCGCTCACCCAGATCGATGGCGATGCGCTCGAGGAAATGACGGGTCAGCAGCGGCAGGTCTTCCAGGCGCTCGCGCAGCGGCGGCACATGGATGGGCAGGACATTGAGCCGGTAGAACAGATCCGCGCGATAGTCGCCGGCGGCCATGCGGGCATCCAGGTCCTGGCTGGTGGCGGCGACCACTCGCACGTCGACGCGGGTGATGGTGTGCGAGCCCAGCGGCTCGATGACCATCTCCTCCAGCACCCGCAACAGCTTGGCCTGAATGGGTAGCGGCAGCTCGCCGACCTCGTCCAGGAACAAGGTGCCACCATCGGCCAGGGCGAACTTGCCCTTGCGCCCCTTGCGATCGCCACCGGTGAAGGTGCCCGGGGCGTAGCCGAACAGCTCGGCCTCGATCAGCGTCTCGGGGATGGCGCTGAGGTTCACCGCGATGAACGGCTTGCTGCGCCGTTCCGAATGGGAATGCACCGACTGCGCCAGCAGCTCCTTGCCGGTACCGGTCTCGCCCAGGATCAGCACCGGGCTGTCGGTACGCGCCACCCGTCGCAACTGACGCTTGACCTCGAGGATGGCCGGCTGCTCGCCGATGACATCCTCCAGGCGATAGCGCGTGCTGCGCAGCGAGTCCAACTGGCGGCGGGCTTCCTGCAACTGCTCGTTCAGGTGATCGAACTTGGCGATGATTGGCTTGAGCGAGTCGAGCCGGTCGAAGAACACGAAGCCGACCGCGCCGATCACCCGGCCCTCATCGTCGTGCAAGGGCAGGCGGTTGACGACGAAGTGCTTGTCGCCAAAGCGCATGATGTCCAGCAGGATGGGTTGCCCACTCTCCACCACCCGCCGTAGCAGGCTCTCGGGGATGACCGACTCGATCGGCTGACCGAGGGCGGTGTCGCTTTCGACACCGAGCAGGGACGCATAGCGTTCGTTGATCCAGACGATGCGCGCATCCTTGTCCACGGCAATGGAGCCTTCGCACATGGACTGCAGGGAACGCATCATCGTCTCCGACATACGTTGTCGAAGGGCGTGATCCACTCCAAACCTCCTTGCGTCTGTTATGGACTGCGTCGACGCGTGCGAAGGAGTATACACACAGCCTGCGGCACCAAAGCCGGCAACCATGCGAACACCCGTGTCGCCGTTGGATATGTACTTTCCCCAGTGGGGGGCTCACGCTTTTTCATCGAATTCGCGTCAAACCCGCTTCTCACGGGGGCTCCCGGACGCCACCACGGACGGCGGTGTGTAGCGGCTTGCGCGAAAGCGACAATCCGCGGTCTGCCAAGCACAGGACTCAATCGCCCATGCGGTATTCGGTTTTCTCTCTGATCAGACAGGCGATGCAGGGGCATCGCGGCTGGACGCCGGCGTGGCGCGACCCCGAGCCCAAAGCCGGCTACGACGTCGTCATCATCGGCGGCGGCGGCCACGGCCTGGCGACGGCCTACTTTCTGGCCGCCAACCACGGCATCCGCAACGTCGCGGTGGTCGAAAAGGGCTGGATCGGCGGCGGCAACGTCGGCCGCAACACCACCATCGTGCGCTCTAATTACCTGCAGGCGGGCAATATCCCGTTCTACGAAAAGTCGCTGCAGCTGTGGGAAACCATGGAGCAGGACCTGAACTTCAACACCATGATGAGCCAGCGCGGGGTGTTGAACCTGTACCACTCCGACGCCCAGCGCGATGCCTACGCCCGCCGCGGCAACGCCATGCGCATGCACGGTGGCGACGCCGAGATGCTGGACCGCCAGCAACTGCGCGAGCTGGTGCCGGGGCTGGACTTGGACAATGCCCGCTTTCCGGTCGAGGGCGGCCTGCTCCAGCCGCGCGCCGGCACCGCTCGCCACGACGCGGTGGCCTGGGGCTACGCCCGCGCCGCGGACGGCATGGGCGTGGACATTCTGCAAAACTGCGAGGTCACCGGCTTTCTCTACGACGGTGAGCGGGTGGCCGGGGTGAAGACCACCCGCGGCGAGATTCGCGCCGCCCGCGTCGGCATGGCCGTGGCCGGCAACACCACCCGCGTGGCGGACATGGCCGGGCTCAAGCTACCCATCGAGAGCACCGTGCTCCAGGCCTTCGTCACCGAGGCGATCAAGCCGCTGATCAACCAAGTCGTCACCTTCGGCGCCGGGCACTTCTATATCAGCCAGTCGGACAAGGGCGGGCTGGTGTTCGGCGGCTCGATCGACAAGTACAACTCCTACGCCGCGCGCGGCAATCTGCCGACCATCGAAGAGGTCGTCTCCGAAGGCCTTGCGATGTTCCCCAACGCCGGCCGCGTGCGGGTGCTGCGTCATTGGGGCGGCATCATGGACATGAGCATGGACGGCTCGCCGATCATCGACCGCACGCCGGTGGACGGGCTGTACCTCAACGGCGGCTGGTGCTACGGCGGGTTCAAGGCCACACCGGGCTCGGGCCTCTGCTTTGCCCACCTGCTGGCGACCGACCGCACCCACGAGGTAGCACGCGCGTTGACCCTGGACCGCTTCGCCACGGGCGCGGTCATCGACGAGAACGGCGAAGGCGCCACGCCCAACCTGCACTGAACACGGAAACCATCCATGCGTATCCCCTGCCCTTACTGCGGCGACCGGGACTCCGGCGAGTTCACCATCCTGGGCGATGCCACTGTACGGCGCCCCGACCCGGACGCCCCCGACGCCATGACCGCATTCCATGACTATGTGCATATCCGCCGAAACCCGGCCGGCGAGCACCAGGAGTACTGGTATCACAGCGGCGGCTGCCGCGCCTGGCTGGTGGTGACGCGGCATACCGTGACCCACGCCGTACTGGGCGCGGTCGCCGCGCGCGAGGTGGCGTCATGAGCAGCTATCGCCTGCCCAAGGGCGGTCTGATCGACCGCCAGACGGCTCTCACCTTCAGCTTCGACGGCAAGACCTTCAACGGCTGCCCCGGCGACACCCTGGCCTCGGCCCTGCTGGCCAACGGCGTGCGCCTGATGGGCCGCTCGTTCAAATACCACCGCCCGCGCGGCGTGGTCAGCGCAGGCTCCGAAGAGCCCAATGCCCTGGTCGAGTTGCGCGAGGGAAACCGGCGCGAGCCCAACACCCGCGCCACCACCATCGAGCTGTACGACGGGTTGGTCGCACGCAGCCAGAACCGCTGGCCCAGCCTGGCCTTCGACCTGTTGGCCGTGAATGGGCTGTTCAGTCCCATCTTCGTGGCCGGTTTTTACTACAAGACCTTCATGTGGCCGGCCAAGGCCTGGGAAAAGGTCTTTGAGCCGGCCATCCGCCGCGCCGCCGGCATGGGACGGGCCAGTCTGCAAGCCGACCCGGACACCTACGACCTGGCCACCGCCCACTGCGATGTGCTGATCATCGGCACCGGCCCCGCCGGCCTTGCCGCGGCTCTGGCGGCCGCGCGCGCCGGTGCGAGGGTTATTGTGTGCGAAGAGGACCACCGGCCCGGTGGCCGGCTGCTCTCCGACGAGGCGGTGATCGACGGCCAGCCCGGCACGGCCTTCGTCGCCGCCACCCTGGCGGAACTCACCGCCCACCCACGAGTGCGGGTGATGACCCGCACCACGGTATTCGGGGTCTACGACGGCGGCACTTATGGCGCGATCGAGCGGGTGGCCGACCACCTCAAAACCCCGGCCGAACACCAACCGCGGCAGGCCTTGTGGCACATCGTGGCCAAGCGCGCGGTGCTCGCCGCCGGCGCCATCGAACGGCCGCTGATCTTCCCCGGCAACGACCGCCCCGGGGTGATGCTCGCGCAGGCGGCACGCACCTTCGCCGGCCGATATGCGGTCAGCCCCGGCCGCCGGGTGGCGGTGTTCACCAACAATGACGAGGGCTGGCGCAGCGCGGTGGCCTTGCAGCGGGCGGGGGTCGAGGTCACAGCGGTCATCGACCCGCGAGCGGATGTCGACCGCAACCTGGCCGGCGCGCATGACCTGCGCCTGGTCAGTGGCGAGGTCATCGCCACCCAGGGGCGGCAGGGGCTGTCCGGGGTCACGGTGCGCCTGCTCAATGGCCAGACCGAGCACCTGAGCATCGACACACTGGCGATGTCCGGCGGCCACAACCCCAACATCGGCCTGACCAGCCACCACGGTGCGCGCCCGGCATGGCGCGAGGACATCGCCGCCTTCGTGCCGAACACACTGCCACCGGGACTGTCCGTCGCCGGGGCCGCCAATGGCGCGTTCGGTCTTGGCGCGGCCCTGGCCGAGGGCTTTGCCCGGGGCCGTCAGGCGGCCGCCGAGACCGGTCACGAGAACAGCGCCGGCACGGCGCCCACGGCCACCGATACAGCCTACCGGGTCACCCCACTGTGGCAGGTGAAGACGCCGGGCAAAGCGTTCGTGGACTTCCAACACGATGTCACCGCCGATGACATCGCGCTGGCCGAACGCGAGGGCTATCGCGCGGTGGAGCATCTGAAGCGCTACACCACCCTGGGCATGGCCACGGATCAGGGCAAACTGTCCAACGTCAACGGGCTGGCGATCATGGCCGAGCTCACCGGGCGCGGTATCGCACAAACCGGTACGACCTTGTACCGCCCGCCGGTGGTACCGGTGGCCATGAGTGCCTTCAGCGGGCGCAGCCAGCGGGCGCATTTCCGCCCCACCCGCCTGCCGCCCTCGCACGCCTGGGCCGCTGAGCAAGGTGCCCAGTTCATGACCGCCGGCGCATGGCTGCGCGCGGCCTGGTTCGCCAAACCCGGCGAGACCCATTGGCGTCAGACGCTGGATCGCGAGGTCCTGGCGGTGCGCGCGGGGGTGGGCATCTGCGATGTCTCCACCCTGGGCAAGATCGACATCCAGGGCCCCGGTGCCACCGAACTGCTGCAGAAGGTCTACGCCAACCCCTTCGGCAAGCTGGCGGTGGGGCGCACCCGCTACGGCATCATGCTGCGCGAGGACGGTTTCGTTTTCGACGACGGCACCACTGCACGGCTGGGGGAGGATCACTACCTGATGACCACCACCACGGCCAATGCCGGCAAGGTGATGCAGCATCTGGACTTCTGCCGCCAAGTGCTGTGGCCGGAACTGGATGTACACATCGCCTCGGTGACCGACCAGTTCGGCCAGTTCGCCTTGGCGGGTCCAAAGTCGCGCGAGCTGCTGGCGCAGGTCGTCGATGCACCGTTCGATCTGTCCAACGAGGCGTTCCCATTCATGGCCTGCGCCGAACTCACCGTCTGCGGCGGTGTACCGGCGCGCTTGTTCCGCATCTCGTTCTCCGGCGAGCTGGCCTACGAGTTGGCCGTGCCCGCGCGCTACGGCGATGCCCTGGTGCGCGAACTGATGCGCCTGGGCGCGCCACTGGGCGTGGTGCCCTACGGGCTGGAGGCCCTGAACGTCATGCGCGTGGAGAAAGGCCATGTGGTGGGCTCGGAACTGACCGGAACGACCACGGCACTGGACCTGGGCTTCGGCGGCATGCAGTCGCTGAAGAAAGACCATATTGGCCGCTGGATGAGCCAGCGACCGCACCTACTCTCGCCCGAACGCGAGCAACTGGTCGGCCTCAAGCCGGTGAACCCGAGCGAGGCGTTCATGGCCGGTGCCCATGTGGTACCGCGCGATGCACAGCCCACGGCCGCCAACGACCACGGCTTCGTCACGTCGGTGGCGCACTCGCCCATGCTGGGGCACTGCATCGCCCTGGCCATGGTCCGCAACGGCCGTCAGCGCATGGGCGAAATCGTTCGCGTGGTCGACCTGGTACGCAACCAGGATGTGCTGGTGGAGATCTGTCACAACGTGTTCTTCGACCCGCAAGGGGAGCGCCTGCATGGCTGAGATTCGATTGGCCGAAGTCCTACGCCCGGATGCGCTAAAGCCTGGCCGTCATGGCCACGGGGTGGGCGTGACTGTCAGCTTGAACCACCCCGCGTCCATCGTGCAGATCGGGCCATACCGCAGCCGGCAGAACGATGTCAGCGCCATACTGGCGCGCGAGGTGGGCGTGCCGCTGTCGGACACCGGCCGGCGCACGCACGGGGAGGCTGCTACCGTGCTATGGAGCGGGCCCGATCAATGGCTGGTGGTGGCGCATCGCAACCGCACGCTCTACGACCGGCTGCGTGAGGCGCTGGCCGGTGTCGCCGCCGTGGTAGACCAGTCCGACGGCCGTATCGGCATCTCCCTGGGCGGGCCGCGGGTGCATGACGCGCTGGCGCGGCTGGTGGGCCTGGACTTGGACCCGGCGGTGTTTGCCGACGATCACACCGCGCTGACGCTGCTGGATCACACCGGCGTACAGCTGTGGCGCGAAGGCGATGGCTTCGGCCTGTTCCTGCCGCGCAGCTTCGCCAACAGCCTGGCGCAGGTCATCGTCGAGGTGGCCGCGCAGTTCGGTGTGGAGGTGCGCTGAGCACACTCGACTACTGAATGGCGCCCCGCTCCCGGTAGAGCCGCTCCGCACCGGGATGCAGGGGTGCGGGCAACCCCGAACCCACCGCGCCTTGCAGGCTGATGTCGGTGGCCGCTTTGTGCCCGGCGATCAGCGTATCGCGTGCATCGAACAGCAGACGGGTGATCTCGTAGATCATCTGCTCGTTGGCGCCAGCGTGGGTGACCAGGAAATTGGCGATCTCCAGCGACGGAACGTCGATCGTCTGCCCCGGATAGGTGCCGGCGGGAATCATCCCGCTACGACGCAGCGGATCGTTGAGCCTGCTCACCGCCTCCTGAGATATCGGGATCACACGGATGGGTACGGCCTCGGCCAGCTTGTTGATCGCGCCTGCGCCCAGGCCGGCGGACAGGAAGGCCGCGTCCAACTGGCCCTGGGTAATCATGTCCACCGCTTCATTGAACGAGCCGTGGTGGACCTCGGCGAAGTCGGCGTAGGTCAGCCCGTTGGCCTCGATGACCAGACGGGCATTGATCTCCGTCGCCGAGCGCTTCTCGCCCACGGCGACCCGCTTTCCACGCAAGTCGCTGATCGAGCCCAACCCGGAATCGGCGCGAGCCACCACTTGCAGGAAGTTCGGATACAAGGCTGCGACGGTGCGCAAGTTGGTCAACGGCTCCTGAATCAGTGCCGTCCTCAAACCGCCGGAGTACGCCTCCTGAAGGACATCGCCGGTGGTGAAGCCCACCGTGGCGAGCCCGAAGTTGAGCATGTGCAAGTTATCGAGCGAGCCGCGCGAGGTCTGCACCGCAACCAGATCGGTCGGGTGTACGCTCTGGTAAGCCGCGCCCAGCGCCTCGCCCAGTGGATGGTAAATGCCCCCACGGGTGGCGGTAAGAATGCGGATGTAGTCTTCGGCCACCGCAGTACCTGTGAGGCCCAGCAGCAACAGGAACGGCAGCGCAAAACGCAGCGAGCGGCGTGTCATGGTCTCTAACCCCTTATCCGTCTTGTTATTTGCACCCCCCGGGGTCGGTCCGCCACGGGTACCGTTAAAAATACCCGTTCGCGACCGTTTGTCGACACATGCGCACGTACATCGTCACAAGAGTTGACACCCTCCAGCAGCCTCAGTAGGATGCGCGCTCCCAGAACATCGGGGCCATAGCTCAGCTGGGAGAGCGCCTGCATGGCATGCAGGAGGTCGGCGGTTCGATCCCGCCTGGCTCCACCACTCTAGTCCCCTTCGTCTAGAGGCCTAGGACATCGCCCTTTCACGGCGACGACAGGGGTTCGAATCCCCTAGGGGACGCCAAATCTGACGGGAGGACGGGTTTAACCCGCCCTCCCGTCTTTTTTTGGTATCAATGCATCCTTGCACTATTGAGCCTGCCGTTCATACCCTGCATCACTGGGGATCCGGCGAGGTGCCTTCTCCCGGGGTGTCGAACTCCGGACCGCTTGGCGCGGGGGCTTCCTCGAACTCCTCAGGGTCCGGATCGGTACCACCCGGCACCGTGCTATCCGGATTACCCTCAGGTGTCGCATCGCCACCGGGACCTTCGGATTCGCGGCTTGTGGCGGTACGCTCTGAGGACACGGGGCCATCTTCTTCCGTATCGACACCGCTGGGCGCCTCATCGCCACCCGGGGTCTGAATATCTTCCGGCGTTTCGCTCTTCCTGGCTTCCTCCGCCAGTTGCAGCCCGGTACCGGGCTGAATCATAGACCCCTCGCCGATGCGCTGGACGATGGTTGCGTCGGCACCCACGTCCACGTTATTGGGCAACTCCTTTGCCGCGGCAATAGACGGGACAATGAAGAAGCCGGCAATCAATAAGTTCGCGTATCGCATCTGATTACTCCAATGCCGCATCTATGCGACGTCAAAATTGGTATCCATGTACCGACTGAGAGACACTCACCTCCCGATCGGTTACTTAGGTGCGATGCGAACGGACAACGATGGTTCCATTAGTGGATCAGCCCAACACTACCCAGCCGGCTACTAGCGCAGTAGTGCTCGCCTTTCACAGCATTCATTGTAAATTTTACCCAGCAGAATGCGCTTATTACAAAAGCCCGGTAAAAGAACTAAATGTCATTACGCGTTCAGCGACTGTAAAGAAAACGGCCCCTCGGCAGTGCAGCGAAACCGGGCTGTCGCCGGGTCGGCGCTATACAAGGCAGCCATATCCGCCGCCCGCGTGGCCAATGTGTCGACCGAATCGATGATGAAATCCACGGTGGCATCATCCATGACCGCATGGAGATTCAGTCGCACCCAACCGGGCTTCTCCAGTTCTTCGCCACGATGCAACGCCTCGTACAAGCGCAAAGACGCCGCCTCGTCGATACCGAGCAGACGGTGGGCATAAGGGCCGGCACAGGCACAACCGCCGCGCGCCTGTATGCCGCAGGCATCGCTGAGCATGCGGGTGAAGAGCTGGTGATGGACATAACCGCCCCGACCGTCACGAATGCGCAGGGCGAAGATCGGCAGCCGCTGCGCGGCCTCCGACCCAAGGAGTACGATGCGGGGGTTGGCCCGCCACCGCCGCAGTGCCCGAGTGTTCAGCGCCTGCTCACGACGGTGCAAGTCCTCGCCCATGGCCGCCTTGACCAAGAACGCCAACGCCGCTCGAATATCGCCCAGCACGTCCGGTGTGCCCGCCTCTTCCCGCGCCGCCAATGAGGTGGAGAACTCATGCGACCAGGGTGAGACGAAGCTAACTGTCCCACCGCCTGGCCAGGTCGGCTTGTCGGTCACGACGATGTCGTTGCGCACGATGAGCACACCCGAGGCGCCGGGGCCACCGAGAAACTTGTGCGGCGACAGGAACACCGCATCCAGCGCCGCGTCGTCCGCCGGCCGCATGTGGATGGGCAGGTACGGACCGGCGGCGGCGTAGTCCCACAGCGCCAGGGCGCCATGGCGTTTGAGCAGTCGGGTGACGGCCGTCACGTCGGTGAGGATACCCGTGACATTGGAGGCGGCGGAGAAGGCGCCCATCTTCAGCCCCTTGCCGGCACTGACGGCCAGTGCCCGATCCAGGGCATCCAAGTCCACGCCGCCGCCGGGGCCTTCGGGTATCTCCACCACCTCAGCGCCCGATTCGCGCCAGGGCAGGATGTTCGAGTGGTGCTCATACGGCCCGATGAAGACCACTGGCCGCTCCCCGCGGGCGACGGCCGCCGGAACGCCGCACAGGTGCAACATGCGGTTCACCGCTGCCGTGGCGCCATTGCCGGTGAAGATGACCGTGTGCTCGTCATCGGCACCCACCGCACGGGCGATGACCGCGCGCGCGGCCTCGCGCAGCAAAGTGCAGAACTGCCCGCAGTACGAGGCCTGGGTATGGCTGTTGGCGTAATACGGCAGCACCCGGCTGCGGATGAAGTCCTCCACTTGGTCGAGTGCCCGGCCGGAGGCGGTGTAATCCGCATAAACCAAGGCCTGGGGACCGAACGGCCCATCGAGGGTCGCGCCCTCGCCGATCAGGCCGGCACGCAGTGCGGCCATGACATCGCCTTGGGCCAGTTCATCCGCAAAGGTGCTCAACAACATGCCGAGGTCTCCAGAGTGAGAAAAGGTTCTTGGTGCAGGCTGATATCGCCACCTTGAACACGGTCGAGACGGATCAAGGTGTTATCGGCGACCGGGGTCCAGCGATGGAGCTCGTCATCCAGCGGTTCGGACACCAGCAGGCGGCCGCCCGGGACGCTGATGTGAAACAGCGACGGCGGATGCGGGTCGGACGACCAACGCACCGCCCATAGGCTGCGTCCATCACTGAGGGCAAATGTGGCGCGAAACGGCTCGTCCACGCCGGCGGCGCCACGCACGGCCTCGATGCGGCTCATGACCGTGCGCATGGCGTGCTCGGGCTCACGCTCCAAGCCACTGCACACCATGAGGCGGAAGATCAACTCGCTGTCGGTGCCGCCTTCCAGGGCGCAGTAGCAGGCGTCGGAGAGCTCGCGCTCCAGTTGCCGGCGCAGATGGCAGAAGCCGCCGATCTGCCCGTTGTGCATGAACAGCCAGCGCCCGGCGCGGAACGGGTGGCAATTGACGAAGACATTCGGCGCCCCGGTGGATGCCCGCACGTGGGCGAAGGCCAGGCCGGTGTCGATCTGCCGGGCGAGCTCGCGCAGGTTACCATCCCCCCAGGCCGGACCGGCGCTGCGATAAACCCCAGGCTCTGCACGGCTGCCGTACCAGCCGAAGCCCACGCCATCGCCGTGGGAACACAGCACGGCCTTGTACGAGTGGCGAGCCTGATTCGCCAACGCCCGCGGCGTGGAAAACAACCAATCGTCGACATGGCGGGGGGCACCGAGATAAGCCATCCATCTGCACATGTCGGGGTCTTCCACATCAATCGGTAGGGATGCCTATCAGCATGTCACAAAGAGGGTGGGAAATTTTCCATGTTTGACCCACACTGCACGCAACATTTGGGACAAACTCATAGCAATGAACGAAAAACTCGATCGTTTTGATGTTGCAATGCTCCGTGCGCTGCAAAACGACGCCGGCCTGTCCCAGCGCGAGTTGGCCGAACAAGTCGGCCTGTCGCCCAACGCCTGCTGGAACCGCGTGCAGAACCTGCGCAAGCGCGGCGTCATCTCTGGCCAGACCGCCCGCCTCGACCGTGCCAAGGTTGGCCTCGGCCTCGTCGTTTTCGTTATGGTCAGAACCCGCCACCATAGCGCGCAGTGGCTGGAGGCCTTCCGCGAGCACGTCGCCACCCTGCCTGAGGTCATAGACTTCTTTCGCATCGGCGGCGACTACGACTACCTGCTGAAAGTCGTCACGCCCGACATGGCCAGCTACGACGGCGT
>CBFGWV010000062.1:0-19208 GCA_965652545.1 uncultured Candidatus Competibacteraceae bacterium | reverse complement strand
CAGCACCGCCGTGCATGTGGAGGCGGCGCTGGACTGGATGCTGGGGTAGGGCACTCAGTCACGATATCCCGCCACGCACGGGCAGCCAGGCGTCCATTTCGTGGTCGAAGCGCTTGCTTGAAAACCCCATTCAACGGCGCCACCGCTTCGTTCGTGACGGGGCCTCAGGTACTCGAGTACCTGAACTGGATGTCGTATGGAGATGACGTATTTCCGGTTGCAACGAAGCGTGGTTCGGAGAGTTCGAAACCGTGGGTTTTGAACCATGCGGAGGCCGCCTTGCCGGCACGGCTGTCGGTCAGGGGATTCAAATCCCATTGGGCTGCGGAATTCATGTCCTCGTCCAGGAACCGTTGGAGCGAAACGCGAACATTCGCCTCGCCAGGCAGTTCGGGTATCCGATTAAACAGGTTGCTCACCACCTCAGGTAGTTCCGCAGCGCGCACTGCCCACCAGCGGCCGAAAACGATACGAACGTCCGATGGCGCCAAGCTTTCCGGCGTAACTGTGATGCGGACCAGGGCGCGACTGTCGCCCGGATATGAGGCGGTGTACTCGATTTTGCCATCGGCGCGTGGAGTGCTCCGATAGGTGACCCGTTCGATGTCGAGAGGCTTGGTTGGGCGTCCCGTGTATCCCGGCTGACTTTGCCTCGGATGGTGCTGGCTGCGCGTGGGCTGCGCACGCGGAGCTTCCGCCGGCAGCCAGGCGCCGGGATTCGAGGTGTTAAGCTCGAGGTCGTACACATATGTCCAGGCGCTGTAGGCGGAGGCGGAATCGATCTGATTCTGCAGGTTGTACTCGCGCCAAGTGATGCCGTGCTCAGCCCGGAAGGCGGCCATGTCCACCGGCGGCGGCGTTTCGAGATAGTCGATGACATCGGCCAGATCCAATAGCGTCTCGTCCTCGCGCATATGGCCGTTCTCAGTCAGCGCTCGACGCGCGGCGGTGAAGTCGTCCGCGGTGTTGAAGTAGTTCAGGTAGGTCGCCAGCACGGTGCGATCGTGCTCGTCGATCGAGCGTGCCTCGGTACGCCCGTCGTTGAAATAGCAGTTGGCTTTCTGGAGCAGGTCCATCCGTTCGGCTTCGGAGATACCGGCGGCCTCGCGCTGTTGCCGCGCTGCCGACAACCGGGTGTTGATGGTTGCGCCGCCGCGTACCGGCCAGAGAGGGCGGACCGTGCCGTCGGGCCGGACAGTGACAGCAATCGCACGCTCCCCGGCGACACCGGCAACCCCTTCGACCGGTCGCACGGGCAACCAGGCTTCGAGCTCGTTGTCCCAGTGCATGCGGTAGCCGGTGCCTTCGATCAAGGGCAGGGCGTCCATCTCGTCGGCGTCGAAACGCCTGGGAGTGGCCGGTTGATCGGTGGTCCGCCAACGATTGTCAATGGCCTGAAAGCCGCTCGATAGTGAAGGTTCGGATGCCGTGCCGTTCAGTCGCCCGTCCACGCGCGCGCGAAGGTCCCGGAGGCGTTGCGCCGTGTCGCTTGCCCCTGCCAATCCGCTGTTTTGAAGACGCCCGATATTGTCGTCCAGGATCTCCAGCAGATCTGCCGGGTAGTCCAAATTGACGGTCGAGGGTGGTGCATCGTCCGGAATGGGACCGATCGTCAGGTCTTCCGGTCCGCCGAGGGTGTGCGTCAACTGCGTGTTTTCACCATTGATCAGGCGCGCGCCCAAGGCGTCGGCCTCTGCATCGGCTGCACCCAGTCCACGCGCGAACAGCCGTGCATTATCGGCCGTCAGGGGTACGAAACCGTCACGCAACAAGGCCTCGGCGAAGCGGCTGCCTTCAGGGGTTTCCCGCAGTACATCGCCCACCCGGGAGGTCGTGGACGAGGGCGGTGACATGAACTGGCCGAATGAGTTGTCGACCAGGTAGCGCGCAGGGGGATTGCCGCCGAACTCAACCGTGCTGAAGGCATGTCGATTTGTGCCGAAGACATCGCCGGATTGATACCGGCGAACCGTTGCTGGGAATGGTGATCGGCCCAAGAGCGTATCGAACGCCGATACGAAGTTCCCACTGGCTTGTCCACAGAAGCCTCGGAGGAGTGTCAGCTTTTCCAGGTTTCCGGTCATGACGCTGGCGCTGGCGGTCATGACGAGCCGTGAGTCCAGAACGGCTTGGCGCAAGAGGACGGCGTGGTCGTCCGAGTTCGCCGTTCCGGCGCGAAAAGCGGCTTGAGCCCTGCTGAGGGATCGCGGCGATGGCGGTGAAAGATCGGGGCCTTGGCGTAGCAATGCGGCGATGTTCGCCTGGATCGTCGCGTCATCTGCGCTGCTATCGACTCCCGCGGCGACAGCCCGTCGCGGCTCCCCGCTCGCTGTGGTGTCGCCGCTCGGGTTGGTTAAACCCGGTTCGTCGGGCTGCACAGTGCTCGGGTTGCTGCTCGAGGCGGCAGTATCGACGCCGGCGGTATCAGGCGTCCCCGCACCGGTCTGGCCGCTGCCGCTGGAGGCGGGCTGCGGCGGCGCATTGGGCACCGCGCCTTCGATGGCCAAGGTATCAGTCTGTACGGGAGGATCCGGCACTTCGACGGCATAACCCAGGAATTCGCCTGCTTCGTTGACGACCGGTGTGCCGGTTTGTCCATCCGCCAGCTCGTCGACGATGTCGACCCGCACCGGCGTCGTTTCGCCCGCCGCCGGCGCGGGGGTGGGATCGGCGGGTATGCCGTCCGGTGGCAGGGTGGGGCCGGCACCATCGGTTCCCGATCGGTGCAGGGCGCGAATACCCTGGGCGGTCACGGTCACCGCCGGTGCCAGTACCGCCCCGGCACCGCCACCGACGGCGGTGTTGACCAGAACGATCTGCGTGCCCTCCTGCCAGCCGTTTTCCCAGGTATGGCTGTCAGTGGCCGCGGCCGTGAACCCGGTGCTGGCTCCATTGGCCACACCGATGGTGGTATTGGCGCGTATCGCTTGCAGGCCACCGGCTTCCAGGGCCACTAGGCCGCCGCGGGTCACTGGCAGGACGGTGGCGCCACCGACTCCGCCGATGAGTGTCTCGCGTGCAATTTCGGTTCCACCGGCTTGATGGTTGACCAGCGCGTAGGTTCCGCCGGCACCCACGGCACCGGCGGCGGCGCTCCAGCCGGCGACCACCAGCGGTGTCGCCGAGCCGCCGGTGACGACGATCGCGACGGTCGAGCCGACAATGGCGCCACCGGTGGCGGCGTAGGTCGCGGCGCTGTCCTTGGTCTGGACCAGGGTCTCGATATCGGCCTCGCTGAAACCGGCCAGGCGAGCGGCTTCAGCGAGCTTTTCCGGGTTGCTCTTGCTCTCGCGCAGGGCGTCTTCGGCAGCGCTGAGGTTGCGCTCCAGGCGCTCGGGGTCGGTTTCGTAATCCCAATCCCAGCGGCCCAGCCGCTGGGCGAACGAGGTGAAGTCGGAGTCGCCTTCGAAGGCCTGCAACTCGCGTACGCGGCGTATGCGCTCGGCGATGGCGTCCCTGGGGTTCGCAAGATCGATCGCACCCAAATCGAACATCTGCTCGATGATTTCCCTCTCATCGCGTGCACCCAACTCGCTGACCAAGCGCCCGCGCAAGGTGCCATCACCCCCGCTCAGCTCCTCCGCATACCGTTCTTCGTACACTGCCGTCATCGCCTGGATCTCCGGCAGCGTCTTGGGCCGGAGGATGGTGCGCAGCAGGTCTTCGTCGTTGAGTCCATCGAGTGCCCGATGAATGCGGATCGCATCGTACTCGGCCTGCCAGGCGGCACGCTCAGGCGATTGGCGATCGGGCTTCTCCAGCAGCAAGCCGATCTCATCCCGATCGTCGCCGTCGTGCTCGGCGAGCAGGTCATCGCGCAGGCTCGGGTCACTGGCGACCAGCACCCCGATCTCCTCCGCGCTCATTGGCTCCAACTGCTCGCGCAGCGCGTCGGGATCATCGGCGTCCTGCCGCAACCGGCTGATAGTCAGTTCGGTCTGGTTGTCTGATGCCGCCTCTGGATCATCAGTGTCGGCCGTCAAGAGCAGCAGCTCGATCTCCCGGCCTTGGTCGTCATTACCGATGTCGGCGACATCGTCCTCCAGGGGGTCCCCATAGCGTTCCTCGTAGACGCTGGCGAACACCTCGCGCTGCTCGGGGCTCAAGGCATCGATGGTCTCGCGCAGCCCGTCCATGTCCACGCCGCTGCCCCAGCCGAAGATGACCCCATCGTCGATATGCCCGTGCGCGCGCTCGGCGGCGGCCTCGGCGATGGTCCGATCGGCGTCGTCGCCATCGTCGAACAAGGCCCGGGCCTCTTGCATCTGCTCGTCACTGAAGGTCTTGCGCGACGTATCGCCCCTGCCGGTGGGGCGGGCGCTGTTTGCCATCGCGGAGAGCAGAGCGTCCCGTGCCGCCTGCGGATCGTCCGCGTCCACCTCAGGCAGGTAATGGCGGGCATAGGCCTGGGCCAGAGCCGCGCGGTCTTCGCCGGGCGTCTGCTGCAGCATCGCCATGAACTCGTCGTCTTCGTGCCGATCGAGCTTCATGTGCAGATGCGCGGCCCGTGCGCCGATCACGTCGCCATCGAGCAGCGCTTGCGCTCGTATCCAGTCGTCGGGTGTATCGTCGAGCTCTTCCTTGAGGTTGGCGCGCAAGTCGCGGCCTTCGCCGTCCTTTTCGTAATGGTCTTTGTAGACCTGGGCCAGGCGTTCGACCCGTTGGGAGACGAGCGTGTCCTGTTGCGCGTCGGTCAGTTGCGCTTCGGCACCCTCGAACGTGTTGAGCCGTTCGAGGATCTCAAAAATGGGGTCTTCCTCGGTCCCCCAGCCGAATGCACCAGGCTCGACGGCGCGGAATATGGCATCGGCGTCGTCGGCGGCCTGCTCCTCGCTGTAGCCGGAGTCGCTGAGGACGGGTGGTGATTCCGAACTCAGCCCCGTTGGAGTCGGTGGTGCGGGGTCGGCCTCATTCTGCCCTGCCCAAGTTGTCGGTGAGCTTGGCGACTCGGCACCACGGTCCGAGGTGCGAGGGGGGTACAGAGATAGAAGGCTGTCGCTTCGGACCAGAATAGATGACATGCGCGAGACTCCGCTCTGCCGATGGAGGCCTATCCAGCCTCAGCCGCTACAGAATTCGAAGTTCACGATGTTCTAATTGATCGGTCGTGATTTCCAGCCATTGCCGAACCTCATTGGTCGTACGGCGAAAGTCGCAATGCCTTGGAGGCATTGGCGATTTTGGCTGATGAGGTCTGCGGCGGAGGCTTATCTGCCTGCGTTGCACGCCAAGTACAAGCACGGTGAGGGGCGCTGGGTCAGCGGCATCGTGAGTCGCTCGGCGATCAACGGGCAAGCCGGCGAGGCCAACCAGCGGCGGATGGCCGCATCCTCGTCGGCACCGGCGGGGTGCCCGGGATAGCTCATGATGGTCATGCGGCCATCCGGGTGCAACAGGCGGGCCGCCTCTTGCAGGGCAGCCAGGGTTGTCTCGGTGCGGGTGGTCAGGCCGTGATCGGCTCCGGGCAGGTAGCCCAGATTGAACATCACGGCATCGACCCGGCCCTGCCACGAGGCGAGGTACCGGTCCATGTGCTGGTGTCCGTCGTGGATCAGCCATACCCTGCCGACCAGACCGGCCGCCGTGAGTGCGGCCCGCGTGGCTTCCAGCGCCTCGGGTTGGACGTCGAATGCCGCGACCTGGCCGCCGGGCAGCGTACGACAGGCCAGGAACACTGTGTCGTGGCCGTTGCCGGCGGTGGCATCGACGGCCAGTGAACCGGCGCGTAGTACCGGTGCCAAGTACTCCTGCGCCATCGCGGTCAGGCGCACGGCGTCAGCCCGAGCCGTTGACACAGCCGTCGCGCCAGCATCGGCGCATACAGGCTGCCTTTGCTGCCCAGTCCGTTGAGTGCATACAAGCCGGGTGCCTCGGCCTCGCCCAACCAGGGCTGCCGGCCGGGGCCCACGGGACGCGAGCCGCTGACCCGTCCGACGATGCGCACACCGTCGCCGAGCAGGCGGTGCGCCGCCTCCAGAAGTGCGGTCGGCGGTGTGTCCAGGGGCTGCGGGTCGGCAAGACCGGGGTGGAACGTCGCACCCACCCGGTAGCGGCCATGCCCCAGGGCTAAGGCCCAGTGGCCATCGTGCGGCACGATGGCCGCGGGCGGCGGCGTGTCGCAGCGCACATCCAGGGCTTCGCCGTGGTTGTAATGCAGCGGCGCATCCGCAAACCACGGATTGCACCGGCAACCGTAGCCTTCCGCGGCAATGACGGTGTCGAACGGCTCGTCACCCCAGCGCCAGCCGGGCTGGACATCGCGCCAGTCGACTACCGCCGACCGCCAGCACTCCAGCGACCGCCAATACCGCGCCAGGCTGTCGAGCAGGCCGTCCACATCCAGTTGCCAGGCGCCGGTGAGGTCGACGGTGCCGTCCGTCACCTGACCCAAATAGGCGGCGTATGCCGGGTCCGCCAGGCGCGGTGCCAATGCGGCCCGCGCCGCCGCATCGGGCAGGTGGCGGCGGATCGTGACGGGGGTGATCAGAGGGCGAGCGAGCAGCGACTCCAGCTTGCGATAGTCATCGAGGGCATCCCCGAGCAATGTGTCGAAGCCCGGCATCAGGCGAAAGCGCTGCCCGGTGATGGGCGAGATCAGTGCCCCGGCGGCGCGCGATGCGGTGTGTGGGAAGCCGGCCTCCGCCACCGTGACGGCGCATCCGCGGCGATGCAGGTGCCAGGCGGCAAGAGCACCGGCCAGGCCGTGCCCGACGATCAGTGCCCGCATTCACAGCCCCAGCCAGGCCGTCAGCCAGGGTTGCTGGGGCCAGATCGGCCACTGCGCCAGGCGTTGCCCGGCTTGATTCAGCCACAGTCCGATGATGTCAGGCGGTGGTGCAAGCCAGACCAGGCACGCAGCGGCGGCATAGAAGGCAAACGTCCCCACGGGCTGGTTTGCGCTGCCGAGGCTCAAGGCGGTGCCGAAGGCGCGCGAGACCCGGGCACCGGTGATATCGACACTGGCCAACTCGTCCAGGATCAGATGGGTGATGCACCCGATGAACAACGCCCCACCGATCAGCCAGGCGCGCAGGGCGTCCACATCCAGCCAGCGCCAGGCGAGCACCGTCAGGCCCAACCCGAACACCGCCGCGGCCGGCAGCGAATGGATCAGCCCGCGGTGGACGGTAAAACCGGCGAACACGCTGAAGACGCCGTAACGCACCAGCAGGAATACCGCCAGGGTGAGCAACAGCAGCTCCGACAGACTCAGCCGGGTGGCCACGGCCAGGGCCACGCCACCGGCGGCGATGGCCGCCAGCAGCGTAAAGGCGATGCGCACCGGTACCGAGGCATCGGCATCGATGTCCGGCAGGATGCCGCCGGCAATCACCGCGGTGGCGGTCTGCGCGGCCATCGGGCCGTTGAGCGCGCCGGCGGCCGACAGCGGCAGGGTCAGCGCACCGGCGACCACCATGGCGCCCAGGGCATGGGTGCGGAAATCAGCCATCGCGGGCTTCCGTCAGCCTTGCCCGAGAAGGTCCCGCAAGTCGATGACCGCCGCGTTGGCACGCGAGATGTAGGACGCCATGACCAGACTGTGATTGGCCAACACGCCAAAGCCGGTGCCATTGAGGACCATCGGCGACCACAGGTTCTGCTGAGCGCCTTCCAGCTCGCGGATGATCTGACGCAGTGAGACCAGTGCGTTCTTGTCCTCCAGTACGGGGGCGAAGTCCACCTCGATACCGCGCAAGGTGTGCAGCAATGCCCACGTGTAGCCACGCGCTTCGTAATAGGTATTGTCGATTTCCAGCCACGGCGTCTGCTCATACGAGAGCTCCGGCGACGGCTTGGATTCCTCGGCATTGCGGTCGCCGGCCAGAGCGAGATTCACCCGCGCCTGGCCCACGCTGGCGGCCAGCCGTTGGGCCAGATCGCCCAGACGTTTGTCCACCTCGCCGAGGTAAAGGCGCAGGTTGTCGGCGCGGGTATAGAACTGGCCGTCCTGCGGATTGCCGTCGGCCAGACGGACCAGGTACCGGTCGAGCGCCTCGATGCCCTTGCGGTACTCCGACTCTGTCGAGGGCAGGATCCAGGAGTCGGAGTCGTAGTTGAACTGCGGCTGTGCGATGACCAAGTCCTGGTCCTCCCGCGACTGGCTCTGTGCGCGGGCGAAATCGTTGCGCAGGGCGCGGGTCGAATCGCGCACCGCGGTCAGCACGCCGAACTCCCAGGAGGGCACGTTATCCAGGTACAGGCCGGGCAATGATTTGTCGTTGGTGAGATAGCCGCCGGACTTCTCCAGCAGCGTTTCCGCCACCCCGAGCACCGCCGATGTCGTAACGTAGCCTGGCGGGAGCCGTGCGGGCGCAGCATCGCCCAGGCGAGCCTCGGCCACGGCGCGCACATCGAAGGCCTCCGGCTCATCCGACCACAGGATGCCGAGGATGATGACGATGACGGCGTACGTGCCGACGACGAGCCCTGTCAACCACAACCAGCCACGATGGCGCCAGGTCAACGGGTTGTACCAGTCGATCAACCGCGCCACGGCGCGTTGCAGACGCCCCCAAATACTCATGAAACCCCCTTATCGTGTCGATTACAGACCGGCGATACGTTCGCGTTGCGCAGTGATGTCGCTCAACGCTTGACGCGTATCGGCGAGTTTTGCGCGTTCCTTGTCTACGACGGCTGCCGGCGCCCGGTCGACGAAGTCCGGGTTGTCCAGCTTGGCGGACAGCCGGCCGACTTCGCCGTTCAGGCGCTCCAGCTCTTTGTCCAGCCGTTTCAGCTCGGCCGCCTTGTCGATCAAGCCGGCCATGGGGATCATGCCCTTGAGCCCGGCCACCAGGAAGGCGGCCGACTCGGGGGCATCGCGTTCATCGTCCAGCCAGGTGATGCTCTCCAGCCGCCCCAGCGCGCACAGCGAGGCACGGTTGCGCGCCTCGCGCTCGCGGTCGGTGGCGTCGCCGCCGGTCAGCAGCAGTGGCAGCGGCTTGCCCGGGGCGATGTTCATCTCGGCCCGGATGCGGCGCACCCCCAGCAGCACGTCCTGCAGCCAGCCGACTTCGGCCTCCGCGGCCTCGTCCAGTTTGGCCGCCTCGGCCACCGGGAACGGACGCAGCGACACCGTCTGCCCCTCGACACCGGCCAGCGGTGCGACACGCTGCCAGATGGCCTCGGTGATGAACGGCATGAACGGGTGCAGCAGGCGCAGCGTGGCCTCCAGCACCCGCGCCAGCGTGCGCCGGGTGCCGCGCTGCGCGGCCGGGTCGGTCTCGGCGCCGATGAGTACGGGTTTGGCCAGCTCCAGGTACCAGTCGCACAGCTCATCCCAGACAAAGCTGTACAAGGCTTGGGCGGCCAGGTCGAAGCGGTAGCCCTGGATGTGCTCGCCCACCGTGCGTTCGGTGCGCTGCAGGCGGGAGACGATCCAGCGGTCGGCCAGCGACAGAGTGACCGGGTCGTCGGCATTCAGCCCCGTGTCCTGCCCCTCGGTGTTCATCAGCACGTAGCGCGAGGCATTCCAAAGCTTGTTGCAGAAGTTGCGGTAGCCCTCGCAACGGCCGAGGTCGAACTTCACATCGCGGCCGTGGGTGGCGAGGCTGGCGAAGGTAAAGCGCAGGGCGTCGGCACCGAAGGCGGGAATCCCCTCGGGGTATTCCTTTCGCGTGGCCTTCTCGATGCTCGAAGCCTGATTGGGGTTCATCAGGCTCTTGGTGCGCTTGGCGACCAGATCGTCCAGGGCGATGCCGTCGATCAGGTCGATCGGGTCGAGCACGTTGCCCTTGGACTTGGACATCTTGCTGCCGTCCTTGTCGCGCACGAGCCCGGTGATGTAGACCTCGTGGAAGGGGATTTCCCCATCCATGAACACCACGCCCATCATGATCATCCGGGCAACCCAGAAGAAGATGATATCGAACCCCGTCACCAGCACGCTGGTGGGGTAGAAGGTCTTCAACGCATCGGTCTGCTCCGGCCAGCCCAGGGTGGAGAACGGCCACAGAGCGGAGGAAAACCACGTGTCGAGCACATCCTCGTCCTGCCTGAGGACGGTGTCGGGTTCGATGTCGTGGCGGGCGCGGATTTCCGCCTCGGAGCGGCCGACGTAGATGCGGCCGGACTCGTCGTACCACGCCGGAATGCGATGCCCCCACCAGAGCTGGCGGCTGATGCACCAGTCCTCGATGTTGTTCATCCACTCGTAGTAGGTCTTGGACCAGTTTTCGGGGACGAAGCGCACCTTGCCGGTGTGCACGGCGGCGATGGCCGGCCCCGTGATGCGGCAGCGCCCGCCCGGGCGGCCGTCGGGCTGCGTCTTGCGGGTGAGGTCGACGTACCACTGGTCGGTGAGGAAGGGCTCGATCACCTCGCCGGTGCGTTCGCAGCGGGGGACCATGAGTTTGTGCGGCTTGACCTCGACCAGCAAACCGGCTTCTTCGAGGTCGGCGACGACCTTCTTGCGGGCGACGAAGCGGTCCAGACCGCGGTACCGCGCCGGCGCATTGTCGTTGACCTGTGCCTCTTCGGTGAAGATGTTGATCAGCGCCAGATTGTGACGCTGGCCAACCTGATAGTCGTTGAAATCGTGGGCGGGTGTGATCTTGACGCAGCCGGTGCCGAAGGCCGGGTCGACGTAGTCATCGGCGATGATCGGGATGTCGCGCTCGCACAGCGGCAGGCGGATGTGCAGGCCGATGAGGTGCTTGTAGCGCTCGTCTTCCGGGTGCACGGCCACAGCGGTGTCGCCGAGCATGGTCTCCGGGCGGGTGGTGGCCACCACCAGGTCGCCGCCGCCTTCGGACAGCGGGTAGCGGATGTGCCAGATGGAGCCGTTTTCTTCCGCGGAGGCGACTTCGAGGTCGGACACGGCGGTCTTGAGCTTCGGGTCCCAGTTGACCAGGCGCTTGCCGCGGTAGATGAGGCCTTCCTCATGCAGGCGGATGAACACCTCCTGCACGGCCTTGGACAGCCCATCGTCCATGGTGAAGCGCTCACGCGACCAGTCCGGCGAGGTGCCCATGCGACGCATCTGGTTGGTGATGGTGGAGCCGGATTCTTCCTTCCATTCCCACACGCGCTCGACGAAGGCCTCGCGACCCATCTCGTGGCGGGATTCGCCTTTGGCCTCGAGTTGGCGTTCGACGACGATCTGGGTGGCGATGCCGGCATGGTCGGTGCCCGGTTGCCACAGGGTGTTGTCACCGCTCATGCGGTGATAGCGGATCATCACGTCCATCAAGGTGTGCTGGAACGCGTGTCCCATGTGCAAGGTGCCGGTGACATTGGGCGGCGGCAGCATGATGCAATAGGGCTGGCCGGTACCGGTGGGGGCGAACCAGTCGTTCGTCTCCCAGGTGTGGTACCAGTCGCGTTCCAGGGCTTGAGGGTCGTAGGTCTTGTCCATTGGGCTCGATTTGTCCGGCGTGAGGGGCCGTCGGATGGGCGTGGGCGTGAAAAGGGCTCAAGTATACCCATGCCGTGGTGGCGGCGAGCAATCGGCTGGGTTCTTGCTCTGGTTCCCGCCGCTCGGACCTGGGGGGCTGTCCAGGCGCGCTGCCGGGGTTCCCGCCATTCGACCCGAGTGGGGCGTGTTCAGGCGCGCTGTAAATACCTCCCTGTACGCTCGACGGCAGCATCCATGCTGCCGACGGCCTGATCACGCCCCACCCGGGTCGAATGGCTCGAGTCGGTGGCCGGCCGACGGTGGCAACCGATGGGCTCTGTGCCCCCGAACCCGGGCACCTGTAGGAGCGCACCCCTGTGCGCGATTGCCTCTCAGTTGGCACCAATCCGGATGGTTCGGTGGCGTATCGGGCCATCGCCCTGAGGGCAGGGCTCCTACGGGTGCCCGCATCGATAACCGCGACGTGACCAGTGCCTATCGCATATCTCGATCGAAGCCCTTGTAGGAGCGCACCCCCGTGCGCGATTGCTTCTCGGACGGCAGGGACCCTCATCGCGGATTCGGATCCAGCCAGTACACCCGACCCAGCGGGATCTCCCCACTGTCGATGGCGGTCGCCGTCGGCGTCCCGTCCGCACTGCTGATCGACGGCAGGTTGATCATGCGTTGGTAGCTGACGATCTGGCCGTGTTCGTCACGGCGCTCGGCGATGGTCATCATGGGCGCGATGGGTGGGCCGCTCCCCAGTTCGACCGCCGCGCAGCCGCCGCCGCGGGGGCAGGTGGGGACGTCGCCGCCGCTGGGTTCCTCCGGCAGGTGCAGGGCGGCGTGGCCGTTCAAGGCGTCGAGCAGATACATACGGTTGGTGCCACCGGGGCTGCAGGGGTCGTGGCCCGGTTCGTAGGTTGCGAAGGCGACGTCCCCAAGCAGTACGGTGGGGGTGGTGAGCACGCGCTCGCCCGGGCGGTCCGTGGACCCGAGGCGCAGGTCGAGGTACCAGCCGCGCTTGGTGGCCCAATCGACCGGGGCCAATGGCACGTTGCGGGTGTTGCGGCGGGTGCCGGCGGCGCTGACGGTGCCGCCGGCTTGCAGTGTCTGCGCGTGCAGGATGGCGTCACGGTCCAGTGCGGAGCTGAGGACGATCGGCTCGCCCTCGCCGCTGTCGGTATCGCGGATGGCGTAGAAGCTGTCGATCGGTTGCGTGTCGGCGTGCCGGTCGACGACCTGGTCACCGGGGCTGAAGAACTTGCCTGTGCCGACGTAGATGACATAACCACCGGCAGGGTGGCTGGATAGGGTGGGGCCGGCGGTGATGGGTTGGCGGCGGCCGTCAGGGGCCAGGGTGTTGAACATCGGCTTGCCGCCGTAGGCGATACGGCCGTTGCGCTCGGCTGACCCACCGCCTGAGCCGCGTGTGTCACTGAGGTCGAACTTCCACAGGTTGCCGTGCAGGTCGCCGGCGAAGACGTGACGGGCGTAGGGCTGGACCGTGGTCTTGCCGGTGATGGGATCTTCCAAGGTTTTGAAGCTGCGCGCGATGCTGGGGGTGGATAAGCCGTTGGGGGCTGCGGGGGTGCCGACGCCGGTGTCCAGTTTGGCGAGCAGGTTGCCGTCGGCGGCGTTCACTACGTAGAGCACGGCGCGCTTGCCGTCGCTGCCATAGCCGTTGCCGAAGACGACCACCCAGGTGCCGTCGGCCAGCCGGTCGATCAGCGGCGCGCCCAGGGTGTAGCCCAGATCGTGCTCGAAGGCCTCGCCGCTGGCGGCGCTGATGTCCCATAAGACGTTGGCGGCGCCCATCTGCGCGGGTGAGGCCACGCCGACGTCGAGGGTGAATATCCCTTTGCCACCCGCACCGGTGGTGGTGGCCAGCAGTGTGGTCCAGCGTCCGCCGAGTTGGGCGTCACCCAGAGTGCTTTTGCCGTCGACATAGAACCGGTGGGTGTAGCCCGGGTCGGCCAGGGCGTGCAGGTTCTCGACCACCGCGTCGGGGATATAAGCGAAGCGCTCGCGGCCATCGGCGTCGAAGCCGTGCAGCATGCCGTCGTTGGCGCCCACGAACACCATCGGCGGGCGATCGGCCTGGGTGTCGAGGTGCGCGGCGTAGCCGTCCAGTTCCAGCCAGCCCTGGTTGCGCGGCGCGACGACGACGGGGCCGGCGTTGACGATATCGCCCAGCAGTGTGCCGCGGTCGCGGAACGGCCCGCCGTTGGCGCTCTCCTGGGTGTCATCGCCGCGCAGGTAGTCGATCAGCGCGTCCACCTGCGTCGCCGCGTACGGGCCTTGGATGCGGGTACGCAGCTGCCGGTCGCGCAGGCTGGGCTCGAACGGGACGACAGCGCCGGCGTGGCCGATGAAGATGCGCCGCTGCGCGGCCTGAGCCGGGCTCAGAGTTGCGGAGGTGCGCCACAGCTCGCGCGCGCCGGGCTGGCCGCCGGCTGGGTCGGGCGCGTGGCGAATTGCAATCAGCTCGCCAGACCAGTCGGTGCTGTCAAAGCCGGCGATGACCGATAACTCATCCCCTTGGGTCAGGCTCGCCGACCCGGCCAACCCGGTGGCCGTGTCCTGCCGGCTGCCGATGTCGTCGAGAATACCGTCCAGCGCCGCAGCGAAGGCCGCCGGGTCGGCAGCGGAGAAGAAATCCCCGCGACCATTGATGGCCGCGTGCAGCAGGTCGTCCAGGTTGGCCGTGCCACCGCCGTTGACCGGGCGTGGCCAGTCAATATCAATGTCGTTGTCCGGATCGTCATCGTCGGCAAGGCGACGCGCCAGGCGGGCGTGCTCGGGATCGACCGTTCCCTCCAGGCCCAGCCCCACGGTGTAGGTGACCATGTGCTGCCAGAAGGCGGGGTCATCCGGGCTGGTCGGCACGCCGTTGGGTATGTCCGGGCGCAGGTCGCGGTTCCAGTAGTACATGGCCACATCGGCCAGAGTGGCGTTGGCATTCGGGTCGCCCGAGCCGCCATGGGCGTCGGCGAACGGGCTGACCGGCCGGTACTGGTAGCGGCGGGTGCCGCCGGCGTCAGTGATCGCCGGCCCTGTGTTGCCGTCAATATTGTGACGGGCGGCGACGGTGGTGGGTGGCCCGTCGTTCCAGTAGCCATCGGACATCACGATGGTATGGCTGGCGCGGCACATGGCGCGCTCGTCGCCCTCGTCCGCCTGCCAGGGGCGGCTGCTGTGACGGAAGTAACGGCCTGCGTCGTCCAGCGCCCGGCGGGTGGGTGTCGTGCGTTCTTGCTGCTGGCTGAACAGCCAGTGAAAGAACGCATCCCGGTCGCGGCCGCGAAACGGGCGCACACCGCGCTCGATGGTCTGGCCACTGACCCCATCCACCGTGCGTGGGCCGACCTCACGGGTGCCGGTGTAGCGATTGCCGGCGAAGCCTGCCCACAAGCGGCCGAAGCCGACACGCAGGCGCTCGTCCTGGGTGGCGAAGGCCCGGCTGATGCCGGCGCGGGCGGTGAACATGCGGTTGCGGTAGTAGCTGAACCAGTTGGCGAAGTGGGTTTCCTCCGCCGCGGGGACCGTGATGCGGACATAGCAGTCCGCATCCTCGGGTGTGGCGGTGCAACCGGCATCGTAGTAGCCGCCATAGGTGGCGGCGTAGTACGGATGCGCCGTGCTATCGACGAGATCTTCGTCACCGGTGAACAGGTTGAAGTACGCCCGCTTCGGCCCCTCCAATTCGCGGATTCGCGGGTCCTCGAGCAGGCTCCCCCAACTGGGGACGTAGGCGCTCGCAAGATCGACCTGCTCGTCGGCCAGCGGGGTGCTGCCATAGCCATCGCGTGAAGCGGCCGCGAACCGGGCATCGGGCAGGGGCTCGCCATCGGCCCCGTGTGGCGGGGGATAGCGCAGCTTGGGGTGGTAGTAGACGCGGTTGAATTCGCCGGAGAACGCCCGCGGGTCAATATGGTTGCGGGTGACCAGCGTGCCGGCCTCGTCCGGCATGAAGGCCCAGTCCATCGATCCGGAGTCGTCCAGGATGAACATGACATTCGGGTGTACTGCGCCGATGGCGACGGATAACGGCACTTGTGCAATGTCATCGTTGATCTGAGCGTGCGCCGTCGCGGCGCACAGGCAGAGCAGCAAGCCGGCGATGCCGGGCGGCAAGAGGCGGAACCAGGGCATGGCGAAGGTCCTTTTTCGCTTGTGATGGTGATGGGCTTGGAAGGGTGAAGACGGTTAGTTGGCGCCCTGCAGGTACAGGGTTTGCACGGTGACGCCCGCGGTGTCGCTTGGGCTGCGGGCATGGGCGACGACCCAGAAGAAATTGCCCAGCCGCGCGTACTGGCCACCGCCACCCCCGGCGGCGTTGGCGCTGTTGGCGATCTCCTCGCCCATGGGTATGCACATCGGTGCCAACGGCCCGCCGCTGGCACCGCCCGGCTCGGGGACCGGCATGAGCAGCACCCGTTGGGGTCGGTTCTGCCCATCGGGCGAGGTCGATTCGATGGTGTTCCAGTAGCTGGCCAGCTCAGGGTCGCCGACAAAGCGCAGGGCCGAGCAATCGCCTTGCATCAGCCGACGTACCAACGCCGCTGGCGGGTGCTTGAGCGCCGCGGCGGTCGCCGTCACGCCTGCCCGCTTGAGGTCGGCCTCCGTCGAGCGGGCGAGGGACTCGCTATGTTGAAAGGCCTGGGTGCGGTCGAGGACATTGCCGGCCATGCGTTCCTGCATCACCGTGGTCTGTACCGCCGTGGTGCCGAGCAGCGTCAGGGCCAGCAGCATGATCAAGGCGATGACCAGCACCGCCCCCTGTTGGGTCTTCATCGTTTTCCTCTCCCCCTGTATCAACTCAGAATGTGCGGATGGCGTTGCGCACGCCGATGTCGATCTGGAACACCTGTCGTTGGCGCCGGTCGTCAACCGGGTCGATCTGCACCCCGGCGAGCTCGAAACGGCGCGTATCCGGAGGCCCTCCGTCCTCGTCCGCCGCCCGCACCAGCAGGGCCAGCCGCACCATGCTGACGGCGGCCCAGTCCGTCACGGCATCGGCACTGACGAAGCGGCTCATGCCGCCCGCGCCGGGCGGGGGTATGCCGTAGCTGACCTGCAGGTTCTCTACGCCCTCGACCAGTTCGTCCGCGGCCCGCAACTGGGTGCCGTGGATGCCAAAGTCCATGCGGTACAGGCTGGGCTCCTCGCCGGTGCGGCGGCGACCGACGTAGTACACCTGGATGCGCCGGCGCAGCACCTGCGCATCCGCTTGGTAGGCGGCGGACCAGTGGTGGGCCATTCGGTTGCCCGGTGGGTTGCCGGCACCGCTGCCACGCGAGAGTCGCGCGGCCGTCTCGTCCGTGCGGTTTTGGAACAAGTCCGATACGTTGCAGTCGGTGATCTGCACGATGGCGTCCGGCCCCAGGCCGTTCGGGGTGTCGAGGGCGATGCCGCTGTTGTCCACGGGGTTGCCCGCGCGGGTGCGGATGCCCGGCACCGGCTCCAGCCAGGTGAGCATCAGCACATCGCTGCCGGGCATCAGCCGGTCGTCGAGTAGGGTAGAGAGCGGCGCGCCGTCGCTGGCCGTCCAGGTGGAGGCGGCTGCAAACCGGGTCGAGCGGCCGATGGCCGGCAGGTGGAATGTGGCGCCATCGCCGGTGCCTGGGTAGTCCCAGCCCAGGACGCCCGGCTCGCGGGCGTAGATCACCGGGTCGTAGGCGGCGCTGCCGATGTTCAGGTGGTTCTTGGGCGTGGGCAGCCCGCCGGCACATGTCCCGGCGAAGCCGGCCATGCGCACATCGCGCTTTAGAAACTCCAATGCGAAGCGGCCGGTTTCCTGCACCCGCGAGAGCGACTGCTCGCTCAGGTATGTGGCCTTGGTGCCGGCAAACAGCTGGATGATTGCGCCGGTGAGCATCAGGCCCAGTGTGATGCCGATGAGCAGCTCCACCAGGGACAAGCCGCGCTGAGGTCGCCGGCCGTTCATAGCCGGCCGCCCAGCGTGAAGGTGGTGGTTTTGTCTGTCTCATGGTCGCCGGGCGTGCGACCGACTTCGATATAGCGCGTATCCGTCCAGCTCAGGCTGACGGTGATGTCCTCACCACTGCGCTCGATATGCAAACGGCCATCGGGGAGCGTGTCGGCCACGCGGATGTGCCAGCCGTCCAGGCCGGGCGGTGCGCCGCCGGCCAGGACCGCCCGGTGGTTGGCCCGCCAGGTGTCGAGCATGGCGTAGGCCAGCGTGGCGGCCTGGGTACGCAGAAAGGCACTGTGATTGCCTTGCATCGCCCGCGCCTGGAGGCTGGCGATGCCGAGCAGGCCGACGGTCATGACGAACACCGCAACCAGCACTTCGAGCAGTGTGAAGCCTGCCTCCCGCCGCGGCCTGTACTGCGTTAAGTTTTGTTTATGCATGAACGAACCATCCATAGTCCGGGGCAATGTGAACGGGGCGCTACGGTTCCATCGAACGGAACCGTATGTCAATAAAAATATTTACTAATCAACGACCTACTAATGTTCCCGTTGTCGGGCGCGAGCATCTGCACCACCGACGCTGCAATCGGGCTATGCTTAAACCCTCTTTCGGTTACCCGCGGCTGCGCCAAACGACCCCGATGACTACGGCGGACCTTACGCTACGCTCCGACTTGGATCTCGACGTCCTCTCCCCCATTGCCCCGTTTTCGATAGCCCGGCTGCCCCGTGTCGTGTTCGGCGCCGGCGAGCGTGCACGCCTGCCTGCCCTGGCGCGGGGCTACGGCCGCCATGTGCTGCTGGTGACCGGTGCCCGTTCCCTGCTCGGCTCGCCGCCGGGGCAGGCATTGATGGATGCCTTCAAACAAGCCGACCTGTCCGTGGGCACTGTGTCGATCGACGACGAGCCGTCGCCGGCACGCATCGATGAGGTGGCCGGCCAGTACCGCGAGCAGCCGGTGGATGTGGTTATCGGTATCGGCGGCGGCAGCGTTCTGGATGCGGCCAAAGCCATCGCCGGCCTGATCAAGGCACCGCACCCGGCCGAAGACTATCTCGAAGGCGTGGGGCCGGAGCGCGCCTACGAGGGGCCGGCGGTCCCGTTCATTGCGGTGCCGACCACCGCGGGCACCGGTAGCGAGGCGACCAAGAACGCGGTGCTCAGTGTGCGCGGGGAGGCCGGATACAAGAAGTCGTTCCGCGATGAGCGTCTGGTGCCCGAGTACGCGGTAATCGACCCCGACCTGCTGGCCAGTTGCCCGCCCGGGCAGATTGCGGCCAATGCGATGGATGCGCTGACTCAATTGATCGAGTCATACACCTCGACCCGGGCCAACCCGTTGACCGACGCCTTGTGCGAGAGTGGGGTGATGGCGGTGCGGCGGGGGCTTTGGGCGTGGTACGACAACGGTGAGAATGCCGCGGCCGGCCGGGGAGACCTGGCATATGCGGCGTTGTTGTCCGGTGTTTGCCTGGCGCAGACGGGGCTGGGTGCGGTACATGGGCTGGCCTCGCCGTTGGGGGCGTTTTTCCCGATTCCGCATGGGGTGGTCTGCGGGACGCTGTTGGCTGCGGTGACGCGCGCGAATATCGATGCCATGCGGGAGCGGGATGCTGACAACCCGGCCCGTGTGAAGTATGCCCGCCTGGGGAATCTGCTGACCGGGCGCACGCACAAGAATGGCCGCAACGCGCGCGAGGCGTTGGTGTTGTTGTTGAGCGATTGGGTGGAGCGGCTGGATTTGCCGCGGCTGTCGCAGTACGGGATGACGGCCGACGATATCGGCCGTGTCGTGGCCGCCAGCCGTGGCTCGAGCATGAAGACCAACCCGATCGTGCTCGGTGACGACGAGCTGGAGACTGTTTTGCGGCACCGGCTTTAGGCCGGGCATCAAGCTATGACAGCCCACCCCCTGGGATCACCGGTTTG